>JAZUGT010000024.1:0-7583 GCA_045641365.1 Lachnospiraceae bacterium
GTGGATGATGGTTCTAAGGATGGAACTGTGGCTGAAGTAAAAAAACTACATGAGGTTGATGAGAGAGTAAAGCTGATTAGGTTCTCTCGTAACTTTGGTAAGGAAGCTGCTATCTATGCAGGTTTTCAGAAGTCAAAGGGAGATTATGTAGTTATGATGGATGCCGATCTTCAGGATCCACCATCACTCTTACCAGAACTCTTTAAGTACATTGATGAAGGCTATGATTCAGTTGCGACAAGAAGAGTAAGTAGAAAGGGTGAACCACCTATACGAAGCTTCTTTGCGAGAAAGTTCTATAAGCTGATGAACAAAATCAGTAAGACAGATATAGTCGATGGAGCAAGAGACTACCGTCTGATGACAAGACAGGTGGTTGATGCCATACTTGCCATGGGTGAGTATAACAGATTCAGCAAAGGAATCTTTGGCTGGGTAGGTTATGAGACCAAGTGGGTTGAATTCGAGAATGTCGAAAGACTCAAGGGTGAGACCAAGTGGAACTTCTGGGGACTGTTATTATATTCTCTTGAGGGAATAATAGCTTTTTCAACCGCTCCGTTGGCGATGGTTACTATATTAGGGTTATTGTTCTGTGTTTTGGCATTTGCACTTATAATTTTTATTATCGTAAGAGCGTGCTTTTGGACAGATCCGACAAGTGGATGGCAGTCGCTTGTCTGTATTATCTCATTGATAAGTGGTGTACAGTTGTTATGTCTTGGAATTGTTGGACAGTATCTGTCGTAGACGTATCTTGAGGTGAAGAACAGACCAAAGTACTTGGTTAAGGAAGAAATCTAGATTATCAATGATTAGTATAGTTACACCAGTTTATAATGCAGTCAATTTTATAGATGATACCATAAAGATGGTATTGAGCCAGACATATACTGACTGGGAATGGATTATGGTGGAGGATGGTTCAACAGATGGAACCAGAGAGAAGCTAAAATCCATGGTAATGGCTGGTGAACTGGATGATAGAATTCAGGTTATCTTTATGGACAACAACAAGGGGAAGGCAGCTGGTGCCAGAAACCGTGGTGTTGATTTGGCTTGCGGAAGATATATAGCTTTTCTTGATGCGGATGATGTATGGAAGCCTAATAAACTGGAACGTCAGTTGAAGTTCATGGAGAAGCGGAAAGCAGCATTCTCATTTACAAGCTATGAGTTTGGTGATGCAAAGGCCAGAGGAACTGGCAGGATAGTAAAAGCACCAGAGAAGCTGACATACAAAAAGGCTCTTTCAAGGACTGTGATATTCACAACCACTACGATGTTTGACACCAAGAAGATTGATAAGAAGCTTCTGCATATGCCATTAGTCGCAAGTGAAGATACAGCAACTTGGTGGAAGATACTTCGAACTGGTGTAGTTGCATATGGACTTGATGAGGTCTTGGCAATATACAGAAGACCAGCCACGAGTTTATCTAGCAACAAGCTTTTAGCGATAAAGAGGATATGGTACTTATACCGAGAGGTTGAAAAATTGGGAGTATGTGCATCTGCCTGGTACTTTATGGGATGGGCAGTTAGAGCAACAATCAGAAGGATATGAGTAATAAAGAAACTGTAAAACGTACAATTATATTATTGTGGAGCTTACTTGGAGTAGCTTTTCTTACATGCATGTATGCATATGAGTGGATATATGTATTACTTGGAAAGTATGTATGGACAGTAAATCTGTACTTTAAGGGTCACATACTGTTAGTATTCATATATGGCATACTACTGTTTTTCTTCAGCAGTACATTTGGCGGACTGAAGATAGGATATCTTAAGCCAATGGATGTATTCCTGTCACAGATATTCGCCATTGTAATTGTCGGGGTAGTTACTTACTTCCAGATATCGCTGATGGAGACAAGACTTTTCAAGGGAGATTCCATGATTACCATGGGACTTGTCCAGATAGCTTTTGCAGGCTTGTGGACATTCCTAGGCGATAGAATATACAGATTGTTCTTTCCACCAAGAAAGCTGCTTTTTGTATATGGAGACCATCCGACAGATGATATACTGGCAAAGTTCAAGACTCGTAAGGATAAATATGTTATTGCCAATGAAGTTTATATTGGAATAGATGAGGAAGAACTTCGTAGCGAAATGCTAAAGTCTGAGTACGACGGCGTAGTGCTTTGGGATGTACCGGCAAAGCTTCGTAACAGGAACCTGAAGTATCTGTATGCTCACAATATAAGAGTATATATGATGCCAAAGATATCAGATGTCATAATCAAGGGTTCAGATCCAATACACCTATTCGATACACCAATATTCCTTACACGTGAGTACAGTCTTAAGGTTGAGCAGAGATTTGCTAAGAGAATCATTGATATAGTATGCGCGGTACTTCTTGCAGTTATCACATCGCCTATTATGTTGATTACAGCTATCATCATAAAGTGCTATGACGGAGGACCAGTTCTCTACAAGCAGGTTAGATGTACTGTTGGAGGTAAGGAATTCAAGATTATGAAGTTCCGTTCCATGAGGGTGGATGCTGAGAAGGATGGAGTTGCAAGACTTGCAACTAAGAATGATTCCCGTATCACTCCAATTGGAAAGTTTATCAGAGCGGTTAGAATAGATGAGTTACCACAGCTTTTCAATATACTTAAGGGTGATATGTCTTTCATTGGACCAAGACCTGAACGACCTGAGATTATCGCTCAGTATATAGAAGATATGCCAGAGTTTGCTTTCCGTATGAAGGTGAAGGCAGGACTTGCAGGATATGCGCAGGTATATGGAAAGTACAATACTACACCATATGACAAGTTAAAGCTTGACCTTAGTTATATTGAGAACTATTCAGTATGGCTTGATATCAAGCTGATGCTTTTGACACTAAAGATACTACTTAGTCCGGAAGCGACAGAGGGTGTAGATAGCAATCAGACTACAGCACAAAAGTGATTACTATATAGGGGCAACCCTGGATGGGAGGCAGAGTATGACCACTGATAGCAGAGGTGAACGTCTGGACCTAAAGAAAATATGGACACAGTTCCTACATAGATTGTGGATTATAATAGCAGCGACTGCGGTCGGTGCTATTATTGGCGTCTTAGCGTATGTAATATATAGCAATGTGATGAATGGTAATACAGTATACCAGATACGCAATGATTACTATATATACATGAATTATGATGAGTATCCTAATGGACCAGACTACTATAATGCATATACTTGGGATAGCATACTGCGAGATGATCCTGTAGTTAATTATGCAATTGAGATTAATCCATCATTAGCAAAAGAGGATATTCTTACATCAGTTACAGGTGAGATTCTTGGTGATTATAGAATACTAACAGTAGTTGTTAAGGGTACGAATCAGGAGCTTATTCAAAGTATCTCTGACACATATAAGACAGCACTGCCACACTTTGCTGAGCAGATTGATATGATCGACTCAATAGAAGTATGGACAGATGCAGCAATGGAAGAATATGACGAGTATACAAGAGAGCCTAACGCAGCTTTTCTTGGAGGCTTTATAGCATTCTTAATTAGCTTGTTTGTAGTCATATTTGCCTGTGCACTGGACGACCGAATCTATACAGAGAAGGATTGGAGAGGAAGATATCCAGAGATACCATACCTTGGAAAGCTTGGAACAGATGAGTATGCGGTAAATAAGGCTTATCTCATTGATGGAGATAGTGAAGAGGCCAATGTAGATAGTAGGATAGAGAACTATCCTATGCTTGCCATATCCGACTTTGAGTTTTCAGTTGAAGCCTTTAAGAAGCTAAGACAGTCCGGTGGGGTTGTACTTAGGGTTGCTATTGGAAAAGATAAGGCTGAGACAATTGATAAGGTTGTTTACACCCTAATTAAGCAGGATATACCTGTTAAAGCTGTTGAGATGTACTAAAGGGACAATGACTTAGTTCAGTGTAGATGATTGGAGATAGTTATGAAGCTGGAGATGCTGGTTTCTGGTATGAAACTGAATAATCCTGAGGTTGCAGAGAAGATGAATCTTCAGGCTGATTCTATAGTAATTAACCAGTGTGACTATAACGGCTTTGAAGAGTATGAACATAGTGGCAGTACTATTCGTTGCTATTCCTTTGCAGAAAAAGGAGTGGGTCTTAGTAGGAACAATGCACTGCTTCGAGCAAGGGGAGATATAGTCTTATTCTCTGATGAAGATATAGTATATGATGACGGTTATGCAGATGAGGTAATTAATGCCTTTGAAGAGCATCCGGATGCAGATATGCTCCTCTTCAATGTAAGTGTTGAGGCAGACAGGGCAACTTATCATACTGAGAGCGAGCACAGAGTGCACAGGTGGAACTGTGGAAGGTACCCTACATATTCAATGGCTTGCAGACGTGAGAAGCTGCATAAAAAGAATATAACCTTTAATCTCTTGTTCGGAGGCGGAGCCAAGTACAGCTGTGGAGAAGACAGTTTGTTTATACAGGAATGCCTTAAAAAGGGACTTAAGGTGTATGCACTTCCAATTACAATTGGAAAAGAGGTGCCTAGACCAAGTACATGGTTTAACGGATACACGGATAAGTTTTTCTATGACAGGGGTGTACTATATAAGGCCCTTTATGGTGGGCTTGCTAGCCCAATGGCATATAGATTTCTTTTGAGACATAAGGAGACTATGCTTCAGGATAGAAGCGTGTCAGATGCCTATAGGCTGATGAAGCAGGGCATGAAGGAATATTAGTTGAGATTACGGATATATGGTTCTTTACACATTGATAGCAGCAATCACTCTTGTGCTTGCCTGCCAGATTAAAACAACTGCATATGCGGATAAGTTAATCAGCAGACAGAAGGCCATTAATGTAGTCTCAATGTCTGCAATCTCAATTATACTTATAGCTTTGGCTGCATTCAGACTGGAAGTAGGTAATGATTATGGTACATATGTAGTTACATGCCATGAGATATTCCAAAAAGGATATGTAGTTACTGAGCCAGGTTACAATCTGGTTGTTAGGATTCTCTATACATTGTCAGGTAAGGAAGACTATCTACTGATGTTTGCTGTATTTGGAGCAGCAATTGTATGCGTATTCCTAAAAAGCTTTAAAGAACAGAGCGATAACTTTGCCATTAGTTTCTTTCTATTTATGGCATTGGGAATCTATTTCAGATCATATAATACAGTCAGATACTACTTTGCATTAGCATTGGCTTTATATTCACTTAGATATGTAGTTGGTTACTGGGATGGTATAAAATGGCAAGAACTGATTAAATTCCTTGTATTGATAGGCTTTGCAGCAACATTCCATAAAAGTGTGCTAGTGGTTATACCGCTGTATATGTTGGCAGGAGTTAAGTGGAACAAGTGGATTATCGGAATTGTATGTGCAGGCGGATTGATAGCCTTTATATGTAGCAGTAAGCTTCTTGAGATAGCACTTAAGTTATATCCATCATACAAGGATACGGTATATCTTGAGCAGAGCCATAGTATACTGGAGAATGCACCAGTTATAGCAAGGTGCTTGTTAGTATTGCTGCTATGTATTGTATGCTACAAGGAAAGCATCGAGGACCACATAGCTAATAGAACCTATATGAATCTCAATGTAATGGCCATTATATTGTATCTTAGCTGCTGGTGGTTGCCACTTGTTACAAGAATTGCCTACTATCTCATAACTCCTCAGGTTTTGTTAGTACCTGGAGTTATCATGAGTGTCAAAGATAGTGAAAAGAGAAAGAGACTATTATACATAACCATCTTTGTGGGTATTATGTATTTCGTATATTTCCTGTTTACAGCAAGCCATGATGGAGTAAGGGTGCTTCCATATAAGTCATGGCTGTTCTATGAGCATAGATGGCTTAATCACACGGATACCTTTGGGGAGGCAGTGTAGATATGGAACAGAGTAAAGTAAGGTTTTCCATAATAGTTGTCTGTTTCAACGCGGGCGATAAGTTGAAATATACTTTGGATAATATATATGCTCAAGAGTATTGGAATTATCAGGTAATCATCAAGGATGGTGAATCTACCGATGGTTCGTTGGATGCTTTGATAGAAGCTGGATATTTCGAAGAAAGAATTGGTGAAGTCACCAATATAGTCGAAGGAAAAGACAAGGGCATATATGATGCCATGAATATAGCGGTAGGCCAGCTGAATGACCATGTAGAATGCCAGAGTAAGGAGAGTAGCTACGTCATATTTATGAACTGCGGCGATAGCTTCTGTGACAGGCAGACCCTTGGTCATGTAGCAGATGAGATAGCTGAACATGGTGAGATGGATGAACCAGTCATATTCTATGGTGACCAGTTCAATATGACAACCAATACTTATGTAACATCATCACCAAAGCTTAATGAGTTTTCTCTTTATCGTAATGTACCATGTCATCAGGTATGCTTTTATGACGGCCGACTTTTTAAAAGCAGGGCATATAATACTGACTATAAAGTTAGAGCAGATTATGAACACTTTCTTTACTGCGTGTATGAAGAGCATGCAAGGACAATCCATATGGATGGAGCTGTTAGCAAGTATGAAGGTGGAGGCTTTTCTGAGACCAAAACTAACAGAGAAGTATCGGCAAAAGAGCATTGCCAGATAACAGATAAGTACATGGGTGCGAGAGCCAGAAGATATAGACTGATTATGACTCTGACTGGAGCAGGAATCAGGACCAAGATGGCTGAGAGCAAATATATGTCTGGTCTATACAATGCTATAAAGAGCTTTGTATATGGACTGAAAAAGTAAGACAAAAAAGATAGTAAAAATCAATGAAGATACTTTGGGTGTGCAACATACTACCTCCTATGGTAGCTGAAAAACTGAATATGACTGGCAGTAATAAAGAGGGCTGGATTACAGGTGCACTGCAAAGAATGATTGTAGATTCAGATAGTGGGCTTGGAGATATATGTCTAGGTCTGTGCTTTCCAGTTTCAGGGAGTGACCAGCAAAAGAAATATCAGGCCAAGTTGGGTGAGCGATTTGCTGTAGATTGCTATGCATATTATGAGGATCAGACTCAGCCAGAGAACTATTGTATGGATATGGAGGATAGATTTAGAGCTATAATATCCGATTTTCAGCCTGATATCATACATGTATTTGGAACAGAGTTTGGACATACATTGGCGGTGGCAAAGGTGGTTAGCTTATTGGAGTCGGATTCGCAGAATGCACCTAAGTTATTACTTGGATTGCAGGGACTGATATCAAGATGTGGAGAAGAATATACAGCTGACCTTCCCTGGGAGGTTGTTAATGCAAGAACCTTTAGAGATATCATTAAAAAGGACAACATAGCTCAACAACAGGCTAAATTCTTGGAACGTGGAGAGATGGAAAAGCAGGCAATTGCCTTAGCTAAGAATGTCACGGGAAGAACAGCTTTTGATAGAGAGACATCAGAAAAGATACATCCAGGCATAAATTACTATGCGATGAATGAGACACTTAGAGAGCAGTTTTATACTGGGACCTGGGATGTCACAAGCTGCGATAAGCATAGTATATTTGTTAGTCAGGCTGATTATCCTTTAAAGGGATTCCACATATTGCTTGAAGCTATGCCTACAATTATGCA
>JAZUGT010000025.1:0-13768 GCA_045641365.1 Lachnospiraceae bacterium
TTTCGCTACCTCATTATCATTCAATAGCGAAAGCGGCCGCACATTTTGAGATTCGTGTCAACTAATTTTTATAAAAAAAGACCCCAGTATCATTTCTGACACTGAGATCTTAGATTTCGTCATCTTAACTTAATGACATTGACTTTTAGGTCATCCTCTTTTGGTTACAGTTGTTAGTCAAGCTGATCAAACTCACATTCATCCAGATATTCATCAAATGCCTCAGCAACAGCCTCGTACTCATCATCTGATTCAATATATGTGAGTTCAGGCTCCTCGTTGGTATCGTTCGGATTCTCTGAGTATCCATAGAACCATACTTCCTGTTCATCATCTGGATCCTGACCAGATGGAAGTAAAGCAATATAGTCCTTACCTGCAACAGTAAGTATAGTAATTACTTCACAGTTGACCTGTGTGCCATCATCAAGCTCTATGTCTACAGTCATTACTTCGCTTGGTTCACTTTTATTAGCCATATCATCACCATTTCCTTTAGTTTTTTATTTAATAATACTTTTTACTGCTTAAAATAACAAGTGGCAAATAGATATATGTTACTATGTAGTAAATGCTAATCGTATGATATAATTAATACATATGTTGACTGGCAGGTTAGGCAGAAAGGCAGACGAATGGAAGAATTTAATGTTACTTCTGGATATCCATATCCGCTCGGGGTTAATGTTTTGGGTGGGAATACTGTAAATTTTGCAGTTGTCATTGAGGACATGACAGATTCAGGACTTATATTATATGAAGTCGGAAGTAAAAAGACGCATAGAATTCCATTTGATGGTAGCATGCGGATTGGTAATGTGTGCTGCCTTCAACTTCATAATATAGACTATTCAAAGTATGAGTATAATTATTATACAGGCGATACAGAACTGACGGATCCATATGCCAAGGCACTGGCTGGTACGGAGAGATGGGGGAAAAAGCCATCATATATCAGAGGAAGGATTGTAAGATCCAATCTGACACCTGATAGTTACAGCCCAATTAAGCTCAATTATTCTGAATCAGTTATATATCTTCTTCATGTCAGAGGATTTACAAGACATAAGTCGAGCGAAGTCTCTGCACCAGGTACATTCGGCGGAATTGTAGAGAAGTTACCATATCTTAAGGAGCTTGGGGTTACTACAATTGAGCTTATGCCAGCTTATGAATTTAGTGAACTGGATGATTCAGACGAGGTGGCAGAGGATATATATGCAGGGCCTAAGATGTATGAAGATACGGAGAAGAGAGTTAATTTCTGGGGCTATAAGAAGGCTTTTTACTTTGCTCCCAAGGCTTCATATGTTGAGCGTGGAGTTATGCCTAATGATTCGTTTAAGAGGCTGGTTAAGGAAGTGCATGATAACGGTATGGAACTGGTAATGCAATTCTATTTTCCACCACAGATAAGCAGGATGTATATTCTTGATGTGTTACGATACTGGGTTAGTGAGTATCATATTGATGGAATTCATCTTTTTGGTGCGGATCTGCCGCTCAGACTCTATGCAACAGATCCTATGCTGGCTGATTCTAAGTTAATGTATTATGACTTTGACAGTAATGATATATATGGCAATAAGAGACCTAAGTATAGAAGGCTTGCAAGATATAATGATGGCTATATGTACAATGCCAGAAGGTTTCTTAAGAGCGATGAAGGACAGGCAAGAGAGATTGTATCCCGTATGCGTGGATATGATGACAAGATTGCAGATATTGGATATCTGACCAATTATGACGGATTTACCCTTATGGATGTCGTTAGTTATGACAGGAAGCATAACGAGGCTAACGGTGAGAACAATAGGGATGGCAATATGTACAATGCGTCATGGAATTGCGGTTATGAAGGAGCCACAACCAAGAAGTCTGTACTAAAGCTAAGAAAGCGTCAGATTAAGAATGCGATTATACTTAATACATTATTTCAGCCAACTCCTATGATTAGAGGAGGAGATGAGTTTGGTAACAGTCAGAAGGGTAATAACAACCCTTACTGTATTGATAACGCTGTTACATGGCTTAACTGGAAGGACCTTGACAAGAATTCGGATATATACGAGTTTTATAAGTTGTGTCTCAAGTTCAGAAGAGAGCATAAGATACTTCATACGGATAGTTCATATAAGCTTACAGATTACTTAAGCATTGGATATCCGGATCTGTCGATTCATGGAGAAGAGGCATGGATGGCGGACCTTGATGATCTTACCAGGAACTTTGCACTACTTTATGCAGAGGCGTATTCGGATGATATAACGCATAAGATTGAGAATTCTGCTTTTCATGTGGGTGAGGAGAAGAACGACACGAATATGGCAGGTACGAACCTTGTCTATCTGGCAATTAATATGCATTGGTCAACGCATAGCTTTGCGCTTCCCAAGATTCCGTCTGGTAAGAGGTGGAAGATTGCTTTTGATACAGCTACAGATAAGAGTAGTAGTGAATATATGAAGGTAGAAGAGCATGAGATATCAGTGAGTGAAAGAAGCATTCGGGTTCTTGTAACATGCGATATATAGTTAAAAGGCGAAAACTTATGTTTTCGCCTTTTATGCATTGCTGCGGTATTTTAGTAGAAAAATCTCGTCGTCATCTAACTGGCGATATTGTCCCTGGGCAAGAGAAGGATCCAGTTCAAGGGCACCAAAGCTGACACGCTTAAGAAAAGTGACACGGTTGTCAATTGCAGACATCATACGCTTAACCTGATGGTATCTGCCTTCGGTGATAGTGAGATAGAGACTGGTTGGTGTAATTGGCTCAACCTTTGCTTCGAGCGTAAGTTCATCGTCACCAATATCAACACCATTCTCAAGCATCGCTATATCGTCCTTGGTGTATCGGCTCTCTAACTCAACATAATAGCATTTTTCAACATGCTTACGAGGGGATAGCAGCTGATGTGACAGGGCTCCGTCATTGGTAATAAGCAGAAGACCTTCCGTATCCTTGTCCAATCGGCCGACAGGGAAGAGCCCCTTGGTGTTAATATCAGACATAAGATCCATAACAGTCCTGCTGTTAGCATCTTCGGTGGCAGTTATTACACCTTGTGGCTTATTGAGAATATAGTATCGTTCCTTCTCGTAGGTGAGAGGCTCACCATCCATTGTAATGATATCGTCTTCGGCTACATGTGTTGAAGGGTCGTTACAAATATTGCCATTAATAGCAATCCTTCTTTTTCTGATTATTTCTTTGACCTCACTTCTTGTTCCGATATCCAGGTCACACAGGTATTTATCAAGTCGCATATTTACTCCTGATATATATAATCTAATTGTTTTTGCATAGTATATTATAGATTAAAAATACATAAATAGATACAAAATTGGTCGGTTTTATAGTAAAATATAAAAAGGTATGTGATATTGAATGATGAGGTGGAGGCACTTATATGAGCGATAAATATGTGGCATATGTATCTACATATACATTTGGCGATGATCACGGTATTACAATTTATGACGTGGACATTGAGAATGGAAAGTTAATTGAGAAAGATAGGGTTAAGATAACCAATTCGTCTTATGTGACTATTTCACACAATAAGAAGATGCTTTATTCTATTACAGACTTTGGCGTAGAGGCATATAAGATTGAGGCAGATGGTGAACTGACAGGACTTGGCAGCGCAAGCATCAATGGTATGCGAGGCTGTTATCTGTCAACAGACTATGAAGACAAGTTCTTATTTGTTGCCGGTTATCATGATGGTAAGATAACAGTTCTTAAGCTTAATGATGACGGTAGCATTGGCGCAATCTGTGATGAGATTTTTCATAAGGGATGGGGTAATATTGCAGAGCGTAATTTCAGACCTCACGTTAACTGCGTTAAGATGACTCGTGATAATAAGTATCTGTGTGCCGCTGATGTTGGTATGGATTATATTGATGTATATTCGCTTGATCATGAGACAGGCAAGCTTAAGCTTGCGGATATCGTTCATAGTGAGCAGGAAAGTGCACCAAGACATATAAAGTTTTCACAGGATGGTCGATATATGTATGTGGTACATGAGCTTAAGAATTACATTGATGTATATACATACGAAGATAAGAATGGAACTCCAGAGTTCGAGAAGATACAGAATATCAGTACACTCAATGATTACCATGCGACAGGTTCTGCTGCGAGCGCACTTAATCTTTCTGTAGATTATAAGTATATGGTTAGTTCCAATGCGGGTGATAATTCTGCTGTTATGTACAGCATTGATAGCAAGACAGGTATGCTTAATAAGCTTTTCTGTCTTCCAATAAGTGGTGATTACCCTAAGGATATCTCACTTTTTCCAGACAACAGACATCTGGTAAGTCTTAATCATGAATCTAATACAATGACATTCTTTACAGTTGATGTGGAGAAGGGACTGATTGTTATGAATCAGAAGGAGATTAAGGTTGACAGACCTAACTGTGTAATTTTCCATAAGTTATAATATTAGGTGACGATGAATAAAAATGTAAGTTCTGAACAAATGAATAGAGCAAGGAAGTTGGCGAGCAGAGGCAATCTGGGACTTAACCTTGCAGCCTTATATCTTGCATATATTATTATTTGCAGTAAGCTCTGGGAGATAATAAGAGTTCCAATGCTTAGGACGACTTCAGTTATCGGTCTGTTAGTATGCTTCTTTGCAACGACAAGCTTTTCACCTGTATCGTACGGAAAGGACCTGAATGTTAGCGAATATGAACAGGAAGTGGTCCTGGAAAGCGAACTTGAAAGCGAAGAGTATATAGAGACTGAAGTAAGTGATGATGATGATAAGGCTTCACTTGATGATCTTATAGTTAGTCAGGGTGATACAAGTGACATAGCCAGTCAGGATCTGGAAGTAACACAGCAGGATCAGACCGATGTACCATTATTTGATAAGAGTGACTGGAAACTCCTGTTAATTAATAAGGAGCATACTATTCCTGAGGATTATACTTTTACATTAGGTACAATTAAGGGAAGCATGAAGTGTGATGAGAGGATTCTTGGACCACTTACAGATATGTTTACAGCTGCAGCCAGAGATGGTGTCAATCTGGTTGTATGTTCTCCATACAGAGATATATCGAGACAGGAGTACCTGTTTGATAGAAAGATGAAGTCCTACATTGGAAAGGGATATTCATATATTGACGCATACAAGGAAGCGTCGTCTGTTGTAACAGTGCCTGGTGCGAGTGAACATCAGATTGGAATATCACTCGATATAATCTGTGATACATATAGTCAGCTCAACGACGGCTTTGGAGAGACTGAAGCTGGTCGATGGCTGATGAATAATGCTCATAATTATGGATTTATCTTAAGATATCCTAAGGATAAGGAAGATATAACAGGAATCATATATGAGCCTTGGCATTATCGATATGTAGGCGTTGATGCAGCAACAATAATCCATGAGCAGGGGATATGCCTGGAAGAGTTTATAGAAGATTTATAAGAATCAGGAAAGTAGTTAAAGAGAATGGCAGAATATAAGATACTTACAACAGAAGGGCGCGCTAAGCGGGCACAGTTTGAGACAGTGCATGGAACAATTCAGACGCCTGTATTTATGAATGTAGGAACAGTTGCAGCAATTAAGGGTGGTGTTGCCAGTTCTGATCTTGAGCAGATTGGTTGCCAGGTTGAACTGTCCAATACGTACCATCTTCATGTAAGACCTGGCGATGAACTGATTAAGAGCGTGGGCGGACTTCATAGATTTATGGATTGGAATAAGCCGATTCTTACCGATTCTGGCGGATTTCAGGTTTTTTCACTTGCAGGACTTCGTAAGATTAAGGAAGAAGGAGTTACCTTTCATAGCCATGTTGATGGCAGAATAATCTTCATGGGACCAGAGGAGAGCATGCAGATTCAGTCGAATCTGGGATCAACAATCGCAATGGCTTTTGATGAGTGTCCGCCATCTAAGGCTGAGAAGAGCTACGTAAGACCATCAGTTGAGAGAACAACAAGATGGCTCGAGCGATGTAAGAAGGAGATGGCAAGGCTCAACAGTCTTGAAGATACAGTTAATCCTGACCAGCTTCTGTTTGGTATTAATCAGGGTGCTGTCTATGCAGATATCCGTAAGGAACATGCTAAGATTATTGCAGATATGGATCTGGATGGTTATTCGCTCGGTGGACTTGCAGTAGGTGAGACTCATGAAGAGATGTATTATATCCTTGAAGAGACGGTACCATACTTACCACAGAATAAGCCAACATATCTGATGGGAGTAGGTACACCTGCCAATATATTAGAGGGTGTTGAGAGAGGCGTTGATTTCTTTGACTGCGTATATCCGGCACGTAATGGTCGCCATGGGCATCTGTATACACGTCACGGCAAGATTAATGTTAAGAATGCCAGGTTTGCCAGAGATATGAGACCGATTGAGGAAGGCTGTGGATGTCCGGCATGTCAGAGATATTCGAGAGCATATATCCGCCATCTGCTTGTGGCTGGAGAGATGTTGGGAATGAGACTTTGCGTTCTTCATAATCTGTACTTCTATAATAAGATGATGGAAGAGATACGAGAGGCTCTTGATGCAGGAAGGTTTGCACAGTATAAGAAGGATATGCTTGATTCTATGCAGAATCCGATTGATTGATAGGAGAGACTATGTTTGAGACGATACATTACAAAGTAGTAAGTATAGATGGCGATTATGCCAATCTTCAAAAGGTTGATGAGCCAGATGGAGATCTTAAGCTTGTGGCCAGGGCGTTATTGCCGGCAGAGATAGCTGAAGGCTCGCTTGTAAGATATGAGATGATGTCATATAGCATGGAATGATTCAGTTGTTGTATGGATGGTATCCTGACATACTTGCATACAGGCAGGAATTTGTGTATTATATTTAAGATGCTTATATTTAGAAGATTGATAGGAGATTTATTATGGAGACTATAGCTAATAATCAGGGAGTAATTTTAGTACTTTATATAGTGATTTTTGTTGCTATTATGTATTTTTTGATGATCAGACCACAGAAGAATGAACAGAAGAAGCAGGCAGCAATGCTTGCAGCACTTTCAATTGGTGATTATGTTCTTACTACAAGCGGTTTCTATGGAACAATCATTGACATTCAGGATGATACAGTAATTATTGAGTTTGGTAATAATAAGAACTGCAGAATTCCAATGACAAAGAATGCTATAAGCCAGGTTGAGAAGGCAGAGGCATAATTAATATAACCCTATGTTATAACAACTATAATGGTTATATATTTTGATAATACTTGAAAGTATGGTAGAATTAGAGGCGTAAGTGTGAACTTACGCCTTTATTAATTAGGAGGAGAAGAGATGAATCTTAATATTGCATGTATAAGTGGAGACGGAATTGGTCCGGAGATTGTAACAGAAGCTAAGAAGGTGTTGGATGCTATAGCAGATAAGTATGGACATAGCATTAATTATACAGATGTACTTATGGGTGGCGCATCTATTGATGTTAATGGTGTACCGCTTACAGATGAAACGATAGATATCTGTAAGTCTTCAGATGCTGTTCTTATGGGAAGTATAGGTGGTAATACTGCAACGAGTCCATGGTATAAGCTTGAGCCATCACTCAGACCAGAAGCAGGACTTCTTAAGCTCAGAAAGAGCCTTAATCTTTTTGCTAATCTGAGACCTGCAGTATTGTATCCACAGCTTAGTGGTGCATGCCCTCTTAAGGAAGAGATTAGTGCCGCTGGTTTTGATATGATGATTATGCGCGAGCTTACAGGAGGACTTTACTTTGGTGAGCGTAAGACAATAGAAGAGAATGGTGAGAAGAAAGCGATTGATACTCTTACTTATAGTGAATCAGAGATTAGAAGAATTGCAATTAAGGGCTTTGAGATTGCAAAGGTTCGTAGTAAGAAGGTTACAAGTGTAGATAAGGCTAATGTTCTTGATTCGTCAAGACTCTGGAGAAAAGTAGTTGAGGAAGTTGCTTCAGATTATCCTGATGTTACACTTGAGCATATGCTTGTAGACAACTGTGCTATGCAGCTTGTTAAGGATCCGGCGCAGTTCGATGTAATTCTTACAGAGAATATGTTTGGTGATATTCTTTCTGATGAAGCAAGTATGGTAACTGGTTCAATAGGAATGCTTGCTTCAGCTAGTATGAATGATACAAAGTTTGGTCTGTATGAGCCTAGTCATGGTTCAGCACCTGATATTGCAGGACAGGATATTGCTAATCCTATTGCAACAATTCTGTCAGCAGCAATGATGCTTAAGTACAGCTTTGATCTCCATGAGGAGGCGGCTGCAATTGAGAAGGCAATCAATGATGTGCTTGATGCCGGATACAGAACTGTTGATATTATGTCTGACGGTATGGAGAAGGTTGGATGTAAGCAGATGGGCGATCTTATTGCAGAAAGAGTCTAGTTATAGGATATTTTGAGTTTTTGTGCTATGATACTAACTAATGGAGTATCGTTTGATTTTGGAGGAATAGATATGAGAAGCGATGAGGCAAAATGTGGAAAGCAGCAGGCACCAGGAAGATCATTATATAATGCTCTTGGTTATACAGAGGAAGAACTTAAGAAGCCGCTTGTAGCAGTGGTTAGTTCATATAACGAGATTGTTCGAGGACATATGAATCTGGATAAGATTACAGAGGCAGTAAAGCTCGGTGTTGCAATGGCGGGTGGTACACCAGTAATGTTCCCTGCAATAGCAGTGTGTGATGGTATTGCAATGGGACATGTGGGTATGAAGTATTCTCTTGTAACAAGAGATCTTATTGCAGATAGTACTGAGTGTATGATGGAAGCTCACAGATTTGATGCAATGGTATGTATCCCTAACTGTGACAAGAATGTTCCAGGTCTGCTTATGGCAGCTGCAAGACTTAATGTTCCTACTGTATTCGTATCAGGCGGTCCAATGCTTGCTGGTAGAGTTGATGGATGTAAGACATCTCTTTCAAGCATGTTTGAGGCTGTTGGAGCAGAGGCTGCAGGCAAGATTACAGAGGAAAAACTGACTGAGTTTGAGAATAAGGTATGTCCTACATGTGGTTCATGTTCCGGAATGTACACAGCTAATTCAATGAACTGTCTTACAGAAGCAATTGGTATGGGCCTTAGAGGCAATGGTACAGTTCCAGCTGTATATAGTGAGAGAATTCGTCTTGCAAAGCATGCAGGTATGAAGGTTATGGAACTTCTTGAGAAGAATATCAGACCTAGAGATATTCTTACAAAGGAAGCATTTATGAATGCACTTATTGTTGATATGGCACTTGGATGTTCAACTAATACAATGCTTCATATTCCTGCAATTGCACATGAGTGTGGAATAGATCTTGATATAAGTGTATGTAATGAACTTAGCGCAAAGACACCTAACCTTTGTCACCTTGCACCAGCAGGTCCAACGTATATGGAAGATCTTAATGAGGCTGGTGGAGTATATGCAGTAATGAATGAGCTTACTAAGAAGAATCTTCTTAATACAGATCTTATTACTGCAACAGGTAAGACAGTTGGAGAGAATATTAAGGGCTGTGAGATTCTTAACAAGGAAGTAATCAGACCACTTGACAATCCATACAGCGAGGTTGGTGGTATTGCAGTTCTTAGTGGTAATATAGCACCTGACACATGTGTCGTTAAGAGAAGCGCAGTAGTACCAGAGATGCTTGTTCATTCTGGTCCGGCAAGAGTGTTTGACTGTGAAGAGGATGCTATTGCGGCAATTAAGGGTGGAAAGATTGTTGCAGGCGATGTTGTTGTAATCAGATATGAGGGACCTAAGGGTGGACCTGGTATGAGAGAGATGCTTAATCCAACATCGGCAATTGCTGGTATGGGTCTTGGAAGCAGTGTTGCTCTTATTACAGATGGCCGATTCTCAGGCGCAAGCAGAGGTGCATCAATTGGACATGTATCTCCAGAGGCTGCAGTCGGTGGTCCAATTGCATTCATTAATGAGGGAGATATTATCGATATTGATATTCCAAATCATTCTATTAATGCAAGAATCAGCGATGAGGAATTTGCAAAGCGTAAGGAAGGCTTTGTTCCTAAGGAGCCAGCAATTACATCTGGTTATCTTAAGAGATACAGAGCACTTGTTACAAGCGGTAATAGAGGAGCTGTGCTCGAATTACCTAGATAATAGATTTTAGAAGATGGAGAGAGTTATGCAACTTACAGGTTCGGAAATAGTAGTAGAATGTCTTAAGGAACAGGGAGTAGATACTGTATTTGGTTATCCAGGTGGTACTATTCTTAACGTATATGACGCACTTTATAAGCATCCAGAGATTAAGCATGTGCTTACAAGTCATGAGCAGGGTGCAAGCCATGCTGCAGATGGATATGCAAGATCAACAGGCAAGGTTGGTGTATGTATGGCCACATCTGGTCCTGGTGCAACTAATCTTGTTACAGGTATAGCAACTGCATATATGGATAGTATTCCTATGGTAGCTATAACAGCCAATGTTAATCTGCCAGCTCTTGGTAAGGATTCTTTTCAGGAGGTTGATATTGTTGGTGTAACTATGCCTGTTACAAAGCATGGATTTATTGTTAAGGATGTTAAGCAGCTTGCAAAGACAATAAGAAAGGCCTTTGATATTGCAAGAAGTGGAAGACCAGGTCCTGTAATAGTGGATATTACTAAGGATGTAACAGCTGATACATGTGATTATAAGCCAGCACTTCCAAGCGCTGTTGTATATAATAACGCATATTCAGAGAAGGAACTTGACAAGGCTGTTGAGCTGATGAAGTCAGCAAAGAAGCCGTTCATCTATGTTGGTGGTGGTGTCATCTCAGCAGGTGCTTCTGAAGAAGTTAAGAAGCTCGCTGATGTTCTTGATGCACCTGTATGCGATACTCTGATGGGTAAGGGAGCATATGATGGTCGCGATGACAGATATACTGGAATGATTGGTATGCATGGAACAAAGGCAAGTGATCTTGGTGTTACAGAATGTGATCTGTTAATTGCATTAGGTGCAAGATTTTCAGATCGTGTAATTGGTAATGCGAAGAAGTTCTGTAAGAATGCCAAGATTATTCATTTTGACATTGATGCAGCCGAGATTAATAAGAATGTTAAGACAACTGTGTCAGTTGTTGGTAATGTTAAGGATTCACTTACAGATGTTCTTAAGAGACTTGAGAAGCAGTCTCATCCTGAGTGGATGGCACGAATCAATGAACTTAAGACTGTTTATCCATTAAGCTATGATAAGACAAAGCTTACATGCCCTTATGTTATCGAAGCAATAGATAGGGTAACTGAAGGCAAAGCGATTATAAGCACTGATGTTGGACAGCATCAGATGTGGGCAGCACAGTATTTTAAGTATTCTAAGCCAAGAACATTCCTTTCAAGTGGTGGACTTGGAACTATGGGATATGGTCTTGGAGCATGTATAGGTGCACAGGTAGGCAATCCTGACAGAATCTGCATTAATATTGCTGGTGACGGATGCTTCCGTATGAACATGAATGAGTTGGCTACTGCCAGCAGATATAATATACCAATTGTTCAGGTTGTTATTAACAATCATGTACTTGGAATGGTACGTCAGTGGCAGACACTTTTCTATGGTAAGAGATATTCACAGACAGTACTTGATGATGGAGTTGACTTCTGCAAGGTAGCAGAGGGCCTTGGCTGTCATGCAATCCGAGTTACAACTAAGGAAGAGGTAGAGCCTGCAATACGTAAGGCTATAGAGATGAAGGCACCAGTTCTCATTGATGTAATGATTGAGAAGGATGACAGCGTATTTCCTATGGTTGCTGCAGGAGCGCCTATATCTGAAGTATTTGATGAGGATGATCTTAAGAAGAAGTCATAATGAATAAAGCGGCAAAAATCCTAATTATAAGTATATTAACGATTGTACTTGGGGTTGTTGGTATCTATCTATTACTTGCGCTGTATTACATGAACGGATTCTCTTATGGGACCTATATTAACGATGTATACTGCACGGGAAGGTCAGTTGAGGATGTAGCAGCGATACTCGATAAGAGCTATGTTGCACTTGATAATACTATTAAGGTATGTATTGATGATTCTGAGTATACAGTAGGGCTCAATGATATTGATTATCATGTCGATTACGAGGGGGCATTAAGAGAGTTTATTGCTTCACAGAATCCATTTCTCTGGGGACTTAATCTTACTAATGAGAAGTCTGGTCAGATAATCAACCCGGGCGGTAAGTATGATGAAGCTAAGCTGAGTAAAGTTATCGCTGGATGGGGAATTGGCAGGCCTGATCAGAATCAGATCGTAAGAATCACTTGGGATGGTGATAATCTTACTTTGTATGATGGTAAGAGCAGAACAATCAATCTGGAACGTGCCATATCGTATGTTGGCAGTCAGATTGCATCGGGTGAAAGCACTATTAGTGTGACAGATGACTGCTACGATGAATACGAGTATACTGATGCGGATAAGAAAGTTATTGCAAGATATGATGCAATAAGGGCATTTCTGGACAGGAAGCTTGGATTTGATCTTGGTGATGAACAGCTTGTACTTAATGATAGTCAGAAGATGCCATTTTTGCAGGCTGACACAGACGGATTACCTATGCTTGATGATTCCGGTGCAGTTGTACTTAATGATGAAGTGGTTGAAGAAATAGTTACGGAACTGCTTAATCCGTATAATACTTACCAGAATCATACCTTCACGACTCACAATGGCAGAAAGGTATATCTTAATAAGGGAACCTATGGTAACAGGCTGGATATTAAGGATGCGGTGAGTCAGCTAAGAGATACACTGGCGATGGGCAATGATTCGCTTGTTACAGTCAAGTATCTTAATGAGGCAAAATATAAAGGGCTTGATGATATTGGAGATACATATGTTGAGGTCAGCATAGACGAACAACATATATATTATTATGAGAATGGTAAGTTAAGACTCGATTCTGATGTGGTAACGGGCAGAAAGAACAGAACTGATACACCTGAAGTTGTATGTGATGTATATTTCAAGCAGAGGAACAGAACTCTGGTGGGTGAGACATACAGAAGCTTTGTTCAGTACTGGATAGCTGTTTACAATCATATTGGAATACATGATGCAAGTTGGAGAAGTGAGTTTGGAGGTAATCTGTATGAAGGCGGAGGATCTCATGGATGTATTAATACTCCAACTGACAAGGTAAGTGAGCTGTATGATATTCTTGAAGAAGGCACACCGGTAATAATTTATTCTTACGAGAAGTCCGGTATCAGCTGATTTTGATGATACACGCGTCAGTTGTGTATTGATTTATTGATTGAATACAGTTACAATAAAAAACGTTGTGGTAGAACCACTTAAGTAATGTTTAATAGGAGGATGGAGAAATGGCAAGAGTGTATAACTTTTCCGCAGGTCCAGCAGTTTTACCTGAAGAAGTATTAAAAGAAGCTGCAGCAGAAATGATGGATTATAAGGGATCCGGACAGTCGGTAATGGAGATGAGCCATAGATCCAAGGTTTACGATACAATTATTAAGGAAGCTGAGCAGGATCTCAGAGACCTTATGAACATCCCAGATAATTATAAGGTACTGTTTCTTCAGGGTGGAGCATCTCAGTTCTTTGCAGAAGTTCCAATGAACATGATGAAGAATAAGAAGGCTGGATATATTGTTACTGGTCAGTGGGCTAAGAAGGCATATCAGGAAGCTAAGATTTATGGTGAGGCTGTAGAGCTTGCATCATCTGCTGATAAGACTTTCTCATATATTCCAGATTGTTCAGAT
>JAZUGT010000026.1:0-21928 GCA_045641365.1 Lachnospiraceae bacterium
TGAAATGGTAAAATATCACCAGTACAAGAGCAGTGGAAAAATAGAGTATAGAAACAGAGAAACCAAGGCAAAAGAAAACATCTTTAATCTTACACCTAATCATTTCTTTGAGATTACTGATGATATTCTTGCAAAATAATATACATACACATATAAGCCCTAAGACCCTATAACTTGTAGTTATAGGGCCTTTTTTTGACATTTATATATTTTATGCATACGAGAACACGACAAAAGTGGTAATATACATGTAGAGATTGCGAACATATATAGGGACCAGGGATTCGAGCGTGCGAATAAAGAAACGGAGAATCAGCTTTGATATGAAGATGTTAATCAGGAAATCATATTTAGTTTTGGCAATATGCATTTTATTATGCATTTGTCTACTGGGCTGTAAGAGTAATAACAGGCCAGATGGCGATTATAATTATAAGGAATACACGGTACCATACGGAGATATTAACCTTCACCTGGATAGTACCTGTAGGTCTGACTTCGGAGAAGATAATATTATTCTTGTGCATGGGCTTACATATTCTTCGCATGAATTTGATATTAATTATAAAGATTATAGTCTTGTACGCTTTCTGGCGGATAAGGGATATACTGTATGGACGCTTGATATTGCAGGATACGGACAGTCTGACAAGCCGGCTGACGGATTCATTGTAGATTCAGATTATGCAGCTGATAACATTCACTATGCGGTAGATGAGATACTTGACCTGACGGGAAAGAATAGAATCGATGTTTTAGGCTGGAGTTGGGGAACTGTTACTACTTCAAGGTTTGTATCGAATCATCCTGAAGCAGTAGATAAGCTTGTCTTATATGCGCCAATCGTAAGCGGCGTAGGTGAGAGTAATGTTGATACAGACTATCATGAGAATTCGTGGGATAATGCTGTGAGCGATTTTCAGCTGAACAGTGATGGGACGATTAACGAAGCGATTGTTGAACCGGCAGTAGTAGAATATTTCGCTTCGGGTTGCTGGAAAAATGATGGAGCTGGTAGTCCCAATGGGCCAAGGAAAGATATATGCGTTGATGAATCAGTCGAACTTATTGATATGTCTAAGATTGGAGTACCAACTCTACTCATATATGGAGATTCGGACCCGTATCTGAATTATGAGCTGATTGACAGGGGATATCAGGAATTACCTGAAGGCTCTGCAAGGGAAGTGCTGTCAGGCGCGGCACATTGTGCATATATTGAGAAGCCATTTTATCATGATTTTCAGAATACAGTGATTAGCTTTCTTAAGAGATAACTGAAGACAGACTGAGCGTATGGTAGGCATTTGTGATTACATGGGCTCTGTTTTGAAATATATCATTGTGGTGTAACATGCCATAGGGATTTGGGAAGATGAAAGAAAATGAGATTTTTGGAATAAAAAGAATAAACCGAACGTTACTAATAAGCTGGCTTACGATAATAGTCATTCTATTAATAACTTATGGACTTGAAGTTATAAAGCATGAGAGAACGATCGAATATACGATATTATTTGCGCTTCTGATGCTGATTCCATTTGCTATAGTTTTCTTTATATATAACAGGAATAAGGAATGGGAGCATTTGGGATATGTTGTAGTTGCAGGATATTCGTTAATGTATGCATTTGTCATGTTCACGGGTGCAACACAGATGGTTTTTTGTTATATTCTGCCACTGCTGTGCTTTCTTGTCCTTTATCATAAGCCCAGATTAATCGTTTTTTCCTTCGTTATCGCGTTAACAGTGAATGTTGTTTCGTTGCTTTATCAGTTGGGGCAGAACAGTATAACTGTGTCCAACAGCAAGGATATTGAGATAAGATTCGCTGCTATTATTCTGTGCTATGCCGGGGCGTATGTGTCGGCGGGCCTATACAATATGATTCATAGCGATAACCAGAGATATATGGCTGAACTTACTGAGAAAAATCAGGAGATTCAGGATATGGCAATTCAGACAATCGCTACAATAGCCAATACAATCGATGCGAAGGATGAATATACAAGAGGTCACTCCAAGCGAGTGGCTGAGATCTCTGTTGCGATTGCTAAGGATCTTGGTGTATCTGCAGAGGAGATTAACAATCTCAAGTCTATCGCACTTTTGCATGACATCGGTAAAATTGGTGTGCCTGATACTGTACTGAATAAGCCAGGTAAGCTGACCGATGACGAATACGAACTAATGAAGCAGCATACGGTTATAGGTGCGGACATACTCAAGGATATTAAGATGTTCCAGGGAATCGAAGTTGGAGCCAGGTATCATCATGAGAAATATGATGGAACAGGATATCCTGATAGAATTGCGGGTGATGATATACCATATATTTCAAGGATTATTGCGGTTGCGGACGCGTTTGATGCAATGACAAGTAATAGAGTTTATCGTAAGAGACTTGATCTTGACTATGTTGTCGAAGAATTGAAGAGATGCAGCGGTTCGCAATTTGATCCTGCAATAGTAGACGTGCTGATTCGCATGATTGAAGAGAAGCGTCTTCAGCCTATCACCGAGAGTCAGGAGGAGGAAGTCTCTGAATTATCCAAGATCTGGACTCGAGTTATGCAGAAGGAAGAAGAGAAATACAAGGCGGCTTTCGACGAACTGACAGGACTGTTACTTCGTGCGCATGGTGAGAAGAAGATCGTGAGTCTTATTAAGGAACGACCTGGTGCACTTATCTTCTGTGATATGGATAACCTTAAGACGATTAATGACAGATTTGGACACAAAAGTGGTGATAAGGCGCTTAAGATTCTTGGCAGCGTTATAGGTGAATTTAGCGAAAATGGTGTTGCGTGCAGAGTTGGTGGAGACGAATTCTTACTGTATCTTGATGACGTAAACGAACACAAGGTTGTTGAAATATTAGAGTCTATCACAACAGAATTCAAGAAAAGGATTGCTGATGATAAAACGATAAACATTGCTACAATATCAGCTGGTGTGTGCCTGACAATTCCGGCTGACTTATATCCTAATGTGCTGAACAAAGCTGACAAGGCTCTGTATCATGTAAAGCAAAGGGGCAAGGCTGGATACTTCATATATAAGGATGAAATGGACAATATGAAGGCGGATAATCATGTTGATATTAATCAGGTTACAAGAAGTATAATCGAAGCCGGCAGGTATGATGGGGCGCTTGATGTTGAATATCGTCAGTTTACGAAGATGTATGAGTATCTGAACAATATATGCGCAAGATATAATCATTACTGCAACGTGGTGTTAGTGACGCTTGATGCAAAGACTAATAAGACAATGTATATAGATGATATAGAGCAGGGCATGAACTATATGGAGATGGCGATTAAGAATACTATTCGTAATGTTGATATATGTACCAAGTATTCCTCGGTGCAATTCCTTATTGTTCTACTGGAGGCTGGTGAAGATAATGTTCATACAATCATGAACCGAATCTTCGCACTTTTTTACAAGATGAGTCAGAATTCAGACCTAGTTCCAAGGTATGAGATTAGTACATTGTTCTCTGAGGATGAAGAGTAGCCTGCTATGCGGATTACTATAAAGGAGTGGTAAAATGGTAAGAATAGCAAAGGAAAGCGATTTAGAATCGATATTGGAATTATATCTGGATCTTCATGAGGATTCAGTTCCTGATGATAGCGAGAAGAGAAGGGCTATATGGGAAAGAATACTTAGCGATGATAATTATAATCTTATTGTCTATGAGATAGAGGATAAGATAGTATCTTCATGCACGTGTCTGATTGTCCCTAATCTTACAAGAAATCTTTCGTCATATGCTCTTGTTGAGAATGTCGTAACGAAGAAGGAATATGAGGGAATGGGATATGCCAGAGAATGTCTTGAATATGCCCAGCAGATAGCTGTTGACAATGACTGCTATAAGATGATGCTAATCACAGGATCAAAGGATGAAAGAACTCACAGATTCTATCAGAGTATGGGATATTCATCTGAAGGTAAAACTGCATATGTACATATGCTAAGAGAAGTAAAATTCAAGCACTAGGCTAGTGATATATCGTAATTAGGCAAGCAGGGCGTAAGTCCTGCTTTTTGTTATTGATGCGAAGACAACTGAATCAACAGTGTATAATTCAATTAAGTGCGCAGAGGCAGTTGGAGATGCTGTTATTTCAGCATTTCCTGGTGGTGGATTTGTTGTAACAGCTAAGAATATTGTTGAAGATGTTGTAATGTATGGCGCAAGAAAGCTTTTCAGTATATTCGCTTAATGATAGGATATAGATGGAACTTATATAAAATTGGATGAGCATTCCTGAGGAAGAACAATGAGAAAGAAAGTCATATATAATGGCCGCGAGGCAGAGTTGTCAAGGTATTTTGATCTTGAGTGTCTGTTGTTTGACACAGCTGGCGGGAAGCCACCATTTGGTGATGAGGTTATCAGGCAGTATCCTGATATGCCTGATAAATATGTGGTATATCTTGGGAATCTGTCGATTGAAGACAGGAATAATATTAAGGATATTAAGGATATTGATGAGAGTGATTCTGCAATAGGTGAATGTATCTGTAAGAACTTTGGTACTGGTGATTCGCCACATTTGCTGGCGCAGAAGGGATTAATAGAGATCATTGGTGAAGATCCTTTGGAATATGATAAGGGGGATTTTGCCAGTTCCATACCTAAAGCGCATGTCAGATGTTTGGCTTGTGGCCAGGAGTATAGAGTTAACATTAAGCAGGGCTACAGGACATCATATTTTAATTGGGAGAGATGATTGGAACTGCGCGATTAAGTATTATGTTATTACAGGTCGATATAATAAGTGACGACAGTTGGATATAGCTTGTCCCCAGGGGGTGGATGTATGTATTATTCAGTAATAGGAATGATTGCCATTGTGATTCATCTGATTATGAATCACGAATACATCAAGATAGGTAAGAATAGAGATGAGGTCAACAGGTCATTTAAGAGGTTTGTTTTATCTTCGCTACTGTACTTCATAACAGATGCGCTATGGGGTGTATTGAATACTCTGAATGTACCAATACTATTGTATTTGGATACAGTTGTCTATTATATTTCAATGGCCTTGACCATTGCTTATCTGTGTATTTATGTTACAAAATATCTGAATTTGAGAAGTGGCTTTGGAAGATTTATAAGAATTTTCGGGCGAACTTTTGCCATATTAGAGATAGTGCTGCTTGGAATTAATCATTTTGTTCACATTTTCTTCTGGATTAATCCTGATGGTACATACCAGGCATATATCTACAGATACATTGCTCTATATATGCAGGTCTTCCTGTGCCTGATGTTGGCGACACAGACGGGAATTGTCATGATTAAGGCAGCAGATGAGATGAAGAAGAGATACTTTACAATCTTTTTCTTCTGCTCCGCAATGGGATTCGCTATTGTATTGCAGATACGATATCCTTTGCTTCCTATATATGCAATTGGCCTTCTAATTGGAAGTGCAATTAATCATACTTTTGTTAATGAAGGAGAGCGAGAAGAGCAGTTCAGGATCTTACAGTCAATGGCGGATATTCACTACAGTATGCATGTAATAGATCTTGCCAAAGACACTGTCCAGGAATTGACTGCAAGACAGGAAGTTAAAGCTATTGTTAATAGAGTAAATGGTGCGCTTGAGATGATGCGTTCGGTGATTAACACGGTTACCGTAGATGAGTACCTGGAATCAGTGTTAGAATTCACCGATTTGTCAACTCTTGCAGAGAGGATGCGTGATAAGAAGACAATTGCCAAGCAATTTGTTGGAAAAAATGTTGGTTGGGTACAGGCAATGTTTATTGCTATAGAGGCAGACCCATATGGAAAACCAACAAAGGTTATCTATACGACCCGAGTAATCGAAGAAGAGAAGAAAAATGAGGAAATCCTTGTAAAGAAGACGATGTTAGATGAACTTACAGGGCTATATAACAGAAGAGCATATGAAGAAGATATTCTTAAATACAGCGAAGCACCATTGGAAGAAGACTTTGTATATGCATCAATAGATGTCAATGGTCTGAAGATAGTAAATGATGAAATCGGTCATGCAGCTGGTGATGAACTTATTAAGGGCGCAGCTGATTGTATGATTAGAGCCTTTGGTAACTATGGAAAGACCTACAGAACCGGTGGTGATGAATTTGTAAGCATCTTTTGGGCAAATGATACGCAACTTGAAGGTATCAGGGACGAGTTGGAGAACATTACAGAGAACTGGGCTGGTGAACTGGTTTCATCACTTTCTTTGTCAGTTGGTTACGTTACAAAGCGAGAGTGTGAAGAAGAGACTATTCTTGATATTGCCAAAATTGCGGATAAGCGAATGTATCAGGCAAAGACTGCACATTACGCTAAAAAAGGCGTTGACCGAAAAGGTCAAGCAGCTGCAAACATTGCGCTTTGCAACTTATATACCAAGATATTGAAAATAAATATTACTGAGGATACATATTCAATTGTAAATATGGATGTTTCGGAGCAGACTAGTGAAAAGGGATTTGCCAGCACAATATCAGCATGGCTTACTGGTTTTGGTAAGTTAGGACAGGTTCATGAGGATGACCTTGAAGGTTATTTGAAGAAGACTGATTTGGAGTATTTAAGAAAGTATTTTAGGGAAGGTAAGACATCCATTAGTATTCAATATAGACGAAAGTATTCTGATGGGTTTAAGCAGGTTGCGATGGATATGATTCCGGCTGATGATTATTCGGCTGAAAATCAGACATTATTCCTGTATGTCAAAAATATAGATATGTAAAAGTACTAATGATTCATAGATTAAGCAACCATTTTTAACATAATATTATGAAATGTGTTAAGGGGTGTTGGTAGACTGGTTCTACCAACACCCTTATAATTATGTTAAAATTGATTGCAAAGGTGGTAAAAGTATGAAAAGTATAATGTTTTTCTGTATTCCAGCACATGGACATCATAATCCTACATTTCCCGTTGTGAAGGAACTTGTAAGCAGGGGAAATGCAGTCAGATTTTATTCATTTAACGAATTTAAGGAGAAGGTGGAAGCAACAGGGGCGACATTTATTAGCTGTGATGCGTACCTGCCAGAAGTTTCGGAAGGTGTTGAAAGTGGCGAAGAGACTATGTCTACAACAGATATGACTATTGTAGATTTGCAGACCACTGCAAAAATGGACCACTTTCTTCAGAAAGAAATAGAAGAATTTAAGCCAGATGTAATCGTATCTGATTCCGTATGCTTTTGGGGAAAGCTGACTGCCAGAAAGTATAAAATTCCTATGGTGGTATCTACTACAACTTTTGCTTTTAATAAGCAGTCTGCCTCTTATATGAAGAGTAGTTTTGCCGAAATTATGGATTTAATAACGGGACAGAAAAGAGTAAAAGCAGAATTAAAGAACCTTGAGCAATACGGGTATCATGAGAAGAATATCATGCCGTTAGTACAAAATGATAACTATACAGATACTATTGTCTATGCAACGAAGAAGTATCAGCCTTTTGGAGATACTTTTTCCAAGCATTATGAATTTGTAGGACCATCCGTAGCATCTGAATATCTGCCGGAGAAGAATAATATAAGACCGCTGGTATATATTTCACTGGGAACTGTTGTAAGCAATAAGCCGGATTTTTATAAGAAATGTGTAGAAGCCCTTAAGGATGAAGATGTGGACGTCATTATTTCCTGTGGCAGAGCAGTTAATCCGGAATCATTGAATGGTATAGCTGATAACGTTAAGGTCTACAACAAGGTCAATCAGCTGGAGATACTGTCGAGGGCTAATGCTTTTTTAACTCATAATGGAATGAATAGTACTTCGGAAAGCTTATATATGGCAACTCCAATGGTGCTGTTTCCGCAGACTAATGAGCAGCGTGCTGTTGCAAGAAGAGCTAAGGAAATGGGGGCCGGAGTTGAATTAAAGGGCGAGAGTGTAGAAGAAATCCGTGAAGCCGTTATGGAAGTACTGGGAAACGACAAGTATGCAGAGGCTGCAAAGTTGTGCAGTGATGATTTCAGAAGTGCTTCAGGACCTAAGGGGGCAGCGGACTTTATCGAAGCAGCTCCGCATCTTATGTCCGAGGAAGACAGGAAGAGTATTCGTAAAGAGATTATTTCGGGAGTGCTACAGCTTGTATTCTGGTGTGTTATGATTGCACTTATGTTTTCTTTTAAGGCGCTTACGGGCAGTAATAAATGGTGGATTATAGCAGTTGTAGCTAATGTCATTTTTCCATTTTATAAGAAGCTAATTGATCGCCTGGTGTGAAGTTTCGGTAAAAATAATGGAGACTTACTTAAGAAGGAGCGTTAGATGTTTAAGGATAACTTAATCGAACTAAGAAAACTAAATAATATGTCTCAGGAGGAATTGGCTTCTCAGATTGGTGTTTCAAGGCAAACTCTTTCAAAGTATGAAACAGGTGAGTCGTTACCAGATATTGATAAGTGTAGCGCTATTGCAAAAGCCTTTGGAACAACTGTAGACGATCTTATTAATTACGATAAAGAGGAGAATATGGGCTTGGGGGTTCCACCTAAGGGGAAGTACATGTTTGGAATGGTGAAAGTTGGTGACAAGGGACAGATCGTTATTCCGGTAAAGGCCAGAAAAATATTCAATATAAAGCCTGGTGATAATCTCGTAATTCTTGGTGATGAGAATTCGGGAATTGCAATAGTCAGAGAGAAAGATCTGCTGGCCATGATGCGCCCTGGCACATAGCCACGTAAAGGCGGCAGTAGGGTTAGTTGTCCCTTGTTTTTCGCGCCTCAATCTGTTCCATCTTGGAAAGAATCTTGGCCTCCCAGTCGTCGTCCTGTGCTTCTAACTGAAATACCTCGAAGCCATAAGCCTTGCCATAAGTTGCAACTACGGACTCATCGTCGATATGAAGGGATATTCTGTAGTTGTTAGGCAGCTTCTGGGGAAGGATTGTCTTCTTATCGCGCTGGACTTCCTTCAGGTGCCTCTGAGCATTCACAATCTCGTCGAATCTAACCCCGTACAATCTGAAAAGACTTCGGATATACTTCTCCGTCCTGTACGATGAGGTATATACCCACACCTCGTAGCCCCTGTTCTGAAGTTCCTTAATCAGACTAGGGGTGCCATATCGCAGACGTTCTATGAAGATCTTGTTAAGTGGAAATGGCAGGGCAGGTTCGGTCTTATGTGTGTCCGGTGAGACAAATAAGACTTCATCCAGGTCAAAGGATACCTTTAGCCTGGTGTTGCCATTTTTCTTTCGGTTCCATACACTCATGCTGTGCCTTTCGTCACTAATCTATAGTGGCCATATCGAAGTTATTAACATTGGTGATTACTGAAGAAGCCCATTCGTGTTCATCAGTGCTAATGTCCACAATCTCGTACTTTTTGTTCCTGGTATTGACTATAGTGAAGGCCTCGTTGTCAACATGAAGGATCGTGTGATACTTCTCGCGAAAGATCTCACGAAGCTTGTTCGGACTCTTCTTCTCATTAATACCATTGACGATACCATCAACGCGACACTTGTTCATGCGAAACAGCCCTTTTATATATGTCTCAGACAGATAACTTCCAGTATAGATCCACACATCATAGCCCATTCGCTGGAATTCCTGAACAAGAAGGGCGGCATTCTCCCTGATGTTCTTCTTATATACAAGGTTGTACGGAAAAAGGATGGGACTTGCAGATTGCTGGATGCTGTCAGAGAAGAGCACCTCATCGAAATCAATAGTCACACATTTTTCCCGCTTCGACTTGCTTACTAAAGCGTAAATGTCTTCGTCAAGAGTAATATTGACGACTTTCACGGGCACCTTTCTGACGCGCTGGTTGACAGCGGCAATCCATCTGTGATGTCCATTGAGCAACATATATCCGCCCTTGTCCAACCTTACAGCAATGAGAGGCTCGTCGAAAATCTCGCTCATGCCGTGTGATATTCTCTGGCGAATTGTCTTCTCATAGTCCCCGATTATTGTCCAGTTTGGACCAATGTTATCCATGGAGAATTCATCCTGTGGATTGGGATGTAGAAGCCTGGGATCAATGTTTTTTGTCTTAATTCGGGTTAGTATACCTGATTTCACCGGGTGCGAGAGCCCCTTACGAAACTTCAGGTCATCGGTTACATACTTCTTATATAATTCGTTCGTTGCCACCATAAAGTGTCCTTTTTATGAGTCGTGTCAGTTAATAATTCCAATTATCATAATAATATAATTACTTCGGTACTTCTGCAACTGTGATTCGGGTGTGATTCGGGGACGGTTCTTTTGTCATGGGGACGGTTCTTTTGTCATGGGGATGGTTCTTTTGTCACGTCGCCCATGGTGTGGGCATTCTATCGAGGTGTGACAGGGGGACACTCCTAGTGACAAAAGGACCGTCCCCAAAGTGTCCCCGCCTATTGACAAAAGAAGCCCTTTCAAAATAGACTTGTGACAGGGGGACACTCCTAGTGACAAAAGAACCGTCCCCAAGACAGGGGGACACTCCTGGTGACAAAAGAACCGTCCCCAAAGAAAGGTGGCAAATATGATAATTTACGCAATTGATGATGAGAAGAATGCCCTGGAGTATATCACTCGAAAGATTAAAAGTGCTGAGCCTGAGGCAGAAGTATATGGATTTGGCAGCGCAAAGGAAGCGCTTGCGTCAGCTGAAACATTGAAGTTTGATGTGGCGTTTATGGATATACAGATGCCAGAGATGGATGGAATAACCCTGGCTAAGAAGTTCAAGAAGATTAATCCGCAATCAAATATGGTCTTTGTAACGGGTTATTCTGAATATACAATGGATGCGTTTGCGGTAGATGCCAGCGGTTATCTGCTTAAGCCAGCCACCAAGGATCAGGTAAGGCATGCGCTGGATAATCTTAGATATCCTTTGGCTGTACCAGGAGGGTCAGATGTATGTGCGCAGTGCTTTGGTGATTTTGAATTGTTTGTTAATCAGAAGCCAGTGCATTTCAAATATATGAAGTCTAAGGAAGTAATAGCATATCTTGTCGACAGAAAGGGTGCACTTTGCTCGAATGCAGAGGTTATTATCAACCTGTGGGATGACGATGATGACCATTCGGCATATTACCGTTCGCTTATGAAGGATATCCAGGACACATTTAAGGAACTGGGAGTAGAGGATATATTCAATAGAGAACGTGCAGGTGCCTCAATCATTACGGATAAGATTAGATGTGATTATTATGATTACCTGAAGGGAACCCCTGATGGAATAAACGCATATAAGGGCGAGTATATGCTGCAGTATAGCTGGGCAGAGACGACAGGAGCGGCGCTATATGATGAACTCTAATAAGATAAGAAGAATATACGGTGGCATCATGGTCCTTGTGGGATTGATGCTTGCCACAATGATAAGCCTGTATTCCATAATAGGGACAGATGGATTGAGAATAAACTATATCAGAGATACTGCAGTTGACAGCATGGGAATGTTAATATGCGGAATTCTTCTGGTGGGAATTGTCAGAGGACGTATGGATGACAGACAGAACCATGCTATGTTCAGAGTCATTTTTTCGCTGGTAGTTCTGTTTTTTATGGATATACTGACATCATACTTCGAAGGGAATCCCAAGCTTGTTGCCGCAATTCTCATTGTTAATACTATAGGATATGTCTTTGAAGATATGCTTGTGTATACCTATTGGACGTATATCAGGGATGAACTTAATCTAAAAGGCAGATTCTTACGTATTGGCAATATGATTGCACGTGTAGCCGTAGTGATTAATATTTTTCTGGATATTATTAATGTTAAGTTTGGAATGTTCTTCACGGTATCAGAAGCTGGGGAATATATAGACGAGCCATTTGAGTTCCTCGCAGATATAGCAATTATAGTGATATTCATTATAGCCTTGGTGGCAATAATTTCGAAGTCGGATATAACTCTTAATGAGAAGTTAGTACTTATGTCCTTTGAGACATTCCCGCTTGCCGCTTATATTGTTGGAAGTGCCACAGCTGCATACACATGGACATATCCGGCGTACCTTCTTTCTGTGGTACTTATATATATACGTATATTCTCTGAGCGTGAGAAGAAGATTGCAGAACAGCAGGTTATACTCACCAAGCAGAGTACTGCACTTATGATTTCTCAGATACAGCCACACTTCCTTTACAATGTTCTGACAACAATTAGTAATCTTTGTGTAACTGATCCAGAGGAAGCGGAAGAGACAACGGTCCTTTTCTCACAATACTTAAGAACCAATCTGGATTCATTAAGAAGCCAGGAGGCAGTTCCTTTTATGACAGAACTGTCACATATTAAGACATATGTGGAACTTGAGAAGAAGCGCTTTGGCGATATTCTTAATGTCGAATATGATATAAAAGAGACAAATTTTAGTGTCCCATCACTTGGAATTCAGCCTATAGTCGAGAACAGTATCAAGCACGGGATTCGTGGAAAGAACGCTCCAGGACACATTCTAATTGCGTCATACAAGGTTGATGATGGATATAAGATTGTCATTGAAGACGATGGCATTGGCTTTGATATGAACATGCCACATAAGGAAGATGGAAGAAGTCATGTGGGCATGATTAATGTAAGGGAACGTCTCAGACAGATGTGCAATGCTTCCATGGAGATTGAGAGTAGTCCAGGGAATGGATGTCGCACAGAGATTACAATTCCTGAATAAAACGGAGTTTGATTAGATTTTAATTAATGTGCTAAAATTATAGGGAGTCATAATATCTGAATACATTTGGGGGGAAGTGTATGATAGAGAAGATAAGGGCATATTTCCACATTAAAGGAGAACCCGATATAACAATAAAGGAAGAGACTTTCCTGATCTTTATGAATATGGGCGTTCTGGGGAGTGTGGTATCCTGTATAAGGGCGCTGATTCAGAACCAGAAAGAGGTTATATTCGAAAATCTGCTGATTCTGGTGTTATGTGTTGCAATAGCATTTGCATGTAGAAAGAGGAAGAACATCAGAGTCTGCTCGTTTATTCTGCTTTGCTTACTGACATCAGTTGTATTTCCGTTCCTGTTTTTTCGTAGCGGTGGTATTCAGTCTGCGATGCCACTATGGTTTCTATTGATTATCGCAGTGTCAGCAGCTGTAATAGACAATAAGTTCAAGAAAGTGATTACGCTATTACAGGTATCTTATTATGTAGTGCTGATCGTGATTGCACAGCGACATCCGGAATATGTTACTGGGGTAAGATCCCAGGATCAGCTCTATATCGCAGTGATAGCCGCATTTGTACTTGTATCGCTTTCGATAGTATTAGTTGAGAGCTATGTAATAGGTGGATTTGAGAAGAATGTCGATGAGTTGAAGATTGCCAAGGAACAGGCCAACATGGCTGCTCGTACCAGGATGGAGTTCCTTGCCAACATGTCGCATGAGATCAGAACGCCAATCAACGCAATCAAGGGACTTAATGAGCTGTCACTTGAAGAGACTGATATCGAGAAAATCAAGGAGAACTGCAGGGATATTCAGGCCAATTCTGAACTGCTGCTGGGGATAATCAACGATATCCTTGATTTTGCCAAGTTAGAAAAGGGCAAGTTCAAGATTATTGAGGATACATATCAATTCGACAAGCTTCTTAAAGAGTTAAAGACTCTGGAGAACAAGGCTGGAGAGAAGGATCTTAGCTTCTCAGTTGATTGTGCAGGTGTTCCTGAAGCACTAACGGGTGATTATGTCAGAGTCTCTCAGATTTGCTATAACATAATTAGTAATGCGATTAAGTATACTGATAAGGGTTCAGTCAGCATCAACTTCTCATATGTTGATGGCAGACTGGTTCTTAATGTTAAGGATACAGGACGAGGAATCAAGGCAGAAGATATGCCATTTATATTTGATGCATTTGAACGGGCTGATGAGAAGAATACCACGCATATAGAAGGTACTGGTCTTGGACTTGCAATTACAAAGAAGCTCATAGTGCAGATGGGCGGAATGATAAGTGTAGATTCAGAATATGGTGTCGGAACTGAGTTTACGGTTATGATTCCACAGAGAGTCGGTGATATCAGAGAGAAGGCAAGCTCACCAGAAGATGTACCGGACTTCTCTGGAATGACAATCCTATGCGTAGATGATACGGCCGTTAATCTTAAAGTTATAGAAGGATTCCTTAGGAAGACGAAGGCAGAGGTTGTCTGTGTCGATTCGGGAATGCAGGCGATAGACTGGTTGGCAGGTAACACTGCAGATGTTATTATTACAGATATGATGATGCCCGTTATGAGTGGCTATGAGTGTCTGAATATTATTCGTGACAGAGGGATTACAACTCCTGTAATTGCGCTGACCGCAGATGTTGTTGACAATGCCAATGCAAGATATCAGGAGATGGGATTTGATGATTATCTGTGTAAGCCTATTGACAAGACAATGCTGTATAATACAGTCAGAAGGCTTGGGTAGCAGTAATATATAGTTTAAGCGTAAGAAACTCACCTCAGAGTGTTTTGAGGTGAGTTTTTTTATGATATAATTAATCGATAAACTTTTTTGGGGGTAATGAATTATGGACAACAAGGAATTTAAGCCGTATGTACCGGCTGACAAGATCACACCGGAATTTACGGTAACGTCGATTCTGATGGGTGTGATACTTGCCGTAGTATTTGGTGCAGCCAACGCGTATCTTGGACTCAGAGTTGGTATGACTGTATCTGCATCAATTCCAGCAGCTGTAATATCAATGGCTGTAATCAGAGTAATTATGAAGAAGGACTCGATTCTTGAAAGCAATATGGTTCAGACCATAGGTTCAGCAGGAGAGTCGCTTGCAGCGGGAGCAATCTTTACGCTTCCAGCTCTTTTCCTCTGGGCAAAGGAAGGCGTTATGGATTCGCCATCAATACTTGAGATATCTGTTATCTCTGTAGTAGGTGGACTCATCGGTGTGCTTTTCATGGTTCCACTTAGAAATGCACTCATTGTTAAGGAGCATGGTATACTTCCATATCCGGAAGGAACAGCATGTTCAGAAGTACTTTTGGCAGGTGAGAAGGGCGGCGCTTCAGCTAAGTCAGTATTCGCTGGTATGGGTATTGCTGCTGTATTTAAGTTCTTAGTAGATGGACTTGGGGTTGTCGCAGGAGTAGTAACACTGCCAATCAAGGCACTTAAGACTGAACTTTCGGCGGAGGTGTATCCGGCACTTGTAGGCGTTGGTTATATCTGTGGCCTGAAGATTGCATCTTATATGTTTGCTGGTGGTATAGTTGGATGGTTTGTACTTATTCCAGCAATTGCAACTTTTGGTGGTGATACAATACTGTATCCTGGAACTGTTTCGATCGCTGAGATGTATACTATCGGTGGTGCTTCAGCACTGTGGAGCTATTATATACGATATATCGGTGCAGGTGCTGTTGCAGCAGGTGGAATTATCAGTCTTTGCAAGACGCTTCCACTTATTGTTAAGACATTTGCAGATGCAATCAAGGGACTTAAGGAAGGTAGTGTTAAGAGTAATCTCAGAACAGATCAGGATCTTAGCATGAAGGTAATATGTATTGGCGTAATCGCAATGATTATTCTCTTATGGGCATTACCATTTATTCCTGTAACTCTTGTAGGTGCGATTCTGATTATTGTATTTGGTTTCTTCTTTGCAACTGTTTCTTCAAGAATGGTTGGACTTGTAGGAAGTAGTAACAATCCAGTATCAGGTATGGCTATTGCAACACTTCTTATTGCAACAGCACTTCTTAAGGTTACTGGAGATGTTGGCGCACACGGTATGCAGGGCGCAATTGCAATAGGTTCTATTATCTGTATTGTTGCATGTATGGCCGGCGATACTTCACAGGATCTTAAGACAGGTTATATCTTAGGTGCCACACCTAAGAAGCAGCAGATTGGTGAGGTTCTTGGTACAGTTGTATCAGGACTTGCAATTGGTGGCGTTCTTATTCTTCTTGATAAGGCATGGGGATTTGGCTCAGAGGCAATTCCAGCTCCTCAGGCAACACTTATGAAGATGATTGTTGAAGGTGTTATGAATGAGAATCTTCCATGGGCACTTGTATTCATTGGCGCATTTATTGCAATCACATTTGAAGTAATTGGAATATCTTCACTTCCTGTAGCAATTGGTCTGTATCTTCCACTTGAGCTTAGCTCAACAATCATGATTGGTGGTCTTATCAGAATGGTAGTTGATAAGAAGAACAGCAAGAGTGAGGATAAGGAGAATGCAGATGCAAGTAATGGAATTCTCTTCTGTTCAGGTATGATTGCAGGAGAGGGACTGATAGGTATTCTTCTTGCAATATTTGCTGTTATTGGAATAGATTCTGCAATTAATCTCTCAGGTATCTTCACAACTGGTCAGATTGGCGGAGTTATCGCGATCATTCTTATGATTGTATTCGTGTGGATGTATGCGATGAAGAAGAACGAGATTAAGAAGTAAGGGACTATTGATGGCAACTGATAAGAATGGGAAGGCATCAGCCAATTATCTGGAGTATATTCCGGTTCCAGCCGCTGGTGTTGATTATGAGATTGTTGATGGTAAGGTTACCATTTTTCAGGTCAATAAGGGATTATTCAATTTTATAGCTCAGAAGCTGTGGAAGAAGCCACGGATATCTCAGATTCATCTTGATGAGATGGGCAATTTCATCTGGCCACTTATGGATGGTCAGCGGGATATTATGGCCATTGCAGCGCTTATTAAGGAGAAATTTGGGCAGAAGGCTGAGCCACTTTATAACAGAGTGGTACAATACTTTAAGACGCTTGTTAGTTATGGCTTTGTGGAGTTCATCAATATTGAGTAATTATTCAAGGCACTATGTTTAACATAGTGCCTTTTTAATGTGAAAAAGATACTGAAATTAATCAAAAATCTTTGATTTTTTTGTGAAAAAGGTATACAATTCATATATAAGTGTAATCATTATTTAGATGGCGTATGTCTTATCAGATTATATTTCGGGCATGCGTTGAGCGAGGATAATGGGAAAGGATTTATCTATGAGTGAAGACATGATTAAGAATGATAAGGTGAAGGCACCGAAGAAGAGTAAGGCCAAGCTTAATATGTATATGACGCTTGTTCTGTATGCGCTTATTCCACTTGTAACTGGTGCAATTATTATCTCAGCAGTATTACTGAACAAGTCTGAGAGCGAGGTTTCCAAGAACGTACGTAATTATATGTATTCCATGGCTCAGAGTGAAGGTGCTGGACTGTATTATGCAGTATCGTATGAAGGCAAGGAGCTTGCATTATCTACAGCTAATCTTACAGAGTACTGCACTGATGTTGGAATTATCGATGTTTCTTCGTCATATATATATGTTGCAGACGCCAATGCTACAATGTTATGGCATCCAACCAAGGAGAAGATTGGTGAGCCTGTTACCAATGAAGTAATCAAGGGTGTATGTGCACAGATGGCGCAGGGTAAGGCTGTTAAGGGTGACGTTGTTGAATATGAGTTCAAGGGTGAGATGAAGTATGCTTCTTATTATGTAGCTCCTGACAATTCATTTGTTCTTATCGTTACAGCAGATGAGGCAGAGATTCTTCAGGAGACTAAGAGCATGACAGTTCTCGGACTTATCATAGATGCAGCTCTTATCGTATTCTTCTTAATCATTGCATTACTGATTGCAAGAATTATCGCAACACCACTTGCTAAGATTTCAGCAGCAACAAGACAGCTTGCAGAGGGAGATCTTAATGTTGACGTTGATGCTACATCTCATATTAAGGAGACTGTAGATATTATCGAGGCTGCTAATATTCTTAAGGAGTCATTACGTAATACAGTTAGTGAGGTTAAGAATAGTGCATCAGAATTAGAAGAGACAGTTGTTGTTGTTAATGAGAAGACTGCTTCTAATACTGACAGCATCAATCAGATTAGCACAGCAGTAGGAGAAGTTGCAGAGACATCGCAGAGCGTTGCAGTATCAGCGCAGGAGATGGCTTCCAAGGCTGTAGAGCTTGGTGAGAATATCGAGACACTTACACAGAATGTTGAACTTCTTTCAACTGCTTCAGGTGAGATTAGCAAGGCTAATTCAGAAGCGGCATCATATATGGAGAATGTACTTGGTTCTTCTAAGGAGAGCGTTCAGGCTGTTAATAATATCTATACTAAGATTAATGGAACTAACGAAGCTGTAACTAATATCAGCGAGTGCGTACAGATGATTGAAGATATCTCAGCACAGACTAATCTTCTTTCTCTTAATGCTTCTATTGAGGCTGCAAGAGCTGGCGAGGCAGGAAGAGGATTTGCGGTTGTTGCTGACGAGATTCGTAAGCTGGCTGATGAGTGTGCTTCAAGCGCAGGCGAGATAAGAGATATCGTAGATCAGGTTATTACTCTTTCTAATGAGACTGTTGATGAGGCCAAGAAGGTTGCAGATATTATCTCAGGTGAGCAGAAGTTCATTCTTGATACACAGGAGAAGTTCAGTATACTTTCTACATCCGTTGATGATAGTATCAAGGAGATCAATAATATCAGAGGCATGACTGATGGACTTAATCAGATTAAGGATCAGCTTACAGGAGCAACAAGTGACCTTGGAGCAATTAGTGAGGAACTTGGAGCAAGTGCTGAGGAAGTTTCGGCAAGCTGTCAGACGGTTACATCAGCATGTTACGAGACTCTTGAGCGTACCAAGGAGATGCGTGAGATTGAAGAGAATCTTGGCGAGGCAGTATCTGTATTCAGACTATAATATATACGTCATGATAGAATATTTAAGGCCCATTCCAGTTTGGAACGGGCCTTTTTTATAGAGGAGTCACCATGAACTTTTTGTCACAGAGAAAGTGCATATTATTATCCGCCGTATGTCTAAGTGTTACTGGTATTATGGGATGTGGCGCGCTAGAAAGCAATCTTAATAAAGTAATCATACGGGATAACGAGCAGGAATATATAGAGTGCGAAGAGGTTATGCAGGGGGATCTCGATGTTGATCTTCACCTGATACTCAGGGCAGAAGATTCAAGAGAAGTTGGTTATCATGCGGATCATGATGAGATGGAAGTTGAAGCAGTCAACTTTCAGAGTGGAGATTCTGTCCATAAAGGGGACATTCTGGTAACATTTAAGGCCGATGAGCTGGAGAAAAGCATGCTTCAGATTGATAAGAAGATTGATGAGGATGTAATTCTCTTAGAACATATTAAGAAGATGAAGGCCATATATCCTCATAGTGACTACTCAGCTCAGGAAAAGCGTATTCTTAATGATCTTGAGGTGAGAAGGGTTGAGAAGGAAGAGAATAGTGCGTGGCTTGCAGGATATACGCTCGTAGCAGAAGGAAGTGGCGTTGTAAAGAATGTGTCCAGCGTGTGGGACACAACTAAAGTAGGACCCAATGATACGTTGATTACTATAGTATATTCATCAGAAGTCTACTCGGGTAGTACGTCTGATGATTACGATTTTAAGATTGGAGAGACATATTCGGTTGATGTAGGGTTGTCCAGACGTGACATTGTTCTTCAGGAGATAGAAGAGGATGGTGTGGATGACGAAGGCAATACAGTAAGAAGGCTGACCTTCATACTTGAGGGAGTAGATGAGACACCGGTGTCTGATAATGAGATACAGCTCAATATCGAAAGGGATAAGCTTAAGGATGCGCTGTATATACCGAAGTCAGCAGTGGTTACTGTTGATGGAAGGCATTTTGTATATGTTGTGGATGATGAAGGGGTTCCGATGCTCAGACAGATTGTTACAGGAGCAAGTGTAGATGGAATCATTGTTGTTAAGAGTGGTCTGACCAAAGGTGAAAAGGTGGTAACAGAGCTTTGAGAAGGATACTTAGTGTAGGCATTGCCGTAATATTAATAACTCTGCTTTGTGGGTGTGGCAGTAATTCAGTGGCACCTGAACTTATTGCGCCCAAGACTAATGAGGTTGAATATGTCAGAGCAGAATTGAGTGATGTTGGACGAACCAGGAAGACGACTGATAAGTACAGCGTGGTTGCAAGTGTATGCCCAAGAGATTATTGTCAGTTTTTCAAGAAGTCTGCAACGCTGTCAGATATTAATGTGGAAATAGGCGATTATGTCAATGAGGGGGAGCGCATTGCAACTGTCAATTGTGAGGATGCTGCAAGAAGCATAGAGAAGCTTGAGCAGGAACTTGCATATAAGAGTAATCTAAAGGTGCTTGTGGATGAACAGTATGTACACGATCATGACGCCGCAAAGGCAATGCAGAGTCTTAGCAGTGCGGACTACAGGGCTATCATTGAAGCTGATCCATATGCATTTTCACCGAAGGAAAAGGAGAAGATGCTTGGCGGATTGGACGAGTTAGAAGCTAAGCGAGAACTGGACGAGCAGCTTGATGCCTTTGACAGAGCATATATACAGGAACAGATAAGCCTCGAGAAGGAACGTCTTGGAGAGACGGAACTTCGCGCCAATCATAGTGGATATGTAACATATATCAAGGATCTGGCAAGTGGATACGAGTGCGCGGCCAAGGAGAATGTTGTAGTAATTTCTGATTATAATGATCCGGTGATTGAACTTACAGGCGTGGACTGCTCACACGAGGTGTTCCGTAAGTATTCTGATTATTACTGCCTGATTAATGGGGAGAAATATGATATTGTTAAGGATCCTTATTCAGAGGCAGAACTGCAGGTAATGCAGAGCAAGAAGCATTACGCATGTGAGAGGGTGTCTGTTGTAGGATATGATGGTGAACTGAAAGTGGGTGACTGCTTTGAAGTTGTATTCCGCAATCACTTTATAGCCGATACGCTCGCTGTCTATAATGAGTCGATTCAGCAGGATAAAAACGGTTATTTTGTGTATGTTAAGACTCCAGAGGGTGATATCAGACGAGATGTAATCATCGGAGAAAAGGATGAGAAGAAGACACAGATTCTTGAAGGTCTGTCCGAGGGTGAAGAAGTACGAAGAGAGGTCAATCCACTACTAAAAGATTCAACTAAGTATAAGGCAGGGTACAAGGAAGTACCGTTAGGTGAGTGGAAGTTCTCTGATAAGAAGGAGATAACATACTTTTCAAAGTATGAGGGAATAGTTGATGAAGTATTCTTTGACTCTGATGATGAGGTTGATGCAGGAGATCTTATCTTTACAATCAAGGTTGAAGGATCCAGAACCAATAGCTTCGGATTACAGAAAGATATAGAGAACGCAGAACTGTCCAGAGAAGAAGAACTCACCAATATGGATGAGAATATTGCAAATCTTGAGAAGAGCAAGTATAAGGATTCGATTGTTCCGTGGGGCAATATCTATGAGGAACTCAAGGAAGGTCGTAATAATGGTGATAATGTAGACGCTCTTGAGAATGAAGAGTTTCATTATTTAACTTCAGGGGATGTCTATGATGCTCAGATAGAGTCATGTAAGGTTGAGAAGCGAATAATTGATTATAAGTATGCGTATCTCAAGCAGGTACTTGCAAGAGAATTTGTGCTCGCAAGTAGGGATATGAGTCAGGACGGCAGGATAGAGTTCAGAGTTAAAGAAGCCGGAAAGTTAGGTAGGTTTAAGATAAAGACTGGTAATACTGTCCGCTCAGGGAGCAGCGTATTCGTCAATAAGGCGCAGGATACTCCAAGGCTCATAGTTTTCTCGGCGGATACACTTCCACTTGGAACGCATATTACCGTCAGATGCGGCGAGGAGAAGTATACAGGCAGTGTAATAGGAGCTTCGTCAAGGAATAATCCAAAGTATTACACAACAAGCGAGGATGGAAAGGTGTATCTGAGCTTCGATAACCAGGGTAAGGGAAAGAATGCATATTATGTAGAGATGGAAGATGATTTCTACAAGGTAGCATCGGAGTCTGAAGATATGACTTGCATGGCAGAAGTTTTTGTTGTAGAGGGCGAAGGCAATGTTTAATCTGTTAATACAGAAGATCAAGAATAAAA
>JAZUGT010000027.1:0-22616 GCA_045641365.1 Lachnospiraceae bacterium
GTCCTGAAGTGAAAGAGGTCGAACGAATCTGTACATTACTTAGGGATGAACAGTTAATAAAAACAGCAGATCCTAGCTTCTCAATCGAAGAAGGAAGTACAACGGCAGTTACATTTTTCTGATTCTGGAATGCAGAATCCCCAATCTCCTTGACACCGTCTGGAATATTAAGGTTTGTTGCAGTCTTTCCAGCTTCGGTAAGGCCAGTAATCTTATAGCCATTAATAACATAATATCCATCTGGGTCACTTATAGCTGTAACTGAATCCAGTGGTTCTGTTATAGTCTCATCAATGTTTGTAACCGTTTCTTCGGCTGACATGTCCCCAGTCTCTATATCTGTGATTATTTCCGTAGATTCATCATATGAAACAGATTCTTCGGAAATAATCTCTTCAGAAGTAATTTCTTCAGAAGTAATCTCTTCAGAAATAATCTCTTCAGAAGTAATTTCCTCCGAAGTAATCTCTTCAAAGAGATTTTCTACAGTAGAAACTTCTTCAAAAGTTTCTACAATATCTTCTTTTGTTGAAGTATCATCTAATCTCTCAGACGATGTGGCACTCACACTCACAACACTCTGAGAAACGAGAGCAACACAAAGAAGTAGGGATGCTAGCTTTTTTTTCATATTCGTACCTCACAATGATTATTTCAGTTATTCATTAACTGATTTTACCTATAAATTCAGATTATTATTCTATATTTTGGATGTTACTTCAGTAAAAACTCTGTATATCTCTCTACTGATATCCTGCATTATATGTTTCTCAACCTTGCATAATTTTCTATCGTATGTGTAGAATCCATTTGTCTCATCTTCTACATCACTAAGCTGCGTATAGACGCTGCCATTAAGGCCCTTTTCAATATAGCTGATTACATCCTTTTCATATAATTCCTTAATTCCCTTTGATAAAGTAATCTTATCTGAGAACATCTTGTAGCCATAGTTGGCCCCTGTACTGAAGGTATGATTCTTCACTATGTAGGAATAACCACCGAACTCTGAGATGATAATTGGCCTGTGATGTCTTGTCTGTGCAACCCGATGAAAATATACGTGCTTACTCTCGACATCACTTTTAAGCTGTCTGAACCATCCCGAGGTAGCATCAATTACTCTTGTATCATCTATAGCTCTAAGCTCTTCATACATTCTGTCTGCATGGAACTGTCCCCAACCCTCGTTGAATATTGTGTAATACGCAATACATGGGAAATTGTACAGATACTCAGCCGTATCCTTCATATGCTTCTCAAAGAAAGCTCGCTCTTCTTCATCACGGTGATATAGAAGATCTGGCTTATACTTTATTCCTGCTGTGGGCAGAATAGTATCTCTCATAAATGAGTAGTCAGAATTATTGACCATATCCTGCATAACTAGCATCCCCAGCCTGTCGCAGGCATAATAGAAGCAGGCTGGCTCAATCTTGATATGCTTTCTGAGAGTATTGAATCCCAACTCCTTCATAAGCATAATATCTTCTTCATATCCGCGTTCACTATTGGGCAGGAATATTCCTTCCGGATAATAGCCCTGATCCAGAACTGAATGTAGATAGATTGGCTTACCATTAAGGCAGATATATCTTCTTGAACCTGACTTTCGAATATCTATAGTTCTTAATGCAAAATAACTTGAGATTACATCTTCCTTGGAATAAATCTTTATTCCGTATAGCCATGGCGAATCAGGAGTCCAATTCCTGGGCTCATCAATCTCTATATGACTCTTGTTGCCATATATCTTCTCTTTCTTGATGACCTTCCCATCAGTCATATCTAAAGCGCCACTCATTGATGGTTCCGTAATCTCAATAGTATATCCTTCATCATCGCCATCTATACTGAGAGCAATTCCTTCAAGTCCTGGTGTTATCTTAATATTCCTAATATAACTTCGAGGCACTTCCTCTATCCATACTGTCTGCCATATTCCCGATACAGGCGTATACCACATTCCGCCTCTGTTCCTGCTCTGCTTTCCATGTGGATATACCTGGGAAAGTGTATCGGTTATATGAACCTTAAGCTTATGAATCTCACTATTTTCAAGTGCATCAGTTATATCAAATGAAAATGGAAGGTATCCTCCCTTATGCATTCCTACTGGATGACCATCCACACTTACTTCGCATATCTGATCTACTGCCCCAAAGTGAAGCAGCACCCGCCTGGTCCATTCAGGATGATAATCAAAGGTTGTATAGTAGGTATACTCATCTTCAACATCACCTTCATATCCAGACAATACAGACTGAAGCGGAAAGGGAACCGTAATACCACAATCCCACTTGCCGTTAAGATTAATCCACCTGGTATCTCTGTATAATTGAGGACGAGGATACCTTGAAAAAGGTATCCTGTCCACGTTATCTTTCATATGCAATTGATGATATCTAACCTGATTCTGTGCCATTATTACTTAAGTACCCACTTACCGTATAGCTTAATGTCTTTGTCTTCAGATACATAATTGGTTTTGTATGCCGCAATGGCTGTCACTTTATTAGCAAATTCACCTGTCTCTGGATTGTAGTCTGTATACCATCCCTTGAATACAAAGCCATACTTTGAAGGATTTTTCAAAGTAACCTTCGCACTGGTAGTATATACTAGCGGGCTCTTGTTCGTTACATCTCTAAGCTCTTCTATTCCTTCTATATCGGAATACTGGTTAGGATCTACATTAATATATGTAATATCATATTTATCTGCTTTCCATATTCCATAAAGAACAACCGTACCCTTATTCTTTGTGCAGACTCCATCAAGGCTTACATTGCCCTCTTCATCCATTGTTGCATATATTCCCTTACCATTCTTCTTGGTATTCCATCCTACGAATGTAAAGTATGCGTTAGTCACAATATCAGATGTCTTGAACTTGGCACTTGTATCATTATAGCTAATATAAGCTTCTGTACTTCCGTACTTTGTTATGGCGCCTTCTGCTAATACTGCCTTACCATTATTCTTATTAAGCTTCACAATATAGCCGATTGGGGTCCAGTTAGCCTGAAGTGTAATCTCACCACTGGCTCCCTTTGTAATCTGCTTCTTAATAGCATCGAAATTACTCTCAGTTCCTGCTGTTAATGTCCAGCCAGTAAACAGATAGCCTTTTCTTGTAGGATTCTTAATTGCAACCACTTTTCGCTGATTATATGCGTATGTAACCGGATTGCCCTTATTAACCGCTGTACCAGTTCCTCCATCATTAAGGTCATACGTAATCTTATAAGAATGTACTCCTACAACAGGATACAGGTTGATTACATCATCCTGCTGGTTCTTAAGCTTCGAAATCTTCTTACTTATCGCATACTTAACCTTGCCACCCCGAGTAAGTGACCATCCGGCAATATACTTTCCTGGTCCCTCTTCATCAACAGTACAATCTGTCTTAGTAATATCATAGAGGTCTAATATCTCATCATATGCTACTGTCTTTGGATACTCTCCACTGACAGTTACTCCCTTTTCTTCATCACCATTAAGTATGATCTCATATGTGATAGGTGTCCATCTGGCTGTCAGTACAAGATTACCATATGATCCCTTTTCGATTGTCTCTACTCTGTTTTCTTCTGCATCATACCATCCGCTGAAGGTATATCCAGTCCTAACCGGAGCTGCAAGAGTAAATGTCTCTGTTGATACCTTATAGGCTTTTTTGTTCTTCTTACTTAATGCAGTATGCTTACCACCAGCAACATTGTACTTAATCTTGAACTCTTTTTCAGCCCACTGTGCATAAAGCGTAAGAGTTGTTCCGGACTTTGGATTAGGCTTGCCATTAATCTTATACAGCGTACCCTTTCCGTTCGCTTCTGTTCTCCAGCCAGTAAGTGTATATCCCTTATTACTCTTATCAAGTACAGGTATTACCACATTAAGTGGCTGATTATACAGGATACTTACAGTCGTAATCTCCTGGCCCTGATCATCCAATAATGGTGATCCGTCCTTATCTAATAGAGCTAAGGTTGCTGGATCCTCTTCCCATATCGCATATAGTGTTACTGTATCACCAGCCTTCTGAATATAGCCCTTTTCCACAAATGTCTTTCCTACATTATAAGAATAACGACCATCAAATGAATCTCCATTTCCATCCGGACGGGTATTCCATTCTACGAACTTATAGCCCTTAATTGCATATTCATTTTTATTTATATACACATAAGTGGACTCGATATATGCATACGTTGGATACATCGTACCTGTTGCCACGCCCGTTGTTGTCGAGCCGGCATTGGCATCATACTTGATCTTATATTCCTGATAAGGCTTCCATTTTGCATATAGTGTTATATTCCTCTTAAGATCTTTGGTAGATGTGAAAGGCTTAGTGAATTTCTCATCCAGATACCAGCCCATAAATGTACAATTATACTTTGTAGGATCCTTAATAGTTACAGCGGTTCCCTCTATATATGAATCCGGATTACCCCTATAATTACTTCCACCGTCAAGTACATATGAAATCTTGTAGACTGGAATCTCTCCATTTGGATTCTTTTTATATGTAAAGAATCCTGGCTTATCATTCTTTGGATCATCTATTCTTCCATAGAACTGATAGTAAGCATTTTCTACGTTATCTCCATACATGCTATAGCTCGTACCTGCACCACCAACCAAATTGCGATCACTTTGAAATGGTGAACTCCACGACATCTGAGGTGCATCACAGGATGCATATATTGTGCGTAGCCCGTTACAACCCGCAAATATTAAATAGTATGGATAACGATTTTGCATATGATAATAATCCATCTCATCACTCGGAATAGAATCACTCCACCAGGTAAAGCTTGACACGTCAAGTGTAGTAAGTGTCCAACAATTTAAGAACATAGATGCACCCGTTAGTACATTACGGGTATCAAAGCTTGTTACATTAAGTGTCTCCAGATTATTACAGTCTTTAAAAGTCTGATCAAAGCTCTTTACATTACTTGTATCAAAGTTTTTCAGATCAAGCTCCTTTAATTTATAGCAATATCTGAACATTTCATTCATATATTTTACGTTGCTTGTATCAAAGCTTGATGTGTCCACACTCTCCAGATTCTCACAAAGGTCGAACATTCCTCCCATGTCTGTAACCTTAGATGTGTTAAACTTACTTAAGTCAAGCTGCTTTCCTTCAAATCCAGTGAACATTTCGCTCATATTAGTGACATTAGATGTGTCTATATTATTGAAGGTAAACTTGCTATAAGTTAATCCGCCATTATAATGGCCAAACATTCCCTTACAATCACCTGTAACATATATCGTTGCTTCCTCATTGCAAAGCACATATATCTGTGTATTCTCAAAATCTACGTAGATTCCGGCTGGATTCGTTACACCCGCTTTATTCTCATTCCAGTTTTTACCGGAAAGAAAGCCCCTATTATCATCATTAACGCTGTCAAATACTACCTTCCAATCGCAGGAACTTTCTTCAGAAATCTCCCTCTCTTCTTTACAAATAGCACGCTGCGCAGCCTCGAAGTCGCTACCGTCAAGCCATGACTCAGTTGATGGCTCCTGTGGCTCACTATTATCATCAGATATAATATAATTGATATAGTCCTCTGTTCCTTCAGAAGATGATACAAATATTCTTGATGACTCACTTAACTTGAATGTCTTACCATCATCACTCTTGCTTACATATCTGATTACAGGTCTTGTAGAGGAATATGCATCATCTTCGTTTTCACACCTAACTGTAACAGTACCTCCATCGTAGCCGTACTTCACAGCATCTTCATCTAATATTCCTGCCCATATTCCATATGTAGAAGTACCCTCTTCTTCTCCTGAATCGGCCACATTTATTGAAATATCTGCGCTGCATGCCTCGTTCTTTTTAAGCACTGCTCCTTCAAGAAGTACTACTGTAGACTTATTCCTAATAGAATTAATCGGATAATTATCACTATCTGTTCCTGTTGATTCAACAGTTATTCCCTTAACTACAGTTAACGCTGATGGAACATCGTCAAATCCGCTATTATCAATATATATTCCATGCTTTCTACCCGTAACACTACCACTGTACTCTCCATCAGAATCAAGAGGAATGTCTCCTACGATACCAATAGATTCCTCGCCTGTAGCCTTTATTACAGCATTATTCTTAATATTGGTTACTCTGGCTTTGACTGCTATAGAATCTTTACCATCAGCCAGAATACTACCACCATTTATTATTACATTTCCCACTTTACCATCGGCTGTCGGTTCTGGATCAACTGCCTCAATTCCTTTATGTCCTGTAATTGTACCGCCATTAATTACATTGTCTAATCCGGCAACACCTACAGTATCTACATAAGTCTTACCTTCTGGTATCTCTGTTCCTGTTGTTATCGTTGTTCCATTATTAATGATGTTCTCATTACCACCTAGGCCAATTCCATTAAAAGAATTCAAAGAATCAACAGCTGAATTAGTAATAGTATTACCGTTACCCCTAATACCAAATGACTCTGTACCTGTTATGGATGAATCAGTAAATATATTGTTGTTACCTTGAGCTCCAATATGACCAATAAGCGTCGCATTAGCTATATTATTGTTATTTCCGTCAATCGCTACAGAAGATGTACTCCACTTCTTATCTGGTTCTGTGATACCCGTAATAGAACCACCTGTGATTGTATTATTATCTCCCTTGATTCCACGAAATGTTCCACTAACACTAACATTATCTCTTATTGTTATACCTGGTGTATCAGTTCCTTCATTGTCGCAGAACACGCCTATATAACGAGCATCAATGCTGGTATTACCATAGAGATTGCCCGCGGTTATACCATAACCATAATCCACTGTGTTCTTGATATTACAGTTAACAAAGACATTTCTCTCATCTGCAGATACTGTTGCATGTGAATCAGTACCCCATCCGCCGTGTGCTTCTATCTGAAGATCAATATTTACACATGTCAGATTAATAGCAATATGATTGCCATAACCTGATATCTTGCCTCTAGCTTCTCCATCACCACAATCACAGAAAATAATCTGATTGTTATCCTCGGCTTTTAATGTACGATAATTGAGATTAACATTATATCCATTTAAGCAGAAGAATACAGGCTGCTCACATCCGTCGGAAGCATAATCGAATACATATGCGTCATCAATTATTCCTGCTTCTGGAAGATTAATATCCTCTGTTAAATAGAAATGTGTGTAGACAATTTCATCCCTGTCATTTTTCATATCAGCGATAGTAGGAAATGATGTATTGCCAGTCCAGGCCTTCCATTCTACTTCACCAGTTTCAACTGGTTCATAGCTTCCCGAATTCTCACTTACACAATAGCTATGCTGATGGACATCATCTCCCAGAACAGTCACTAACTGTTCATCTTCCGTATCCTCGAGCAGAGATTCTGTCTCTTCAACAGTCATTGCCTCTTCAGACACTGCCTCCTGTGAAGTCATCTCCTCTTCAGATTCTGTTACTTCCTCACATATCGAAGTAACTGCCTCCTCAGATTCAATCACTACATCCCCAGCTTCTACAGGCATTGATGCGGCCAGACTTGGCATTACATTGGCTGTCGCAAGGACAATTGTAAGTATTGATGAAATAATATGTCTTCTTGTCTTGTTTCTCATGGTCTCTCCTTAATCCCTCACTAACTGATAGTCTTCCAATTCTATGTTATTCTTCCCAGCTAAGTCTGTGTAATTCCCCTTTTAGTTGCATAGATTCAAAATTATTCTGTCTCAATGCTTCGTATAATACAATTGCTACTGAATTCGAAAGATTAAGTGATCTAATCTCCGGTAGCATCGGTATTCGGATGCAGGTATTCTCATTATCTACAAGAATCTCTTCAGGAATTCCTGCACTCTCCTTACCAAACATTATATAATCGTCTTCACCGAATTCCACTTCTGAATAACTCCGCCTTGCCTTAGTTGTCGCCATCCATATTCGGGCATTGGGATTCTCGGCCCTTATTGTATCGAGGAATTCTGCGTAGTTAACATAACGCCTTACATCCAACTTGCTCCAATAATCCATGCCAGCTCTTTTTATTGATTTCTCATCAAGTCTGAAGCCAAGTGGCTCAATCAGATGCAACGTACTTCCAGTTGCAACACAGGTCCTTCCTATATTTCCGGTATTAGCCGGTATCTCTGGTTGATGTAATACAATATTCATCGCCTACCTCAATTTGCTATTATGCCCATTTTGCCTTATTATAGCATGGAAGATATATAGTATGGAATAATATTAACACCGTTAATTCTATTATCATTAAGGAGAGCAAATGAGATATCCGGAATTTCTTAGACCAAACGGAAATATTGGCTTTATTGCACCAGCCTTTGGCTGTTCCTTCGAACCCTATAAAAGTGCTTTTGAAAGCGCTCTTAACACATTTACTTCTATGGGTTACAGGACAGTGCTAGGTCCTAACTGCTATGCAGACAATGGTATTGGAATAAGCAATACTCCTGTAGCCTGCGGTAAGGAGCTTACAGATTATTATCTTTCAGAGGATAATGACATACTGCTAACCTGTGGTGGTGGCGAGCTTATGTGCGAGACAATTGATTATGTTGATTTTGGAGCCATAGCAGCTGCCAGGCCAAAGTGGTATATGGGCTACTCGGACAATACCAACTTTACTTTCCTCTCTGCTACACACTGCGATACTGCAGCCATATATGGTCCATCCGCAGGTGCCTTTGGAATGAGCACCTGGCACAGGTCAATAGATGATGCCCTCAATCTAATCACTGGTAAGTCTCTTAGCTTCTCAGGTTATCCCTTCTGGGAAAAGGAAAGCCTTAAGACACCCGAGACACCATTAGTTCCATATAATGCCACCGAACCATCTGTTATAAGAAAATTTCCAGATGAAGATTTTATTATGTCAGGAAGACTTCTTGGTGGTTGTCTCGATTGCCTGTGTACTCTTACAGGAACCAAATATGACAAAGTTGCCGATTTTACAGATAGATATAGCAGTGACGGAATACTATGGTTCATAGAATCATGTGACCTGAACGTTATGGATATGCGACGAAAGATGTGGCAGTTAGACAGAGCTGGCTGGTTCAGGAATTGCAGTGGATTCATTATTGGTCGACCAATGCACTATAATGAGCCTGCTTTCGGAATGGATCAGTATAAAGCCGTGGTTGACATAATCTCGAAGTATGACGTACCAATACTTATGGACGCAGATATCGGCCATCTTCCACCATCGATCCCTGTTATCTGTGGTGCACTCGGAACAGTTACAACTTCTGGTAATGAATATAGAATTGAGATGTTCTTAGAATAAGAATAAGGATGCTTCCTGCAATATACAGGAAAGCATCCTTTACTTTTACATAATCTCGTCTTACTTCTTAAGTAACTTCTTTATACCCTGGATAGTGTGTCCATTGGCTGAATCAACCAGGGCTTCAACAAGTGGTGGATTAATCTGACCACCTGTTATGGAGATAAGACTCTCTAACGCACCTTCTTCGATTCCCATTATCTGCATCTCTCTAAGTGGATCGTCCTCTGGTACTCCCTCAAGTCTCTTGTTAAGCTCCTTCATAATCTGCTTTCTGATGATATTGCCAAGGAGAGAAGCTCTACTAACATCTCCGAAAGTACAGGTGATATCATAGTCACCTTTCTTTCTGTTGCGAAGATTAGAAAGTGGCTGCTCAAGAAGTCTCTCAAACTCCTCTGCTGGAATATCCATTCCATGTGGCTGAGGTGCAAAATAACTTGGGAATAACTCTCTTTCATTGCGGTAATACTCTCTTCCCTTAACCACAACATCTGTGGTGAGACGAATATCACTTACTGATGCACCAATCGCAATAGTATAGTTGCCACTAATCATCTCGAATTCCTTGCTATCTCCACAGTATATAGCAAATGCTCTTTCATCTAACTCAAGTGTTACTGTCTTCTCTTCTCCTGGAAGTAACTCAACCTTACCAAAAGCACGAAGCTCCTTATTAGCTCTGATGATATTATCCTTTGGTGGCATTACATATAACTCAACGACTTCCTTGCCAATACGATTACCTGTATTCTTAACCTTGCAGCTTACACTGATCTTACCTGATGAATATTCTGTATGATCAACCTGTATATCTGAGTATTCGAAATTCGTATATGACATTCCATATCCGAAAGGATACTTTACTGGAACGCCGAAAGTATCATAATATCTGTATCCAACAAATATACTCTCTCTATACTCCACATCATCCTGTGGCAATGCAAAATATCTGTATGCCGGTGTATCTTCAATATTCATTGGTATTGTCTCAGCAAGCTTACCTGATGGATTTACTTCGCCAGATATAATATCTGCTATAGATTCACCAACTGCCTGACCACCAAGATGCATATACAGAATTGACTCTACCTTGTCATCCCATGAATAATCCATAGGCGCACCACCAAATGCAACCGCCGCTATAGGCATATCTGTAATAGATGCTATATCATTAAGCAGCTTGGTCTGATTGGCTGCAATATTCATATTCTTTCTGTCAAAGCCTTCACTTTCCAGAGCATCTGTAAGACCAAGGAAAAATACAATAACTGTATCCTTCGCATCATCGTAAGATTTGATAAAGTCAACTGCCGCATTATGTAAACCATCATCCGTTGTGACCTTATCCGCACAATATCCCTGAAGATATGTTACGTCATATCCCATCTTCTTAAGAGAATCAACTGCTGATGGAACCCTGGTTGCATTAATATGACTACTTCCGCCACCCTGATATCTCATTGTCTGTGACAGTTCGCCAATAGCAATAATCTTCTTACTTCTATCAAGCGGTAAAAGTCCATCATTTTTCAATAAGACTGCACATTCATCCTCTATCTTTCTTGCAGTAACATGATGAGCATCATAGTCAACTGTTGCATTCTCATCGATATTAGATGTAAGAGATACTATTGTTCTAAGTACCTCTCTTGCAGCATTGTCCAGCTCATCCATTGTGAACTCACCACTCTCTACTGCTTCCTTAAGAATATCCTTGTGATATCCATGACAATCCGGCATCTCCAGAGTGAGTCCGGCTCGAAGACAGTTAACAACATTCATTGTAGCGCCCCAGTCAGAGATAACCGCACCCTTATGACCCCACTTATCACGAAGTAATTCAGTAAGTGTGTGCTTGTTGGCACAGCCATAGGAACCGTTAATTCTATTATAGGATGCCATAAGTGTTGTAGGATGTGCTTCCCTTACTATCATCTCAAAAGCTCTTAAGTAGATCTCCTGAAGAGCTCTCTCATTAACCTGCGAGTTACATGACTGTCTTCTTGTCTCCTGATTGTTACATGCAAAATGCTTTACAGAAGTACCAATGCCTTCTCCCTGCATTCCATTGACATATCCAATACCTATCTTGCCCGCAAGATATGGATCCTCGGAAAAATACTCGAAATTACGACCACAAAGAGGAGATCTCTTCATATTGACACCGCAACCAAGAACAATTGAAATCTGTTCCTTCTTGGCCTCAAGTGCAATTGTCTTACCCATAAGCTCACTTATCTGCGGATTCCAGCTTGATGCAATCGCGCTGGCTGTTGGGAAACAGGTCGCTGGAAAGCTGTTATTAATATCTCCAACATCTTCCGTCACAGCCTTTCTGATTCCATGAGGTCCGTCAGTCATCATAAGTGCTGGCAGCTTGCCATGACAGCTATTAGTATGCCAGTCACCATCTCCTGATAACAGGCTAATCTTCTCTTCTACTGTTAATTCGCTAATAATCTTCTCGATATCCATGTTATTCTCCATTAATCTTAATGACATCGCTAACTTAATGTGGGACTTTTTTCCTATATGTATATATCATTATATTCTGAATTCACCGATTAAGCAATGCTTTATATAGGTAATCCAATGCTTTATGGTAATTCTCCCTCTTCCTTAAGTGATAATTCTATATACATCTCTATAAGAGATGATTCCAGATTCAACAGCATTACAGCTTCCAAATATCTATTTCCATTGCCAACAAAGTCAATGGTCTCACTCCACTTATCTAGTACTTTTAGATTTATGAATTCATCAGACTCGAATAAGTCATCATCAGCAAAAATTGTTGCACTAAGTTCATCGGATGTCCTTTTTACGAAATCTATACTGTCTGGTTCTTCATCACATACCTCTGTAATATGCGATAGTATTATCCCAATACAGTTAATATCACGTATTTCTTCCATCAATTCTTCGTTAATGACGTTACTCTCTATCGCACTTCTATACTTATCAATAAACGCTGTCGCTTTCTTTCTGTAATTCTGAAACTCATCCTCAAAGGATTCTCTAACATGTTCTTCTGTCTCAGTGGTCCTTTCATCATATGCAAAATATTTCACTATTTCCGCTAATTCTGTAGAGAAATTCATATTATTTATTCTTTTGAATTCTGCTTTTTTAAGTAGCTTTTCAATTCTATTCAATAATCTCATTCCTTTCGTTTTCACTTCTCATAATATTAGAAGTGCTTTCGACTAAACTAATTACCTATTATATGTTATATTGTTTATTGTAAATAATAACTAAGAAGAAGAACATATATTATGAATACAAAACGATTTTCCATTTCATTTTTAATATGTACATTAGTGATGCTTCTGTCTGTAGCGTTGATTATGATTATTATAGATCCAATCTTTCATTATCATGCTCCTCTTCCAGGGATAAGCTATGAGCTTAATGATGAACGTTATCAGAATGACGGCATTACCAGGCATTTCACTTATGATGCCTTAACAACCGGCACATCCATGACAGATAATATTATGACTTCTGAGATTGACAATCTGTTTGGCGTCAATTCCATCAAGGTCAGCTTTATGGGTGGATCATACAGTGAGATTGATTCCAATATTAGAACTGCTTTCAGATATACTCCTGATCTTAAGCTCGTAATCAGAGCAACTGATCAGTTTGATCTGGTAAAAGCGGCCGATTTTCATATATCAACAGATCCTGACAGGAATTACGATTACCCTTGGTATATCTATGATGATAATATTCTTAATGATGTTAAGTACCTGTTCAATAAAGCACTATTAGCAGATCTTGTAACAGACCTTCTCAGAACCAAAGCTCACATTCCAAGTACTACCTTTGATGAATATGCTAACTGGGGAGCAACTTATACTTTTTCAAAGGATACAGTATTGTCTTCATATGCCAGACCTGCAATGTCTGAGACCAATGAAGTCTTTGATGATGAAGCAAGAAAGCTTGTATATGACAATATTACTCTTAATGTAATAGATACTGCTTTGGAACATCCTGACACTGACTTCTATATATGGATTCCTCCATATAGTATCGCCTATTACGATATTGAGAAAAGACATGGTACTCTCGAAAGAAGTATGGATGCAATGGAATATGAACTGGAGTTACTTACTGCAGTCAATAACATTCACGTATTCTGCTATGCTGATGAATATGATATAGTTACCAACTTAGATAATTACAAGGATGTTCAGCATTTTTCTCCAGCTATCAATTCTTACATCATTAAGGCTATGTCAGAAGGAAAGGGACTCATAACAGCTGATAATTATTCCGACTACATGAAAAATATACGGGATTTTTATCTAAGCTATGATTATGACTCAATCTACTAGAAGACTATTCTAATGTTAAGATTATCTATTGTGTTGTGAATTGCATCTATCAACCAGTACTATCATGACTATTGAAAGAACTGCGCAGATTACAAATGTCAGGCCTATGCATGGAACATATCCCAGACCACCCGCATATGCAGCAACCCACTGATAGATTCCCCAATGCATACAATAGATTGGAAGTGTAAGCTTACCTAAGAATTCCCATATTTTTCCCTGAATCCTGGAAGTATATGTAACTCCACTAAGAGCAAGGGTTAACATAACTCCAATCATATATAGTGTGAATACTTCGTCATATCCCGTAAGCTTTCTGTGGAAATAATATATTGAGAATAATAAAAGTCCTATCTCTACTATGGTAAGTAATACTCTTGTAACTGTCTTCGAGTCTTCAAGCTTTCTGCTTACTGCTGCTGATGCATAGAAAATTGCACCACCCATTGTTATTCCAGCCAGTGCTCTTAATACTCCACTATAGAAAAATCCTGAATATTGCTGCCATGGGCATGCACCACCAAAAGTCTGAACCATATATCCCTGAATAAACATCGGAACAAACCATACAAGATAATTCTTAAATACATCCTTAAATCTTACAGCTACATAAACTATAACAGGAAGCGCAATCATCATTGATGACAAAAACCATAAAGGTGCATTTCTGTATACTCCAAGATCTGCGTTGATGACTCCAGTCATTGGTAATAAAGTGAGCTCAAATGGCAGATTCTGAAAATTAATAATATAATCCATAATTGTACTGTCTGAAGGAGACTTCACTATATAATACAGATAGACTATAACAACACCTGTCGCTGCAAATGGCAAAAGTCTTAACATCTTCTTCAATGTATACTTCATTGAGAATGCCATAGGTTCACCTACATTCTGCTGCTTTTCAAGATGTCGAATAGTAAAATAACCGGTAATCATAAAAAATGCATCTGCCGCAAGTCCGCCGGATGGAAAAAATGTAGTTCCATCTGCTGATACAAATCCTGAGTGATGTACCAGGATTATCAGGCAAAGTATAAATCTTATTAATTCTATATAGCTATTCTTATTTGATGTATTATTTTTCACTTTAGTCCTCACTTTTAGTCTTAAGTTTTACTACAAAATAGTGTATGATGATATCTATGGAATGTCAAACAACGATTAAAATATATAGAATAATAATATGCCTGCTTTCTTGTGTTGTTATGTTAACTTCCTCGGTTTCTTATGTATTTGCAGATACTTTTGAAGAGAACCAGGAAGCTGCTGAAGCAAGAAAGGATCTTCCCATCCAGAGTGATGAGATAGATGGCTGGCCTGCCGGACCACGAATTGGTGCACAGGCTGCAATGCTTATGGAAGTCAACACAGGAACAGTACTTTATGCCAAGAATATCGATGAGCGACTTTATCCTGCATCTGTTACAAAGCTATTAACAGCTTTAGTTGCTGTAGATAATTGTGATATGGATGAAATGGTTACTTTTTCTCAGGCTGCTATTTCAAGTATTGACTGGAAGCAGGATGCTAATATGGGAATTAATGCTGGTGATGTAATTACCATGGAGCAATGTCTATATGGTCTGCTAGTTGGTTCTGCCAATGAAGTTGCCTATGCAATTGCAGAGCATATATGTGGTGATGGCAATATTGAAGATTTCGCCAAGCTTATGAATGAAAAGGCCCAGTCTCTTGGTTGTAATAATTCCAATTTTGTTACACCTAATGGAATCCATGACGAGAATCACTATACTTCTGCTCACGATCTGGCTTTAATCGGACAGGCCTTTTTCTCAGATGAATTGTTGTGCAGAATGTCTTCAACAACAAGTTATCATGTACCTCAGACTGCTACACAGCCAAGAGAAGATATGATTGTATGGGCTAAGAGTAAGCTTCATCCTGGCAAGGAATATGCATATCCTAATCTTGTGGGAACCAAGACTGGCTATACAGATTATGCCCGCCAGACTCTGGTAAGCTGTGCTGAGAGAGATGGGCTTAAGTTAGTCTGCGTAATAATGAAGGAAGAATCGCCTGCACAGTTTACTGATACTATTGAGCTGTTTAATTATGGATTTGATAATTTTGAAGCAATTACCATATCTGATAAGGATAATAAGTATTCTATTAATGGATTGAGCTTTTTCTCAACTGACTCTGATGTTTTCGGAAGCAGTAAGCCGATTCTAATGATGGATTCTTCAGATTATATTGTTTTACCTGTTGGCGCACGTTTTGATGACGCAACATCTGAGCTATCATATGATAATCTCGATAAGGGAGTAATTGCTGCAGTTAATTATTATTATAATTCTCAGTTTGTAGGATGTGCTCACATTATTCCAGCCAAGGAGACTATTACAACTTTTGATTTTAGTCCTGACAAGACTGTGATAGACGACACTAAGGAACCTGATGATGTTCTTGTAATTAACGTCAAGACCGTGATACTTATAATTCTTGGTGTTGCATTAATTGCAATAATTCTTTTTGTAATCAGAGCTATTATTCTTAGTAAGTCCAAGTCACGAAGAAGAAGAAATGTAGTTAAAAAATATGGTAAGCACCAGTCACTCGATTGGAAAGACTTTCATGTATAGCAACAATAAAGGCATAACAGTCATGGCAATTCTTTGTCCTTACTGTTATGCCTTTATTATTATGCTTCGCTCTTTGCAAGCTTCTTTAATTTTTTCTGTTCAATTATGCTATCCCGCTTTTCAACAAGAACCTTCATCTCATCCTTGGAAATGTACTTATCAGTCTTCACTGCATATACACCACCATTTTCTGCCTTACGAATTCGTATCTTGCTCTTCATAAGTCCATGTCGAAAACATCCGCTTACAGCATAATAATGCTTTCCATTCGGTGTGAACCACTTTACTTTTTTCTTGATATTACGATTACACTTATAGCATACCGTATTCATAACATCCTTTGAATTCAGCAATTCACTTTTATCTTCATATCTTCTGCTTATATATTTATCATATGAATTGAAGATTATATGTATCTCTTGTTCCTTAGTCTCTGGTACAGTAAACACATCAAATGAATACTTCTCCAAAACATCCGGATCTTCTATTGCATCAAATACCTTGGCAGTATAGTATGCATCACTGAATGCTCTGTGAAATGGAATATCCTTCTTAATATTCATCATATCAATCGCATACTCTAATGATCTTCTAACCTTGCCATCTTCATATGCCAGACTGAAAAGCTTCTGAATATCATAGAACTTAAGAGGACGATCTGATAAAGCAGGCATCCCGTAATATCGCATATTACGCTGCAACTCAAGTAGATCTAAAGCTCCCCAGGTACAAAAAACTGGATCATCCCCACACCAGTCCAGGAACTTTTCCATTACTTCCTTGAATGGCTTCCCTCTTTGTAGCTCTTCCATCTGAAGATGTACAAGCTTACTTGTTATATAATGCATCTCATGATATATCTGAGGCTTTACTAACTCAGAGAACTCACCGACCATCTCCCTGTCGCTATTAAGCTTGACTGCACCTATCTCTACAATCTCGAAAGGGACTTTCTGATCATTATTAATTTCTGACTTGGTACTTTGATTCCATTCAAGATCAAAAATTATATAATCCATTGGTCTTGCTAATCCTCCTAAAACGTTCCCTGGGGGAATCGAACCCTCAACTGCCCCTTAGGAGGGGGCTGTTATATCCATTTAACTAAGGGAACGGACAGACACACTTGCGTCTGTATTATGTTAACCGTAATGCGCTTCTTTCTTATGGAAAATTCACATTACCCTGTAACCATATTATACCTTTGAATCTTCTACCTATCTCAGGTTCTCCATAAAGATCCAGCTTATTGATGCACAGGTCAAATGGTATCTCATTACACATTATCTGCATTCTGTATACTTCTTCACCTGTCATCTTATTCTCTATAGTCTCTAACTGAACTATCTCACCAATAATAGAGTAGTGATCACACTCGACACCATATGGCATAAAGCATGTATCAACAATTGAAAAGATATCCTCTGTATGAATCCTTTTAGCAATTGCAGTATACTGATCCATATCATCCAGTGTCAGACTCTGAATAGCTTCCTGATCGCCATTACGCGCTGCTTCCATTAATCTTGCGCGATTGCTTCCGGCCTTCTTTGCTCGCCTAAGATCTGATTCTCTCTTAAGAAGCGGCATCATTATTGTACCTTCTGTAGACAATGCCGTCAATGTTACAGATGTACCTTTTACTGGAAGTAGTCCACTATTCTTCATCCTTAAGTATGAAACAATATTCTGCATGAAGAATATTAGTGTTACACCGACTTTGGATTCTTCACATATTCCTGCATATGATTCCTTATCAGAATGTCTCTCAATTGATACATCTTCATTAGTTGATACAACATCACCATGAATATATGGATAAGCATAGTCGAAATAAAACTGATTGTTTTCATTATACTCACCACAAACAGTTATTCCTATGCCTGGCGCAAATTCTTTTGTAAATTCAGCAAGCATATTCTCATCATCTCTTGATGTATATGCTCTTGAGGTTGCCTCGCTCACTACTTTCTGAATAAGCAGTTCGTAATCTTTCCTCTTTGTCACTGAGGAGAAACCCACTGCTCGTAAAAACTTGTGCATAGGTCCCCCTTTCTAAACTAGCATTAGTCTTTCTTACGAATCTCTGTCATTCCACCCATATATGGACGAAGAACTTCTGGAATTGCAACTGAGCCATCTGCACGAAGGTTATTCTCTAAGAATGCAATAAGCATACGAGGTGGTGCAACAACTGTATTGTTAAGTGTATGTGCAAGATACTTCTTACCATCCTCACCATTTACTCTAATCTTAAGTCTTCTTGCCTGAGCGTCACCAAGATTTGAACAGCTACCTACCTCAAAGTACTTCTGCTGTCTTGGGCTCCATGCCTCAACATCACATGACTTAACCTTAAGATCTGCAAGATCTCCAGAACAGCACTCGAGTGTTCGTACTGGAATATCAAGTGATCTGAAGAGATCTACTGTATTCTGCCATAGTTTATCATACCATTCCATTGATTCCTCTGGCTTACATACAACTACCATTTCCTGCTTCTCAAACTGGTGAATTCTGTATACACCTCTTTCCTCAAGACCATGAGCTCCCTTTTCCTTACGGAAACATGGTGAATATGATGTCATAGTCTGTGGAAGCTGATCCTCCTTGAGAATTGTATCAATGTATCTTCCGATCATTGAGTGCTCACTTGTACCGATAAGATAGAGGTCTTCACCTTCAATCTTATACATCATAGCTTCCATCTCTGCAAAGCTCATTACACCAGTAACTACATTAGCTCTGATCATAAATGGTGGTACACAGTATGTAAATCCTCTGTCAATCATAAAATCTCTTGCATAAGAAATAACTGCAGAATGTAATCTTGCGATATCACCCATTAAGTAATAGAATCCATTACCAGCAACCTTTCTTGCCGAGTCAAGATCTATTCCACAGAAATTCTCCATAATCTCTGTATGATATGGAATCTCAAAGTCAGGAACTACTGGCTCACCATACTTTTCGATCTCAACATTACATGAATCATCCTTTCCAATTGGAACTGATGGGTCGATGATCTGTGGAATAACCATCATAATCTTTGTAATCTTCTCCTGAAGCTCCTGCTCCTTTGCTTCAAGTTCTGCAAGTCTCTTTGAATTGGCAGCAACTTCCTGCTTCTTTACTTCTGCCTCATCCTTCTTTCCCTGACCCATAAGTGCGCCAATCTCTTTTGCAATCTTATTCTTCATTGCTCTGAGATTGTCTGCTTCCTGCTGTGTCTCTCTTGCTTCCTTATCAAGTTCAATTACCTCATCAACCATTGGTAACTTTGAATCCTGGAACTTCTTCTTGATGTTTTCCTTTACAACTTCAGGATTCTCTCTTAAAAACTTAATGTCTATCATTATTCTTCCTCCCAGAAAATTAATTCAATACTTTTTCAATAAACAGATTGTTTTGTTCCAGCATATCAACCAGAACTGTTTCTTCATACACCTTTTTATCTTTATTCATCAAAAGCTGTAAGACTGGTCGGTCTGGAAATCCTTTATTCTGTCGAATTACTACAGCAATATCTCCATTACTTGTAACTACTTTACTTTTTGATGGATAAACCGCCGTAAACTCAAGCAGTTCTTCTACTACTTTTGTATCAAAGGCTACACCCTTATATATCTTAAGATATTCTACAACTTCGTGTACCTTTAATCTGACATGACCTATTCCACATATTGATTCATCAAAAAAGTCACATACTGATGCGATTTTTGTCTCTATGGAAATATCTTTGATATGTAGTGGATATCCTGAACCATTCACTCGCTCATGATGGTATAAGATTATCTCTTTACTCACATCAGATAACCATGTCTCATTTTTTACTGCACTATATCCGTAGATTGGATGCTTCTTGAATTCTTCCAGATCTTTGTCTGTCATATCATCAATCTGCTTATTCTCAAATCCAACCGTAATATATCTTAACCCAAGGTCATGTAATAAGCAACCTACTGCTATATCGTGTACAGCTTCTCTGTCAAATCCCATCTTAAGACTTACAAGCATGGCCAATGAACATGTACTTATTGAATGCTCATATATATCTGCGCTTCTTTGCTTAATATCAAAGATTCTTTCTACTACTTCCTCTTCTTCCATGATATTAGTAATAATTCTATCTGCCGTATTACTAATCTCTATCATGTTTTGGCTCTGATTGTAAGTATGCTTTGATATTATCTGCTTAATCTGCTCACAGCATTTCTCACTCACCTCTTCTTTTAGTATTACCATATCTTCCGCATCGACTTTATCGTCTTCTACGAATACTTCGGTTATACCAAGATCAACAAGCTTAGGAATATACTCGAGCTTTATTCTGGTTCCCTCAGATAGGAGTTCATTATATTCATCTGTTAGAATTGATCTTGCCAGTATCTCTTCTCCTGACAACTCATCAAGTCTCACTAGTCTCATATATTATACCTTATTTTGACATTGCCTGGTCCAGAGCTACTTTTTCTTCATTACCAAGTTCAATATCACATTCTCCATCCTTTATTGCCTTAGTATATGAATAGCAACCCTCTGTACTATGTACTGAATTGATTATGAATCCATTATCATTTTCATCAAGCATACATAAAGAGTAGCTTAACATTCCGCCCATCTGCTGATATGCATCATATTTAACAATACCCACTTTTTGTATTGCTTTCATATGCTTCTTATATAATTTCTTGATATCTTTTCTGTTAGCTGCAACTGCTTCCTTAATATCTCTGTTATCTTCATACAGACGAACGATTTCTTCTTCGAGACTTGCTGCCTCTTTGCCTTGCATAAATTTCGCATATCTTTTACGAAGCTTTTCTTCTTTTACAATAAAAACTACTAATAGTACTATACATACAATAAGAAGAACTAACATTACTAAAAGGATGATTCCTATATCTATACTTCCAAGTCCAATGCTTGTTAATAAATCGCTTGTCATAATTCCTCCGACTATACTAATTCTGATTCTTTAATAATCCTGATATTCTCTCTAAATCGTCATTGTTATAGAACTCAATTTCTATTTTTCCTGCACCCTTATCATCTTTTGAAATGATGCTTACCTTTGTTCCAAGAGACTGCTTTAATTCTTCCTCCAGCTTTTCATATACAGCAAGAAGAGATTCATTACTCTTCTTAACAGGCTTAACTGGCTTGTTGAGATTCTTAATATACTTCTCAACATCTCTTACATTCATCTTTTCATTGAAAATCTTAAGAGCTACTCTGTACTGCTCCTCTGGGTTCTCAATAGAAAGAATCGCTCTTGCGTGACCTGTTGTAAGTTCTCCATCTATTACCATCTGCTGAACATTATCACATAATTTAAGCAAACGAACAGAATTAGCAACAAGAGTTCTGCTCTTTGAAACTCTGTCAGCAACCTCTTCCTGTTTCATGTTGAACTCAGTCATAAGTCGCTTATATGCCATTGCTTCTTCAATTGGATTGAGATCTTTACGCTGAATATTCTCTATAAGCGAAATCTCTACAATTTCCTGTTCAGTAAAATTACGGATAATTACTGGAACCTTCTTTAATCCGGCTAACTTACTTGCTCTCCATCTACGCTCTCCGGCAACTATCTCATAGAATGTCTCTCTATCCTGAACAAGAATTGGCTGAATTAATCCGAACTGCTTTATTGATTCAGCTAATTCAAGCAACTCATCCTGATCAAATGTCTTACGTGGCTGCTCTCTGTTAGGCTCAACCTTATTAATATCTACAAATGAATCAGGTGTTTCTGCTTTTTCCTTCTCCTGAACCACTTCTTTTGTATCTACAGAATTTGGTATAAGTGAATCTAATCCCTTACCTAGTCCTCTCTTTGGTGCCATAATTACCTCCCGTTACATTGAAATCTCACTAATTTTTATATAATTAGTTGTTATCAATTACCTCTTTTGCAAGATTCCTATATGCTTCTGTTCCTGCTGATTTAGGATCATACATGCTTATTGGCATTCCATAACTTGGTGCTTCAGCTAATCTAATGTTTCTTGGAATAACAGTATCAAATACTTTATATGCAAAATTAGCCTTTACATTTTCTACAACCTGAGCTGATAGATTAGTTCTTGAATCATACATTGTAAACACTACACCTTCCATATCAAGTGTAGGATTAAGTCTTTCTCTAACAAGATTAATTGTATGAATTAACTGGCTAAGTCCTTCAAGTGCATAATACTCACACTGAATTGGAACTAATACACTTGAAGCAGTTGTCATAGCATTAACTGTAAGAAGACTTAACGAAGGAGGACAGTCAATTAATATAAAATCATACTGTTCCTTTACCCAGTCAATTTCATTCTTTAATATATATT
>JAZUGT010000028.1:0-27314 GCA_045641365.1 Lachnospiraceae bacterium
AATATTAACAGCACTCTGGAAACCAAATGTCATATCTGTTCCATAGAGATCATTATCGATTGTCTTAGGAAGAGTAATAACATTAAGTCCTTCCGTACGAAGAAGATTAGCTGTCTTGTGTGTTCCATTACCTCCAAGAATTACGAGACAGTCAAGCTGAAGCTTATGATAATTCTGCTTCATCGCCTCAACCTTATTAAGACCATTCTCATCTGGATCCTTTATAGTCTTAAATGGTGTTCTGCTACTTCCAAGAATAGTACCGCCTACTGTAAGAATTCCAGAAAAATCCTTACCGCTAAGCATCTTAAAGTCACCATATATCAGTCCACGATATCCATTAAGAAAACCGTATATCTCAACATCCTGTCCACTATTAACCAGTGACTTAACCACGCCTCTCATCGCAGCATTAAGCGCCTGACAGTCACCACCGCTAGTAAGCATACCTATTCTTTTCATAGTAGTCCCTCCATTTCGTTGTCAATAAATAGCACATATAACTCAATTATACCTTATTTCCTTCTTAGATGCCACAATGAACAGCACTACAGTTATAACAACTGTAATTGCCATTGGCACAATCACTTCCTGATAATTAGTACCGGCATTGAATGCGAATGTCATCAGATAAGTCGGTAAAAAATCGCCAATTGAAAGCAACGACATAATATCAGGAACAGTAATAACAAGGAATATCATCGCAGCACACACTAGGCTTCCGTGCTTGGAGATTACTGATACAAGTATTGTACATACAGCTACCAAGCCAAGTGTGCATGCATAGATTACTGATCCAATCAGACAATCCCTGAATTCGTAATTATCATTCAGAGCTAATCTCACTATAAAGAAATACAGATTCTGAATAACAACAATCGGAACTGCTCCGCCTATTCCATACACAATACACTTCGAAAGAATCATGGAACTCTTATGATATCCACAGTTAAGTGGCATTATCCATCTTCCATTCTTAATCTCTGATGGCAAGAGTCCAGAACAGACTACAGCCAGTACAATTGTATAGAACAGCCCTACATCCGTGGCCCAGAACCCTATATTATTCCTTACATCAACAGGAACCAGTTCTGTTATCACTTCCTCAAGATAACCAAATGCAAGCTCCATATCTGGCGTCATAAACGGCATTATATCCGTTATCACAGGCACAATAAGAGTTGTGAATGCAACCATTACACTAAGGATCGCAAGCGTAAGTACCAGTACTCCCCACTTACCTGTTCTAATATATTCACGAAGATCCTTCTTAATACAGCTTCTTAATTCCTTAATCATAGGCACACCTCCTGGAAGAGTGTATCAAGATCACTCATATTAAGCTTAAATCCCGTGACAGGATTGTCGTATGTGCTTAGTCTGGCAAACAATTCCTTCTGAGCTCCAATAATATTACCACCAGTTGCATCCATCCTAAGAACAAGATCCTCCACTTTGGTGCAGCTGATATTATTCATTCCATCAAAGAATGTCTCATCCGGCGTACTTGCAAAAGTAAGATATATGCTGGACATACTTCCATTAAGTTCAGAGATATTCATCTGTCTAATCAGCACGCCTTCACTCAGGAATCCGACTCTGTCACACACCTTCTCCATATCCGCAAGAATATGTGTAGAAAGAAGCACCGACTTTCCCTGGCTTCTTAACTTCTTAAGGATATCCATAACTTCGATACGTCCCTGTGGATCGAGCGCTGATGTTGGCTCATCCAATAGAATGATATCCGGATCGCCAACTAATGCTGCAGCAATTCCAAGTCTCTGTCTCATTCCTCTGGACATTCCCTTAATTCGAACATTGCCCTCAAGTCCTACCATTGTCAGTAGTTCATCCCTTACCTCCTTATTATCTTCCATGAGAAGAAAATCGAGGTACTCTGACGAAGTCATATATTCAAAGAATGCTGGCAGATCAGGAAGATATCCAACCTTGGCATTTCTTCCATCTTCCTTTATTAACTCAACGCTTCCCCCTTCGTATGGAAGAAGGCCCGCCATAATGCTCATAAGAGTAGTCTTACCTGCACCATTCTTTCCGATCAGACCATATATTGTTCCTTCTTCAATTGTCAGCGATACACCATTAAGAACCTTTTTATCCCCGTAGTTTTTTGACACATCTGTCAGTTTTATCATTTTATTCCCCTTCTTGAAGAACGTATGACTTGAATACATCTCCTCGCTCTTCAAAATTCTTAAAGTATCCATATGAAGCTGCTGCCGGTGATAATATTACAGCCTTCCCAGCTTCTGTGCACTCTCTTGCTTTTTCGAATGCTTCCTTAAGTTCTTCAACATAGATTACATTATCGCAGGATTCAAATCCTCCCGACTCATATATTCTCTTCCCCGATGCATACATGCATATATAGATGAACTCCGCATGTGCCTTCATAAACTCAATCAGCTTGGTATAATCTATTCCCCTGTCCATTCCTCCAATAAGAAGTGTCCTTGCACCATCAATACTGTTCATGGCACTTATTGACGCCTCAGGAATAGTTGATATGGAATCATCGTAAAATCTTACTCCATTAACTTCCCCAACAAGTTCCAGTCTGTGAGACAGTCCCTTGAAATCTTCAATTGCCGCTAATACGTCATCCGAATTAAGTCCATATACTTCTGTTGCTATTCTGAATACAAACTCCGCGTTATATCTGTTATGAAGTCCTTCAATCGACAACTTATACTCCCCAAGGCTGTCAGGCGTAATTATCACTTCCTTAGCCTTGGAATCTATATGTGGTACATTATCACCATGATAGAAGTAATCTGCTTCTCCCTGATATGTGGCAACATGTGACTTTGCCGTAAAGTATCTGTCCATTGTCTTATAATAGTCCAGATGCTCCTCGAACAGATTAAGAAATACGCCAACATGAGGCGATACACCTGTATGACACAGCTGATGGCAGCTCATCTCATATACAACTATAGTATCCTCTGTCATAGAGTCGAAGTAGTCAAGACAAGGCTGTCCAATGTTGCCAAGCAGCAATACGGGTCTGTCACTACATCTGCTCAGTACAGTATATAACATAGTCGAAGTTGTACTTTTGCCCTTTGTTCCTGTAATACCTATAACCTGGTCCCTGTACTCTTCCAGAAAAAGCTCTGTCTGCGATGTGAACTTCTCATTATCTTCTTCCATGATTATTCCAGGGCTCTTGAATATTACATCATAATCGTCCTGCTTAATCTCATCAATTTTTCCTTCGAAGATATCAACCACGGCAGGCTTACATACCCTGTTAAGAAAGTCTTCTGTCGACTTGCCCTCTCTGCCATAGCCCCAAACAAGTATTCTCTTATTGTCAAAACGATTATATCTCATACATATCTCCACTTTAATATCCGTGCTCATTCATGAAATCAGCCCACAGATAATAATACTTCGCTATAAGGTGTACACCATCAAATGTAATGCTCGGATCAAGCGCGCCACTCTCATCTACTACTGCCGGATTCATATCAAGATAGAATATGTCTTCGCCATTGGCAAACGAGGCAATCGCCGCATTACGGGCATTAATATTGTCATTATTAAATACGTCGTTGGAATCAGCATATTCATTGGTTACATACATTATTCCAAGGATGATTATTCTTGCGTCGGGCTGGTAAGAGCGGATTATCTCAATGTTCTCATAATATTTCTCAGCAAAGTCTGTTGGAAGACCGCTTCCAAGCTCGTTAATTCCTATCATGATATAGATATTCTCGAACTGTCTGCTCTGAAGCACCTCAGGAACGGTAGCCTTAAGGCCGCCACCTATATTAACGGTATCTGTCATCATCTTATAGACTGTCAGTCCCGTCTTATAGCAGAAGGATGCATCTTCCCATCCGGAATAATCGTGTAGGCCCTGCATTCTGGAATCACCTATAAAAAGTGAATTGGCATAATAGCTTGGCTCCACGCTTATATATGGATAGTCCGAAGATAATGGTCTCTTGCCCGGATTCGTGTAATATCTCGATCTTGGAGGATTATCATTCCAATCCTCATAGACAGTCGTCGTATCGTGACGCACATACGGGAATTCTTCCTCATCTGGAAGATTCCTGTCGATCTCTGTCTCCTCTTCGGTCGTCATCTCTTCAGTAGACTCCTCTTCAGTCAGTTCTTCCAGAACTTCCTCCGATTCTTCATACACTGAATCATCCTCTGTGGACTCCTCAACAAGAACCGTTTCTTCCTTAACTGGCCGCTCATTCAGAAGGAGTGCTGCACACAATGGATGCTCTGGCGTAAGTCTGAACTCATAGTCGCCTCTTACCGCAAGATATGATCCATATATCATAAATGCAACAATGCTAATACATGTCACAGTGAACAAAGGACACTTCCTTATTAACTTGTATCGATTAGCTTTTCCTGACTTCATATTCTTCCCAAATCACACTAACAATACAACAACTCATTAAAACGCAAAATAAATAAATGGATTACTATCGCTTACAGCCATCTGATAGATTCCAAACCACAGAATTGCAAAAAGCGCACATTTTACCAGAATGCTCTTACTATACTTCTTGTAGAATCTCATTGGATATGGAGTTGCAAACAGTATACATACTATAAGCATCCACCAGTATGTGCTGATAAGCTCAACAAACTTACCGAGACCTGCGCTGACATCACCCTCAACAGGAATCAGAAACATTCTGCTTAGGTACGCCCGCAGCTCACTTAAGTTGGATATATTAAAGATTGTCCAAGACACAGGAATCATTATAGCCATATACAGATGGCCCAGAATCCTGCTTTTTTCCAGACGATCGTACAGAAGACTCTTCTCAATTACTATCACCACGAACAGGAACAGTCCCCATATAATAAAGTTATAGCTTGCCCCATGCCATATCCCTGTGAAAAGCCACACAATAAAAAGATTGATGTACATTCTGAATCTTCCTACCCTGTTGCCTCCAAGTGGAATGTATAGATAATCTCTGAACCAGGTACCAAGCGTGATATGCCATCTTCTCCAGAATGCTGTCATACTCTTGGAAGAATATGGCTCATCAAAGTTCGTAGGAAGTGTGAATCCTAACATTGAAGCCACACCTATCGCCATCAGCGAATAACCTGCGAAATCAAAGTATATCTCAAAGGAATAGCCCCAGGCTCCAAGCCATGCTGTCAGAGAATCAATTCCAAGGGCACCTGCTCTCCATATATCATTCCAGAGCGCTGCTATCTTGTCTGCAATCAGCACCTTATATCCGACACCGATCGCAAATAGCGATATACCTCTCTCAAGACCAGACAGATTCACATATCGATATGAAATGAGCTCCCTCGATATATCCGAATATCTGGTTATTGGACCTGATGTAATCTGTGGAAACATCGTTGCATATGTCGCAAAATTGTACAGACTGACTCTTTCTTCGTACTTAGCGCGATATATATCAACAACAAACGACACCATCTGAAATGTGTAGAAGCTGATTCCAAGCGGAAGTCCCATGACAGGCATTCCAAGTCTTAGATCCCAGATGGAATTGACGATACTAATGCAAAATGGAATATACTTAAATGCAAATAAGAGTCCAACATTAAAAATAAGTGCACCAATCAGCCACACTATACGTGCGGCTCTGGTGCTCGTTCCATTCTGCTTAGTATACTCATTAAGATTAAATATGCGAGACGCATAAAAATAGTTAACTAAAACAGATACCGCAAGCAGCAACAGATAATATGGGTTGCCCCATGCATAAAACACGAGGCTACCCATAAGAAGTACTGCATTACGATATCTTGGCTTTACTAAGTAATATATGAGCAGAAAAATCGGTAAAAAATGAAATATAAAGGCTAAGCTTGTATAAGCCATAATCCGGTTCCTCTCTGTCTACTCTGATTGGTAGAGGCGCTTAATTAAGAAGCGAACCCTTACTTACCTCAAGAACCTTCTCCTTCATCTGGTTCTCGATACGTGCAAGTTCCTTCTCAGCCTCAGCACGCTTAGTTCTACCCTCTGCCTGAATCTTCATAACTTCATCAAGTGTATCAATAAGTGTCTGGTTAGTCTGAGTAAGTGTCTCTATATCAACGATACCTCTCTCGCTCTCTCTGGCTGTATCAATTGATGCCATCTTAAGTGCTTCTGCATTCTTCTTAAGAAGCTCATTAGTCGCATCTGTTACTTCTCTCTGTGCTTTTGCTGCTTCCTGAGAATGATCAAGACCAATAGCAATCACCATCTGGCTCTTCCAAAGTGGAATTGTATTAACAAGTGTTGACTGAATCTTCTCAGACATTACTGTGTCATTGTTCTGAATAAGTCTGATCTGTGGAGCCATCTGAAGAGAGATATTACGTGTAAGCTCAAGATCGTAGATCTTCTTCTCAAATCTGTCTATAAGATTAGCATAGTCCTTAGCTGCCTGAGCATCCTCTGGAAGACCAGACTCCTGAGCCTTTGCAAGAAGAGCTGGAAGTTCTTCACTTCTTGCCTGCTCAACCTTCTGCTTACCAGCTACGATGTAGAGAGATAACTCCTTAAAGTACTGAAGATTAGACTCATACATCTGATCGAGCATTGCTATGTCCTTCATAAGTGTTACCTGATGACCTTCCATAGCCTTTACGATATTGTTAATATTAACTTCAGCCTTGTCATACTTAGCCTTGAGAGCTGTAACCTTATTAGATGTCTTCTTGAATATTCCAAAGAATCCCTTGGTATCTTCCTCATCAAAGCTCTTAAGCTCTGTTACCACATTGCTGAGCATATCTCCAACTTCACCGAGATCCTTAGTCTTAACACTCTCGAGTGCTGACTCGGAAAAGTCTGCTATCTTCTTCTGAGCACCTGCTCCATACTGAAGAACCAGCTGTGTATCATGTAAGTCAATACCATCTACATATCCGTTGACTGTAGCCTGTTCCTCTTCTGTAAGCTCCATCTGTGGTGCTTCTGCAATTACTGCATTCATATCATCTGTCATGTTCTTTCCTCCCTTACTTCCTCAAAGCATTATCAATTTAATTCGTCTGATGCCAGACCTTCCTGCTTTAACATTGTCTTAAGTACCTTGGCATCTGCTGTAACATCCCATACGGAATCTCTGAACAACTTGTTCAGAAGCTCCACAAATGCCTGATTAATAGTATCCAGTGTCTTCTCTATCTCTTCCTTGGCCCTGAGTATATCCGGACCAGGTGCACTGACCTTGTCATATTCTTCATATGCTTCCACTAACTTAATCATAGTTGGAAGATAATAATCCATAAGCTTGTGACAACTCTTCATCTGCTCTGGATGTTCCCTTACTCTGTCGAAAATCTCAGCCAACAGCGATTCAAGCGAATTGAGCTTGGATGTAATTGCTTCGCCAGGAATCTCATTGTTGAGCTCATGAATCCTGTTGATTCCTCTCTGACCTTCAGCCATCATAATGCTTAGCTCTCTCTGCTGCTCAGGGGTAAGAACACTCACATTCTCCTCTGATACGCCACTGCTCTCAAGGATCTCCTGACTGCGCGTAAGCTGATTCTTCTTGGTCTCAACGTACTGATTATATACTTCCTGAGAAACCATGAATGTTGTGCATTCATCATCTATATATCCTTCAGGGAAGAATCCCTTAGCAAGCATCTTCTTAATATTCTTAACAACATCCTTCTGACTTGTACCTGTAGCAGATGCTATATCATCAACAGCACAGTACATCTTCTGGCTGCAAAGACTCTTATACTTTCTTGCAGTGTCACTTAGACGAACCTTATTGACACCATTAACGATCATCCCTACAAAGGCTGCCAAAAAAGCTCCGCTTACAGCAAGTGTTGCAATTGCAGCCCCGCCAGCCATAACTGCCAACGCACTACCAACTGCAGTCACACCAGTAATTCCGGCACCAATGCTTCCACCTATAATGGAAAGAGTTCCCGATGTCATACCGACATTGCGGAATCTGACCTGTGGATTAGGCTTCCTTACCATCTGGGCTCTCATAGCCTTGTTGCGCTCGATACGCTCCTGCTGCTCCTGATGATACCTGGCTGCAGTCTGTCTTGCTTCTTCTCTCGCCCTCTCGAGCTCAGCTCTGTACTGCTTCTGTCCTTCTGTAAGGCTTCCATTGTTAAGTGCCTGTGTTGCTGCCTTATTAATTGTACTTCCAACATCACCAAGCACTGTATACACTGACTGTGATATCGTCTCACTTAATCCTGTGAAATCACCACTGCCAATGGCATCCATTACAGAATCTCGAATCTGTCCGCCTAGTTCATTATATTTTTGTCCATAATTGTTATCATTGTTATCGTTCACGATATCCTCACTATTACAAAAATAAAACTTTCAAATAGTACACTTATAGTAGAAATATGTGCTATTGGTGTATTATTTAAGTAATACTTTTCGCATAAAGTACACCATTAGTAGAAATATACGCATATATTCTAACATATAATTAATGAAAAGTCGCACTATTTTATTAAGAAAACAGCGACGCTGACTGGTCGCGGTACTCTGCTATTTCATATTAATTCTGGCTGCCTTCTCTTCTTCTGGATCAGGCTCAGGTAATCCCTTAATCTCACGGAAAATCTTCATGAATTCCTTACCTGTTATAGTCTCCTGTTCAATAAGATGCTCGGCAATCTTATCAAGAATCTCCCTGTTCTCAGTAAGAAGTCTCTTAGCCTCCTCATAACTGTCAGCAAGAATCTTCATAACCTCTTCATCAACCAGTGCTGCTGTTGTCTCAGCACAGTTAAGTGTCGCCTGGCCCGAAAGGTATCTGCTCTCGACTGTTGCAAGTCCCATAAGACCAAATCTCTTACTCATTCCATACTGAGTAACCATCGACTTGGCAATATCTGTTGCCTTCTCAATGTCATTGGATGCACCTGTTGTAACAGTATCAAAGACTAATTCCTCCGCAGCTCGACCACCCAGAGTACTTACAAGCATAGCCCTAAGCTCGGCTTCTGTATTGAGATACTTCTCTTCTTCAGGAACCTGCATAACATATCCCAGAGCACCCATGGTACGAGGTACAATTGTAATCTTCTGTACTGGCTCTGAATTCTTCTGCAGAGCTGATATAAGAGCATGACCAACTTCGTGGTAAGATACTATCTTACGCTCTTCCTTGGACATGATTCTGTCCTTCTTCTCCTTACCTACAAGTACCTGCTCAACTGCCACAAAGAGATCCTTCTGACTTACGAACTCTCTGCCTTCCTTAACAGCATTGATTGCTGCTTCGTTGATCATATTGGCAAGATCCGAACCTACTGCACCTGATGTCGCAAGTGCGATCTCTTCAAAATCAACCGTCTCATCCATCTTAACATCCTTGGCATGCACCTTAAGGATATTAACTCGGCCCTTCAGATCTGGCTTCTCTACTACAATTCTTCTATCAAATCTTCCAGGACGAAGAAGCGCCTTGTCGAGTATCTCTGGTCTGTTCGTAGCACCAAGCACAAGAATACCCTTGGTAGTATCGAATCCATCCATCTCTGAGAGAAGCTGATTAAGTGTCTGCTCCCTCTCCTCGTTACCGCCGCCATACTTGCTGTCTCGACTTCTTCCTATCGCATCTATCTCATCAATAAAGATAATACAAGGGGCATTCTTATTAGCCTCCTTGAACAGATCTCTAACTCGACTCGCACCAACACCAACATAGAGTTCTATAAAGTCTGAACCTGTCAGTGAAAAGAAAGGTACGTGTGCCTCACCTGCAACTGCCTTGGCCAACAGAGTCTTACCTGTTCCTGGAGGTCCGACTAAAAGTGCTCCCTTAGGAAGCTTCGCACCAATCTTTGTATACTTGGAAGGATCATGAAGGAAATCAACTACTTCCACAAGTGATTCCTTAGCCTCATCCTCTCCTGCTACGTCTGCAAATCTTACACCTGTCTCCTTCTGGACATATACCTTGGCATTGGACTTACCTACTCCCATAAATCCACCACCACCTGAAGACATCTTACGGTATGCAAAGCTCATAAGTCCCCAAAGAAGAACAATTGGAAGAACATATGTCAAAAGTATCGATATAATCCATCCTGAATTATCAGGAATCTCGTTGTTAATCTCAACCTCTGCATCAAGCAGCCTCTGTGTAAGAACATCAGCACTCTCGCTTATTCCTGTATAGTATGTAACAGTTGGTGTCTGCCCCATAAGAGATGAAAGAGTTATCTGCTCATCTGTCTTATCAGACTTAGGTGTAATCTCAATCTTGTCACTGTTGATATACACGCTCTCAACAGTTCCCGCCTCGAGCATCTCTACAAACTGGTCATAAGGGATCTCCTTGGTTGTTGCACCATTGAGCGCCTTCATAAAATAACTCATGAAAAGAAGTGTAATCAATGCTGCAATCAGCAGAAACAAAAGACTCTGCCTTCTAGGTGACTGTCCATTGTCTCCACCCTGTCCATTACCCTGACCGTTGCCACGGTTACCACCCGAATTGCCATTGTTGCCATTCGGATAATTGTTCCCCCCGTAGTTGTTCATATTGTCCATTGGTTGCTCCTTAAATAAAAATTAATGCTTGTGATACTTACGATTACTCTCTTCGTACTTGGCTTCACTCGTAAGTCTAAGTCCAAGCTTCTTAAATGTCTGCTCATCTACCTGCGAGAGCAGAACCGAAGAGTGAGCTTCGCAGTTACGAAGCTTAGGAAGCTGCATCAGTGCAAGCTTAGCCTGATCATTAGTTGCTGCTGAGATCGATAATGCTATAAGAATCTCATCTGTATGAAGTCTTGGATTCCTGCTTCCAAGATAATCCGTCTTAAGTGTCTGTATTGGCTCAATAGCCGCTGGTGAAACAAGGTGAATCTCATGATCTATTCCAGCAAGCTGCTTAAGTGCATTAAGCAGAACAGCTGCTGATGCTCCAAGAAGATCTGTTGTCTTACCTGTAACTATTGTTCCGTCTTCAAGTTCAATCGCTGCTGCAGGATGAGTAGTCTCTTCCTCTCTTGTCAGGGCAGCCTTGATAACAGGTCTGTCCTCTCCACTAAGCCCTGCCTGCTTCATAATAAGCTCAAGCTTATAAAGTGAATCCTTGCAATCCTTACCACGCTTAACATCACTTAAGCACTGGTAATATCTTCTGATAATCTCCTGCTTAGATGCCTCTGTACATGCATCATCATCTATAATACAGTTACCCGCCATATTGACACCCATGTCAGTTGGTGACTTATATGGGCTCTCGCCGAGAATCTGTTCGAACATTGCATTAAGAACAGGGAATATCTCGACATCTCTATTATAATTGACCGTAGTCTCACCATATGCCTCAAGATGGAATGGGTCAATCATGTTGACATCGTTAAGGTCTGCTGTAGCAGCCTCATATGCGATATTAACGGCATGCTTGAGGGGAATATTCCAGATTGGGAATGTCTCAAACTTCGCATATCCAGCCTTAACGCCTCTCTTATGCTCATGATAAAGCTGAGAGAGACAGGTTGCCATCTTACCACTACCTGGTCCAGGAGCAGTAATAACAACAAGTGGTCTTGTTGTCTCAATATATTCATTCCTTCCATAGCCATCATCACTTACGATTCTGTTCACATCAGATGGATAGCCCGGAATCTTATAATGCTTATATGACTTAATTCCAAGTGAGTCGAGCTTCTCAATGAACTGCTCTGCAGCTGCCTGACCTGCAAACTTGGTTATACAGATACTTCCAACAAAGAGACCTATCTCCTGAAATGCATCTACAAGTCTGAGTGCATCCATATCATATGTAATACCGAGATCTCCTCTTATCTTATTGGCCTCAATATCCTCAGCACTTACGACTATTACAATCTCAGCCTGCTCCTTAATCTGAAGTAACATCTTAAGCTTACTGTCTGGCTGAAATCCCGGAAGTACTCTTGAAGCATGATAATCATCAAAAAGCTTACCACCAAACTCAAGATAAAGCTTATTATCAAACTTCTCTATTCTCTCCTTAATATGCTCCGACTGCATCTTAAGATACTTGTCATTATCAAATCCGATCCTCACTACTCTCCTCCATCAATAAAAAAGGTAAGGATATGCGAAGTCACGCATATCCTTGTCACCCAATAATTATGCCTCTATTCTGACTTAATAATCTTCTCAGTATTAATCTTATATACCATAAGTCTCAGAAGATAGTCTGACATCTTACGATTGCCAAGCTCCCAGTCCTGAATTGTTCTGTAAGGTATGCCAAAATAATCAGCGAACTGTCTTCTGTTCATTCCTGTATCTTCTCTAAGCTTGATAAGAACTTCTCTTGAATCCATAGTGCAATCCCTCCTCATATTCATGCTACCACTCAAATCAAATAATGTACTAATTCTACTACCGTATACGAAGTGCGTCAAGAAATTGTAGAATTAAATTATTATAAAAAAACAATAAAAACCAGCTTATTAATCCTCATCATCATCAAGGATTGGCAGTGAAAAAATAAACTCCGTTCCTACGCCCTCAGTCGATATAACATTAATGTGTTCGTCATGGGCTCTGATAATCTCCTTAGTAATAGAAAGACCCAGTCCGGTTCCTTTTTTGTCCTTGCCTCGTGACAGATCAGTCTTATAGAATCTGTCCCATATAAGCTTAAGACTATCCTTGGGAATGCCGATACCGCTGTCCTTAACTGACACAAATACCTTCGAATGCTTAAGTGTCGTCTCAATCTTAATCGTTGAATCGTTATGCGAGAACTTAATGGCATTATCCAGAAGATTGTAGAGCACCTGCTGTATCTTACCCATGTCGGCATATACGAAAAGCTCTGTTCCAGTAAGCACCAGTTCAAGTTCTATTCTCTTACCTCTAAGCTGTACCTCTGCAGATGCTGCTGTATCCCTTATTACACGATTGATATCAAAGGCCGACTTCTCAAGCACAACACCCCTTACACCAAGATTATTGAGTGTCAGAAGAGAATTGGTAAGCTTGGTAAGCCTCTCTGTCTCGTTAAGAACGATTCCTAAGTACTTCTCATGCATCTCAGGCGGTATCGTTCCATCTATCATAGCCTCAAGATAGCCCTTAATAGATGTAAGCGGTGACCTGAAGTCATGCGATACATTGGCCACAAACTTCTTCTGACTGTCCTCCGCAGACGCAATCTCACTTGCCATATACTGAAGCGCTGCCGCCAGGTATCCCATCTCGTCATCACTGTCTACTGTGAACTCATAGTGCATATTGCCCGATGCATACTGTTCAGTCGCATCTGTAATCTTGCGAAGCGGTACATACACGAACTCAGTAAAAAAGATGAGGATTATCATCGACAGAAGGAACAGAAGTACAAGCATGATATAGGAAATCGTAAGAATGCTTTCCTTGGACTGCCTTATACTTCCAAGCGATTCATGGATGACAACATATCCCTTAACCTTATAATTAGTCGATATTGGCGCAAACACGGAGAGCATATCTTCATCGAAGTATCCAAAGAAATCTCCCGTCATATAATATGATCCTGCCATAGCCGTCGAATCAAATCCTTCGATGACATTCTCTTCCTCGACATTAATAGGCTCTGCAGAATTAAGAATCATTCGACCAGATGGATTGATAATCCATATCTGCGAATTCAGATATATCTGAAGATAATCAAGCTGTGTCTTAACGACATCAAGAGACGTCTCGTTCTTATACAGATCCGATGCATATGTATTAGCAATCAGAGTCGCCTCATTATAAAGCGACTCTGCCTTCTCTCTCTTAAGTCTCTCCATCGTCATATTGGACGCAAAAGTTGCAACCATTATGAATCCGAATACACCAAATATAAGATATGCCAGTATGAACTTCAGATATAAAGTCTTACGCATTCTCTCTACTTAACCTCGAACTTATAACCAATTCCCCAGATTGTTGCAATCTTCCACTGCTCATGATCACCTATCTTCTCACGAAGTCTCTTGATATGAACATCTACAGTTCTTGTATCACCAATATACTCATATCCCCATATCTGATCTAAGAGCTGTTCTCTCGTAAATACATGATTAGGCGATGATGCCAAGAAGTAGAGTAGTTCCAATTCCTTAGGTGGCATGTCAACCGAATTGCCATTGTATATTACAGAATAGTTGGTCTGATTGATGACAAGATCCGGATACTCTACGCACTTTACCTCTGGCTCCTGTACTGTCTCAACAGTTGTCTTACATCTTCTAAGTACCGCCTTGACACGGGCAACAAGCTCCTTGGTATCAAAAGGCTTCTCCATATAATCATCTGCACCAAGCTCGAGACCTAACACTTTATCAAAGACCTCACCCTTGGCTGACAGCATTATAATTGGAGTTGATGACTTGGCTCTGATCTCTCTGCATACCTGATATCCATCCATTCCCGGAAGCATAAGATCAAGCAGAATCAGATTAGGAGCGAATGTATCGAAGCTTGCAACAGCCGACTCTCCATCATTACAGATCAGTGTCTCAAAACACTCTTTGGTCAGATATAATGCAATCAACTCTGCTATCTTATTGTCATCATCTACTATTAATATCTTCTGCTTTGCTGCCATAATACTTACTCCTTTTACTCCTTGAACTCTGCAATTGTGACACCAGCGTCACCTTCGCCAAATTCACCCTGTCTGTAACTCTTAATATACTTCGTCTTCTTCAGCTTACTCTGAACTGCACTTCTGAGTGCACCTGTTCCCTTACCATGCACAATCCTTACGCTTGGCATGTGTGCCAGATATGCATCATCAAGATACTTATCCAGCTCATATATTGCTTCGTCAACAGTCTTACCAAGCAGATTAATCTCTGATGATACAGAATATGACTTACTCATCTTAATCTTGCTCGCATTGGACTTGCCACCTGCTGATGACTTCTTTGACGGAATTAGTGGCTCCTCATCTAAGAGAATCAGATCCTTTATATTAACCTTGGAACGTATAATTCCACATTGTACGAACATATCTCCCTTATCATCAGGAAGTGAGCTTACACTTCCCTTAAGGCCCATCGAGATTATCTTCACCTCATCACCCAGTCTAAGATCTCCAGGCTTAAGCTCCTTACGAGGCTTAGTATCCTGCTTAAGAGAAAGCTTCTCATTGGAGTTCTTAATCTTACCTCTGACCTTATCTCTTGCCTTCTCAAGATCCTTCATTGATGCACCCGGGCCAGCCTTCTGGAATGTTCTGATTGTCTCATCAGCAACATCCTTGGCTTCCTGAAGAATCGCCTTGGCCTCTTCGTGTGCCTTTCTTAATATCTCTTCTCTTGAGTCGTCGATTTTGTCTCTCTTACGCTCTAATGCATCCTGATGAGCCTTGATTCTGCTCTTATACTCTGCAATCTCTTCACGCTCACGCTCGATGCTTCTTCTGTTGTCTTCAAGGTCAGTAAGAAGATCCTCAAAGGACTCCTTGTCTTCTGTTATATGAAGCTTGGCATCTTCAATAATATCATCTCTAAGTCCCAGTCTCTTCGAGATTGCAAATGCATTACTCTTACCAGGAATACCAATCAACAGATGATATGTCGGAGACAGTGTCTCAACATCAAACTCACAACATGCGTTCTCAACATGAGGCTCGCTAAGTGCATATACCTTAAGTTCAGAATAATGTGTTGTTGCCATTGCACGAATTCCGCGCTTATGGAGATAATCAAGGATTGATATTGCAAGAGCTGCACCTTCTGTAGGATCCGTTCCTGCACCCAGCTCATCGAATAGGCACAGGCTGTTCTCATCCGCATTCTTAAGAATTGCTACAATGTTCTTCATATGTGATGAGAATGTCGACAGACTCTGCTCAATGCTCTGCTCATCTCCTATATCTGCATATATCTTATTAAATACCGACAGAACCGATCTGTCAGCCGCCGGAATATGTAATCCTGCCTGTCCCATAAGTGTAAGCAGACCGACAGTCTTAAGTGATACCGTTTTACCACCTGTATTAGGTCCCGTAACCACAAGAAGATCGAATTCATCTCCAAGTCTTATATCTATAGGAACCACCTTCTTAGGATCAAGAAGCGGGTGACGTCCTTTTCTGATATTAATGACATGCTTGTCATTAAAAACTGGCATAGTCGCATTCATCTCGAGCGCCAGTCTTCCCTTGGCAAATACAAAATCCAGGTCGGTCATTATCTTCTGATTGGCGATAAGTGTTGTTGCATCAATTGCAACTGACGCCGAAAGACCTGCCAGGATAACCTCTATCTCTCTAACTTCTTCAGACTGTAACTCCCTGATCTTATTATTGAGGTTAACTATCGCCTGTGGCTCAATAAATACTGTAGATCCGGTCGATGACTGATCATGAACCATTCCAGGTACCTGACTCTTATGCTCAGCCTTAACAGGTATACAGTATCTGCCATCTCTCTGCGTTATAACAGCATCCTGCAGATATGTCCTGTACGAACCGCTTAGCATTCCGTTAAGCTGTGTTCTTATCCTGTCATTGTTAAGCCCTATCTCACGTCGGATTCTCTTAAGCTCCGGGCTCGCATCATCAGCAATCTCATCCTCCGACAGAATACATCTGTGAATACTCTCAGCCGTTGGATGATTAGATATAAGCGCACCGAACAGTCCAGTAAGTGTATCGGGCGCCTCATCATCCCTCTCTGGCTTACCATATGCTATTACTCTGTCGACATTATCGATGAAAGCTGCAATTGTAAGCAGCTCTGATGCTGACAGCGTTGCGCCAATCTCAAGTGACTTGAGGCTTCTTCCTATTGGCTTATTGTCACCAAAGGACACTGCGTCCTTTTTAAACAGACGACTTAATGCGTCTGCTGTGGCCGCCTGGGCACTCTTAATTGTCCCTATGTCAGAGACAGGCTGAAGCTTCTGCGCTTTTTCACGTCCGAGTGGTGAGCTTGTATAACCAGCCAGTCGTTCAATTATTTTGTTGTATTCAAGTACTGTTAAGACCTTCTGATTCATTACAATCCAAGACTCTCTGCCGTATAATCCATTCCCTTAGTTATCTTAAGCAACTTCTTCATATAGGCAAAGGCTGCCTCTTCTCCCTCGTCACGCATTGTTGTCAGAGCCTTCTCAAGCACGGCTCTTGTATCTTCATGAATAATAATATGCTCTCTTGATCTCGAATAATACTTCCATGCATCACCCTGGCTATAGCTTGCCTTGTTATATGCGACGCATGCAGCATATCTGTCTGCTACCATCTCGGCAACATACTTAAGCGGCATTTTGCATCCAACTATATACGGTTCTGTACTTGGCGTATAGTCAGTCCAGTACTCATAGTGGTGCTTGTTGCGCCCCTTATGATGCATCCAGCTTAGCGAACAGCCCGTAATAACTCTGTCAGATGCATTAGGCGAGAACTTACCCGAATAGAACATCACACTTCTGCTGAATTCGGTAAAAGAGAACTTGCTTAAGTCATGAACTATTCCCTGGTAATACAGTCCCATTCGAAAACAACCATATCTGACATGCTTCTTATGAGTCAGAACTGTTCGAATATGTCCAAAGAAACGCTGTCCAAAACTGAGTTCCTTATAAGCATAGTATTTTGGATCTATATTCTCAGACATTAAAGCATCCTCTCCCTAATATACATGCCAAGAGCTGCTGCCATAAACACATGACTGAACTCACCCCTGCCACACATGTCAATTACCTCATCTACTGGAACCTGAAGGAATTCCAGGACCTCATCTGCATCAAGATTCTGCTTCCCGGTATCTTCAAGCTCTTCAGCCAGATAGAAATGTATCTGGTTGCTGAAAAGTGCTGGATTAGGACCAAATGTCCCAAGATGAGTCATCTTATGTGCCCTGTATCCAGTCTCTTCCTCGAGTTCTCTTGTAGCACTAATCTCAGGATCCTCTCCCGGTTCACCTACACCACCAGGGAACTCTATTGATATCTCACCTGCAGCATGTCTCCACTGTCGTACCATGATAAACTTGTCATCCAGCTTAGGAATTACTACTACCCAGTGAGGTGCATCAACTGCTATATAATCTCCCTCTATTCCGGTAGCTGATATCTCATGCTGCCTGTACACGTCAAAAACAGGTGTACTCAGTATCTCTCTTTTTTCAGTTGTTGTCCATCTAAGCCTGTCATCAAAGTTCATAATACTGCTCCACCTGTTTCTGATTAATAATATTACTAATTTCTATTCAGTTTCCACTTTGCATAGATAGTTCTATTGCCAGTCGATCCAACTGTTATCTCGCTTATCCTGTTCTTCATAAGCTTGTCTGAATACCATCCCTCGAATGTATAGCCAATTGCCTCAGGATCCTCAAGCGATACTCCTGTAGATGCATCGTATGTTGAAGGATTAGGATTGGTATATCCATCCATACCTACGTATGTAATGCTATATGTAACAGGAGCCCATACTGCATAGAGAACTGCACTGCCACCAACCGGGCACTCGCCATAGATACTGTCTATCTTATCTCTATCAAGATAATCGACAGGGCCATCTGGTGTTGTTGACCAGCCTGAGAATGTATAGCCCTTAACAGAATATGCATTCTTAAGGAGCGCTGCACTCTTAAGGTATGTGAACTGCTGTGTCTTCATCTTACCCTTAAGTGATGATCCTGCAGGTACGTTACCATCAAAAGTAACCTTAAACTTGGCAGGTGTCCACTTTGCATAAAGTGTAAAGTCTCCAAATGTTGATGGAGTAATACTCTTGAATGCCTTCTTGCAATTAATGTCTGTACACCAGCCTGAGAATACATATCCAGGTCTTGATGGCTGTGAAATTGTCTTGAATACATCTGGCTTAACAGTTGCTCCATATCTGTATGAATATGAAGTTCTGTCGCCTGCAACTGCTGATAAATCATCTGTGTTGATATCAAAGTCAATAGTAAAATGACTTGCCCATACTGGATATAATATCACATTACCAAGATCTGTAACCTTCTGCTTGTTAGTGAATTCTACATCTCCAAGTCCATATCTGCCAGGTGTCTGGCTCCAGCCGCAGAATGCATAGCCCGAAGTATTAGTAAATGTATTCTTCTTCAGTGCTACGCTCTTACCGTAAGATATTGTCTGTGTATAACGGTTATATCCATCTACAAATGTTACTGTATAGCTTAATGGATTCCACTTTGCATATAACTGAATATCACTCTTATCAGTTGCCTTAATCTTACCCTGATTTTTACAAGCCTTATCCAGGTACCAGCCTCCAAAGGTATATCCCACTCTTGTAGGATTAACTGAAAGAACAGTCTTAAGCTCGTTGAAGCTCTTTGCCTTTCCAAGCTCATACTCCTTACGAACAGCTGTCTCTCCTCCTGCGTACTCACCACCGTTGGCGTTAAGCACAAGTGCAGGTATATCCCAGATTGTGTAGAGTACTAGCTTGAGTTCTTCACCATCGAGCGTAAGATTAGCTGAACCGTCAACAACCTGCTTAAGTGAATAATCTGCTTCTGTTCCATCGGCACTAAGCTTCCAGCCCGATACTGTCTCACCTTCTGCTGTGAAAGGAGTTGCTGGAAGAGCCTTCTTAACAAGATAACTATATCCTGTGAACTCCTTTGCTTCGCTATTCTTTGTATTGATAAGCACTACCTTGTAGTTAGCTGTCCACTTCGCATAGAGGTTGATATTGCCCTCTTCGTCACCAAGTGTACCCTTCTTAAGTTTGAATATATTCTTGGAAGCATCATACTTACCGGCGCTAACCTTGAAGTTAGCATCCCTGAACCATCCTGCGAATGTATATCCTGCTCTTACAGGTACGTCAATTGGTGTTTCTGTTGTACTATATGCATATTCTGCATCCGCAATTGCAACTCCACCGTTAGTATTATACTTAAGTGTAAACTTGTCTGGTGTATACACAGCCTTAAGAACAATCTTGCTGCCCTTGGCACCGAATACATCGCCGTAGGCTTCCGGATTAAATGTGTCATCCGGAACAGTCACACCATTATAAGTGAATTCTGTTGCCGTATAACCAGTCTTGCTAAAGCCATAGAGATAATCTGAGATAATCAGACTCTCTGTATAATAAACAGGCAATGTTACTGCCTTACCCTTGCCACCGTTAGGATTTAGTACAAGCTTATATGACTTCTCTTCCCATCTGGCTGTGAGATTGAGATTGCCTGATGTAGTTCTTGTAATACTTCCAACCTTGACACCTGCGTCATTATACCAGCCTAAGAAGTTGTATCCGGCCTTAACTGGTACGGGGAGTGATGCAGCCTTACCATAATCATAAGATGTAGGGAATGCAGATGTATCTGCCACTCCATCAAGTCCATTGTAGCTGATTGTAAAGCTACTCTTATAGTTCGCATAAAGCGTAATACTTCCATCTGTAATATCACTCTTGGCAAAGTTAACTATTGCCTTGTCGGATATACTTATCGCCTCATCAGGAGTAAGCGACCAGCCAGCAAATGTGAACTTAACACCATCCTCATTAGCTACTGTATATACATTAGCCGGAAGATTATATATCTCACCATAATTATGTGTCTCAGGTTCAAGTTCAGCTGTTGATGTCAGCTTAAGTCCTTCAAATGAAGCAATGTTGGAATCAAACTTAAGTGTATATTCTGAAGTTACAAGCTTAGCATATACTGTTACATCTCCCTTGTTTTCTTCTGCAATCTTGGCAACCTTCTCATCATCTTTGAATTCATTGCTTTCATACCATCCACGGAATTCAAATCCTGCTGCTAATAATGTAGCATCACCTGTAAGATCTGGAAGAATTACATCGTCGGATACTATTGTATATACTCTTGGCCAGCCATCTGTGTCTCCAGTATATCCATTGGTCACATAGTTAATTGAATATGTAACCGGTTCAACTACAGCATAGATATCAAGCTTCTTCTCAACAGACGTGAATATTGAAGCAAGCGACTCAACAGTTAATATGCTTATATCGCTGACCATACTCTCTCCGCCATCTATTCCAGCCCATCCCGTGACCTCATATCCATCTGCAATATTAAGAGCCGATGCATAGTTAATGCCACTAACCCTTGCGTCATACGGAACCTTAACCTCTCTGGATGTTACACCATTATGAAGCGTAATCGTATACTCTACTCCAGTCCACTTCGCATAGAGTGTAACTGTTCTTCCGCCAACTGCAGTAATGGATGTTACCTTATTAGTAAGCTTTGCGTCAGTATACCATCCTCCAAATATGTAATTATCCCTGGCTGGTGTCTTGAGCTCTGCAGTGTCACCCTTAAGCAATACTGCTGGATTGCAGATATCCTCTTCATATTCACCATCATTAACATATGTTATTACATCCGATGCAATGCTCTTGAAACATGCATAATATGAACTTGTTAATGCTCCGGTATTGCTATATAACTCAACGAGAACACTACTTTCTGCTGAAAGTCTTGCTAACTGGTCCTTAGTAAGAACTGCTGTTCCCTTCTGACCCTGATATATTACGTTCATCGTTGTAGTATTTCTAATCTTCCAGTCAGACGCTGCTGTAAGATTATTAAGTACCTTTATTGAACCATTGGATTCAATAAAGAAGTAATAACTATCCTCTCCTAATAGAAGCTGACCACTGCCATTAGCCGAAACAGCCTTAAAGTATGGATCAGATGCAGGCACTTCCACATAGTACTGACTGGTTGCATCGGTGCACAGATTACCTGTGTAATATGTATACTTTCTGGTAGGCATGCTTCCATTATATATCCATGTAATAGTCGATAACTGTACCAGATCTCCTGTAGTAAGACATCGCTTCTCTACTTCATTATTAGCAATATACACCCTTAATATCTTCTTGGCGTCCGTATTGCTATACACAACCTTACTTATAGCGTTGTATGAGAATGATCCTTTTTTACCGATACACTTACCTTCGGTATTAACAGGATCGCTTTCACCCTTGAGATAGATTACATCTTCACTATCGTAAGCCAGAATGTAGCTTCCGCCTGGCACGCTCTTCATAGCTTCACTCTTACGTATCTTGTATACGATGCCATCACCAAGATCTGGCGACATCGCACAGTTCTCATCTGAAGGATCATATACAGCTATCTCTTCTCCAAATCCTCCTACTGGATCGTAAGAGCTGTAGAACTTTGGAACAAGATCTGTAGACAGTCTGTCACCATATACAACAACCGCTATATAATCACCAGTTGAATCACATACATATCTTCCTGCATTTACAGAATATGAGCTTCTGACAAGTGGCCTATCCCTCTCAACGAAAACTGCGTTGTAGATAGTAAATGTATTACCCTTACTTGTCGTAATCTCAATATTATATGTTCCGTTCTCCATCTTTTCGAATGGAATGGTATATGAAATGTAGACGTTGGTTGCATCTTCAAATCTATAATTTGAATCACGAATTGTGCAACTACCAAGCTCAGGTATGTCAAGATTGTACTTATACGGATCACATGACAGAGTAGTCTTGTATGTGTGTTCAGTATTCAAATTGCCAACAACGTACGTCGTCGTCGAAGCATCAGACTTTATTAATTTTGCACTCTTAACAGTCTCACCTGTAGCAAGTGAAGTAACAAAGTTCGAATACAGTCTCTGTTTTCCATTAGCTGGAGCATTAGGACTGTACGCTTCCATTCCTGATGAAGTCGGAATCTTGCCACCAACATAAAAGGTACACTCGTATGAGCAGATTCTCTCTATGTTATCTACACCTGGTCCAGACTCTACAGTGTGGAATAACACCTTGAGATTATGGCTTCCATCCGCAATCTCAGGTATCTCCATCTCACCCTGATCATTCCTGCAGCCATACACACCCAATCTGATAACGTCATATGATGATTCCACAGTTGACATCTTGTTAGAACTTGCAAACCTGCTATAGTCCTCGTCATCAATTGTAAGACTGTCTATAACTACAGATCCAGCCTTATCAAATCCCACATATATAAATGGATATACATTATCCGAACTGTCTCTGTAATATGAATCCTGAACAAGAACTGCATCATCACTAACAGTCTCAATGTCAGTTGTTATATTGATCATATTCTTATGGGTAACTACTGTTCCCTGTTCTGTAGTTATCTTAAGATCATAGACTCCCTTAGGCATAATTGGCACAGTTGTATCAATGCGATATGCATCCATTGTTCCAACCATCATTGCTCTGCTGGCAGTGTAGCCATCTGGAGTAGGAATCTCCACAATTGGATATGCCTCGTCAAAGTCATCCGCTCCGTAGTTACTCGTACCCGACAGCAACTGTAATTCACTCGAGATATCTCCACCCACAATCTCTGCCTTAGCAATCGGTGAATCAAGAGGAATCCATGGAGTCATATACCATCTCGTAGACTCCACATCTATCTGTGGCATATTCTCATATGTATGGTCCTCACTGTTCTCAAAAGTAATATTCTTGGATACGACAATTGACTTATGATTAGCTTCCTCTTCGTTATAGCTGTCGGCAAGATCAACAGTCACAGTCATTGGAACATCTGTGTAGTCATCCAGACCTTCAACATCTGTCATAGAAAGATACACTGTTATCTCAAGCAGGCTGTAATCACTTTTCGCTTCACCAACGCCGTATATACCATCATAACTAACTGCAACCTCACCACCCGCAAGGATTATGTCACGATCACCAAGTGTCAGGCCTGAGCAGGTTATTGGTCCAACATGAGTCGTCAGATCATACTCAACTGGCGCATAAAGTGCTACAGGATACATATCCTGATTATCGATACTGGTCTTATACGACTTATTATATGAAACCACATCGTCTCCAGTAACAGTCTCAATTACCTCTGGCAATGCTTCGCCCACGACTTCCATAGTCTCAGTCTCTGACTCTGTCTCGATGGCTGTAACCAGCTCTTCAACAGAACTCTCCTCAACTACTGTCTCTTCCTCTGTTGTCTCATCGATAGTACTCTCGACCTCTGCTGACTCAACAACAGTACTCTCCTCTGTCGTAGCTGTCTCATAGACGAGTTCATCAGATGGTACATCACCTATCTCAGCTGCAAACGAGCTGAAATCAATGGATGTCCATGTGAGAACAAGCACCAGAAGCATGCTAATCATTCTCATTGTCTGTCTCTTCATAGATTCTCTCCTTACCGTCAAATGTTATCTATATTCCCTGGCTTCGTAATAGTATATACTTACTCTAAAATATACCATATTTTCATGCTATATTTCAAACAGTCAGAGCAATTAATCCAGCATTAGTTAATGCCTTATCTGATTGAAGATATACGCTTGGAGCAGGCTGTGTATTAGCACTTTGCGGGCTCTCTATACACCTGCACGCTGCGATACTGCTGTCTTATCTGGGCACTCGCATACATCTGGTGCAGGCTACTTAGTCTGCTGTCTAACTCGCTCTCTTTTTGAGTGACTTTAGATACTCTTTCTGGTTGTCAGTTATACGATAACTCTCTCTTGCTTTCTGAATAGTCTTGTTATGAGTCCAAGTTGACATAACGCCTCCCTCGATATATGGAATCGTCGCATCCCATTGTTTTGCAAGGGCTGTTGCCATATACCAGGCTATTTCCATGTTAACATAATATTCTTCAGATTTGATTGAGGTTACCATGCTAAGATATTCTTCGTCAAAGTCTTCATCCAGGTAAAACTGCATAAGCATGCCTACAGCAAATCTTATTGTGTATGTCTCACCCGAAGCAATCCAAGAAGGAATAAGCTTAATCAGTTCACCCTTATGCTTCTTGAATACCTTGGGTGATGTCTGATCACAAGTTGCCCAGTTGTCTATATATGGCAAAAATCTGTTAATCTCATCGATGCACAGATTATAATCCTTCAGCTCCGAAATAATAAATCCATGGAGCTGATTCTCATCAAAGTACTTATGAGGAAGCTCGTGCAGAAAATCGATAGCCTTGTCTTCCTTAATCAGCTGCTTAGCCAACTTCCTTAGCACCGGCGTTCTGACTCCCATAATTGTAGCAGGGTCAACCGTTGGCATTAGCTTGCTCTGAAATTCTCTGAACTTCTCCTCGCTGTTTTCCCTAAGAATATCAAGAATATATTGACTCATACTTTTCACCTTCTCACTTTTCCCGGCAACTCGCCGCTGTCTGAATATTACTGTCGACACACTTTTTTCGGCTATTTTTCGCTGTCGCGCCCTGTGACAGTGGGACACTCCTCGTTGCAAAAGAACCGTCCCCAAGACAGAGGGACACTCCTCGTTGCAAAAGAACCGTCCCCAAGACAGAGGGACACTCCTCGTGACAAAAGAACCGTCCCCAAATACTACCATGTTTACGGTTATTCATCAACATAATAAAAAGATGTTCTCAACGAACATCTTTTTATATTAACGTATATTTTTAGTCGACTATATCTTACACAGCCATTGTGGACTCCCCTATAATAAGTTCTCCTTCAAACAGTCTTCGCTGGAGTTCCTCTGAATTCTTGTCCCCTTCAATATATTTGAACAAAAGTTTAATTGAAGCCTTTGCCATATCTTCAAATGGCTGACGAATTGTGGTAATTCGTGGCGAATAGTATTTCGCATTATCAATTCCATCAAATCCAACAACAGAAACATCTCCTGGAATACTCTTTCCTGCATCTGCCAATGCTCTGCATGCACCAATGGCCACTGCGTCTGATATCGCAAATACTGCGCTGAAATCAAGATTCCTGTTAAGTGCTTCCTGTAGCGTCAAAAATCCAGCCTTCATTGAGTATGACTCCGCATCATTACTCATAGGTACTATTAGGTTCTCATCAACTGAGATTCCATTTTCAGAAAGAGCTTTCATATAGCCTTCTTTACGAAGCTTTCCGATGCTCTCATCATTAGGATCAGCTGAAATTAACAGTATCTTTTTATGACCTAGTTTACATAAATAATCAACTATTTTATAGCTTTCTTTTACATCGTCCACTGCAACAGAGACATAATTACTGCTGTACTCTTCTGTCATGTTAACAGTACTTATTACAAAAGGAACATTAATCTTATCTAATTTTTCCTTAGGGTGATTGAAATATCCACCAAGGAATATTATTCCTTTAAGCTTCTTTTCTCTCTCTAGCTCGATTGCAACATCAACTTCATCCTGATCAAACTCTACATGCTGCAAAATAAGAGAATACTTTTGCCTTTGTATTTCCTGTTCCATAATCTTTATCATCTTCATAAAGAATGGGTTCGCAATTCCCTTTATCAAAACAGCAATTGTCTTTGAATCCGTGATTTTTAAATTTCTAGCACTATTATTGGGAACAAACCCCGTCTCCTTAACAACATTCAATATTTTATTTCTTGTTTCTTCATTAATGTCTGGATGATTGTTTAGCGCACGTGATACAGTACTGACACCACATCCGCACATTCTGGCAATATCCTTTATTGTTATTTGCTCCATTTCACCTACCTATTTCCTAATTAATAGGTTCCCCATTATGACTCTCCGCTCTTAATCACGATAATTACACTAAGTTATGCTCTTGCATAAAGCTTTGTGACCTCGTATATCTTCTTTGCAAGCTGCTTTGTAAGTGCCTTATCAGACATTCGCCATTTCCAGTTATTACCAAGAGTTGCGGGAGTATTTATTCTAGCCTCAGCACCAAGTCCAAGATAATCCTGAACAGGTATTACGCAAAGGTTAGCCACTGATCCCATAGCAAGTCTGATGTAATCCCAATGAAGCGTGTCTTTTGATGCCCCCTTATTATCAAGGTATGTATCAGCAAACTTCCTGTCATCCTTTTTCATATCATTATACCAGCCTTGAATTGTGTTATTATCATGAGTGCCAGTATATACAATACAGTTCTGAATATAATTGTGTGGCAAATAGTCGCTGTCTTCCCTTGAGTCGAAGGCAAACTGAAGTACCTTCATACCTGGATACCCTGTATCCTTTACAAGCTTAAGCACTGAGTCTGTAAGGAATCCTAAATCCTCAGCTATAATATCCATTTCACCAAGCTCTTTTTTCAGTGCTTTAAATAAACTAATTCCAGGACCCTTTTCCCATTTACCAAACTCAGCAGTTGAATCCCCATATGGAATATTGTAATATTCATCAAAACCTCTAAAGTGATCGATTCTTACGACATCATATAGCTTATAGCAATTTCTAATACGCTTAATCCACCACTCATATCCAGTCTTCTTATGATATTCCCAATCATAAAGTGGATTACCCCAAAGCTGTCCTGTTGCCGAAAAACCATCTGGTGGGCATCCTGCTACACCAGTTGGCAGACCATCCTTATCGAACTTAAAAAGCTCTGGATTCGACCATGTATCAGCACT
>JAZUGT010000029.1:0-44404 GCA_045641365.1 Lachnospiraceae bacterium
CTGCTTTGCCATACCTGGGCTAACAAGACGAGCAAGTCTCTGTGTTCCACCAAATCCAGGTGTGATTCCAAGACCAACCTCTGGCTGACCAAATACTGCATTATCAGAACAGATTCTGATATCACAGCTCATTGAGATCTCGCATCCACCACCAAGAGCAAAACCATTAACTGCAGCAATTACAGGAATTGGGAATGTCTCAAGCTTACGGAATACATCGTTACCCTTCTTACCAAAAGCCTCACCCTCAGCCTTAGTAAGTGTGCTCATCTCTCCGATATCTGCACCAGCAACGAAGCTCTTCTCACCAGCGCCAGTAAGAATAAGACATCTTACTGTATCAAGATCTACTGCATCAAGAGTAGCGTTAAGTTCATCAAGAACCTGTGAATTAAGTACAGTGAGAGCCTTCTCTCTGTTGATTGTGATTGTTCCAACAGCACCATTTACTTCATATAAAATGAAATCCATTTTCTTTTCTCCTTTATACTTTTTATACGCAACAAAACATTGCCATCCCCTGATGGGGCCGCAATGTTAAGTTAGACCGGGCAGTTACACGAACTGCCCGCAATATATTCATTAATTAGTCCATCTCTACGATTGTGGCACATCCCATACCACCACCGATACAAAGTGTTGCAAGACCCTTCTTTGCACCAGCCTTCTTCATCTCATGAAGAAGTGTTACAAGGATACGAGCTCCTGAAGCTCCAACTGGATGTCCAAGTGCGATAGCACCACCGTTAGGATTGAGCTGCTTATCAACATCAATACCAAGGTCACGGCCAACAGCGATTGACTGAGCTGCAAATGCCTCATTAGCCTCGATGATATCGAAGTCTTCAATCTTGTAACCAGCCTTAGCCATAGCCTTCTGTGTTGCTGGTACAGGACCAATACCCATAACCTCAGGTCTGCAACCTGCAAGTGCTCCTGCAACGAATGTAGCCATTGGTGTAATGCCAAGTTCCTTAGCCTTATCTTCGCTCATGATAACGAGTGCTGCTGCACCATCGTTGATACCAGATGCATTACCAGCTGTAACGAATCCATCAGGATTGATTGCACGAAGCTTAGCAAGACCTTCTGGTGTTGTACCTGGACGTGGACCCTCATCCTTGTTGAATACGATTACTTCCTTCTTCTTCTTAACTTCAACAGGAACGATCTCCTCATCAAATGCGCCAGCTTCCTGAGCTGCTACAGCCTTCTGCTGTGACTTAAGTGCGAACTCATCAAGATCCTCTCTTGTGATTCCCCACTCCTCACAGATATTATCAGCTGTCTTAATCATATGATAATCATTGAATGCATCCCAAAGAGCATCCTTAATCATTGTATCAACGAGTGTACCGTTGTTCATTCTGTATCCGTAACGAGCCTGTGGAATAGCATATGGTGCCATTGACATGTTCTCCATACCACCTGCTACAACGATGTCAGCATCTCCTGCCATAATCATCTGTGCTGCCTGGTTAACACAGTTAAGACCAGAACCACAAACAACGTTCATTGTAACTGCTGGAACCTCAATTGGAAGGCCAGCCTTAAGTGTTGCCTGACGTGCTACGTTCTGGCCGAGACCAGCCTGAATTACACATCCCATATATACCTGATCAACCTGCTCAGGCTTGATACCTGCTCTCTTAACTGCTTCCTTGATAACGATAGCACCAAGTTCTGCTGCAGGTGTTGTGCTTAAAGTTCCACCCATTGTGCCGATTGCTGTACGGCATGCGCTTGCGATAACTACTTTCTTTGCCATTTTCATGACTCCTTTCATTAAGTTGAATATAGACATATAACCAAAAATAACGTCCCCATTGATAGATTGTTATTTTTTTATCATTGTCGTGCTCTATAATTATACAATATCTCTATTCTATTTTCAATGAATTTCTATGCACTTCTTTAAGTGCAATCCATAGAAAAACTGATGCTTTTTACTCAGATTCTATATATGGTAGACCAAAATGCAGAAGGCACAAACTATAGCCAGATATATCAGATTAAAACAGATGAATTTCTTCATATATTTTCCCGGAGTGCTTTCAGCTGATGCCGCATACAGCTTATACGATATAAGACTTGCCATCGATGCAATTATTGTACCAAGCCCTCCCACATCTACAGCAAGCAGTAACGTCTTGAGATTCTGAGTAAAACCAGACAGAAGAATTGCCGCCGGAACATTACTTATAACCTGGCTTGAAAGAATGCCAACCCAGAACTCTCTTCCGCTTACCATATTGCTTATAAAGCTGACAAACTGAGGAATCTGCTTCATATCATATATAAATACAAAAAAGCCAGTAAACGTTAACAACAGTATGTAGTCGACATTAAGCAGCGTGTATCTGTCAAATACTGCTACCAGAACAGTCACGATTACAAATAAGATTCTGTAATCAAGAATCTTAAAAACGCAGAGCAGGCAAAGTATAAACAGCGCAATATACATCCTTTCACGTTTTTTATCTGAACGAGGCAGCTCGTGACATTCAGGTTCCTTAATCGCCTCATTTTTAATAACAAGTACAGGTACTATTACCAGAACCAGACTCACCAACCAAAGCGGAAGCATAAAGCAGGCAAACTCGCCGACTCCCATACCCGAAAGATTGTAAAGATAAAGGTTCTGAGGATTACCTAGCGGCGTTAAGACACTACCAAGATTAGCTGCTATTGTCTGCAATATTATTATGACAGGAAGCTTATCCCTGTGTCCTGCCATTGGCAACAGCAGGATCGCAAACGGAACAAATGTAATAAGTGCCACATCGTTGGTGAGAACCATTGCCGAAACAAAGCTTACCAGTACCAGAATGAGAAAAAGCGATCTCGTCTTAGTCACCTTCGCCATGAGCCTATTGCCAATCCTTGTAAAAAATAGCTGCCTCTGAAGGCCCGCAACCGCTGCCATCAGCCCATAGAGTAACACCAGAGTTCTGAAGTCGATTCCTTCAACTACACTCAGTCCCGGACGTACACATGCAAAGGAAACCACCGCTAACAGCACCGCAATACTAAAAACTGTCTCCTTCTTAATAAAGAGCACTATATTCCTAAATATTATTTTCATCGCTATTGTTCTACCGGAGTAATAAACAATGCCCCATCAATGTCAATTATTCGATATATCCTTTCACTAACGTATTCTGCAGACTCAGCCATTAGTGGCTGCAGTAATTCTCCTGCATCTACCCCAACATCCTGAACATACAGATACTCTGCATGTGAACTGCGCACGGAAGCAACAATATCCTCCGTTGTCATCCATGTCGGATCAATTCCCGCATATACTGTAGCAACTGGCGCCACCTCATTACTTATATACGTATCCTTAACCCAGTGTATCTCCGTGTCGTCCCTCAGGAACAGAACTCTGTGCCCCCACACCTGTTCCATATCTTTCATATAGTCTACATATCTCCAGCCAGCCTCATCAATCATCTGATGTCTTCCCTGCAGATCATCCTCTACTGTAGCCCTGTATCCCGCCAGGCAATCATATGCCGCCTGATAGTCAGTCGTAACAAGCACGAACACAGCGCACGCAATCATCGGAATCCATCCACTAATGCAGGATGTCAGCATGTATATTAACAGCATAATTGCCCCAACCGTGTATGGTGCCGTATATCGCGATATGGATATAGCCATAACCTCAGCTGAATCATACTGTGTCTCACCTGCAAAAATGGACACATGCGCTACGAATATCATTCCATAAGATATTAGCGCCGTAACAATCATGAAGCCAAGATATGTCCACATGCTTTTTTTTGAAATCTTCTTAAACAGGCCAAGTGATATCACCACCAAAAGCACACTGACTATAAGAGTCAACTGCGACAGATCCAGGCACCACGTGTGATCCGTATGCATCGGTTCAAAAGCAAATCCTTTTAGGAATAATTCCGCCTTGTGTGCCGTCTCATCAGGGAGATCATATCCTGATGCAACCATATGTGCGCCTGAACTTGTGAGCTTTGCAATACGCCTGTTGGCAAGGCAGTATATCCACCAGCTTAGTTGAAATGACACTGCCGTCAGTATAGTGTATACGGTATACTTTATGTAACCCTTCCCATGCTCTTCCTGTATTCTGCTTCTGTCCATGATTACCACGGCAATAAAGAATATGCATAAGTAGACTGCCCATTCAAATCCGACATTTTTGGTAAGCGCTGTCAGTGTCATAAGCACAAATATTCGATAATAATAGAAGCCCTTACTGTGTCCCTGCCTGTCAAGGACAGAGACTAAAGCTGAACCATAACATATCCCCATAAAGAGATCTGCACATGCTCCATATCTCCATACGTCATTGACAATTCCAGGAATAAGAAGCGCAATTACAAAGGCGCACACCATAACGACCGGCTTCCTTTTCCTAAATGTTGCAACAAGTGGAAGCATAAAAATGGCATTACCTACATAGTAGCCCGCAAAGCTTAGTCCTTCACTGTATTCAGTAGCATTAAGCCTCGCTACGCACCATTTGATAATCTGAAGTGCCGGCGGATAATCTCCAAATTCCGGTGCAACATTGCCATACTTACCCGTGAAATGTCCCAGATAATAAAGAGCCTTCGCATCCGTCGCCCAGTAGTTAAGATCGTCCCACCATGTGGCAATATGCCCTGATGTGAGGACACCGATGCCTACAAGACCTGCAATAATTGCAAGAGATACCGGATTAATATAATAATGCTGCAGTTCACTTAGAAACTGCTTCTTACCCTTACTTCCAATCAGCACGAAGGAGCAACATATCATAAGAAGCGCAAGCGCACCTATCACTCCTATCCAGTTCATACTTCCAAACATTGCCAGAATATAAAGCACGAGCACCAGCGTACCTGATGCCACAGGAAGCATATCAACAAATGACTCCTTAAGTGAATAACCCAATATAAATATTAATAGTAAAAATGCAAATAAACTTATATACCACATAGTTGTAATTCTATCACACTGTAATACTTTAGTGAACACACCGACACAAAAAGAAAGCGGAGACTACACAGTCTCCGCTCGTATTCAATATTAAATTATATTCTAATACTCAGGCTCGATAAGTCCGTAGGTATTACCCTTTCTCTTGTATACTACATTGACCTGATCTGTCTCTGCGTTAACAAATACAAAGAAGTTGTGGCCTGTAAGCTCCATCTGGATGCATGCATCCTCAGCATACATAGGCTTGATATCGAATCTCTTGCTTCTAACAATCTTAACATCTTCCTCGTCGATATAATCCTTCTCGATAAAATCAGGCTGGAAATAATCAACATTCTGATGCTTCTCAATAAGCTTGTTCTTATACTTCTTAAGCTGTCTCTCAATAATCTCTTCAACAAGATCAATAGAAACATACATATCGTTACTAACCTGTTCAGATCTAATCACAGAACCCTTAACCGGAATCGTAACCTCAATCTTCTGTCGATCCTTCTCGACGCTAAGTGTAACGTGTACTTCTGTCTCAGGTGTGAAGTACTTCTCTAACTTGCCAATCTTGTCCTGAACTGCGTTTTTTAAGCCATCGGTAACATCGATGTTCTTACCACTAATGATATATTTCATGCTACTCAGTCCCTTCTGTCTAAAATTCGTCAATTCATATGTATGACGTACGTTTATTCTATCATTTTGCCCTCATTTTGTCTACATCATTTACTAATTTATTTCTATTTTTTCTGACAATTTAGTGATTTGTTTCTAATTTTTCTCTCATCCTCTTTTGCAAGTATTATTTCCAGATTTGTCACTTTTAGTCATAATGCACTAAACAAATGTTCGCGTGGTTAACCATAATTATCCCCTATTTTGAGTATTTTCATATGTGTAAATGTGGATAACTTAGTGAATAAGTGGCAAATATCGGCTTTCTGTTATTTGCGTATGTGGATAACCGGTCTAGTATTATGTATGCTGACTATTAAGGTCAACTAAAGCTTTTGTTAATTCTGTTCATTCAAAAGCATGTCAATGCGTTTTTTGTATTTTACAATATTCAGACATTTTAGTTCTATATGACTAGTCACTGACGTTATTAGAGGGCAGGTGCCGCAATCATTCAATGTATTCATAGATTTTTATTGCCGACATTATTAAAAGGCAGGTGCCACAATCATTCATTATATTCATAGTTTTTATTGCCAGCATTATAAAAGGCAGGTGCCACAATCATTCATTATATTCATAGTTTTTATTGCCAGCATCATAAAAAGGCAGGTGCCACAATCATTCATTATATTCATAGTTTTTATTGCCAGCATTATAAAAGGGAGGTGCCATAGCACCTGCCTTATACAATTCACTATATAAGCTTATTAGAAGATACGTCTTACACAAAGTGGAGTTCTATATGTTGCGTTGGAAACGATGATACCTGTTCTGCTTGTTGATGCATGAACAATCTGACCATTACCAATATATATAGCTACATGTCCTGAGTAACATACAATGTCACCAGGCTGAGCATTTCCAATTCCACCAACATCATATCCGACGCTTCTGTCTCCCGCAGACGAATGTGGAAGCGATACGCCGAAGTTCCTGTAGACACTCATTACGAATCCCGAACAGTCAGTTCCGTTAGTAAGTGAAGAACCACCAAATACATAAGGATTACCGACAAACTGTAATGCGTAATTACAAACCGCAACACCCGAACCGCTTCCGGCAACAGATGTAACTGGATTAGCCGGCTTGTATCCAGAAGGTGAACCTCCGTTGTTACCCTCGGCTGCTGCTCTCGCTGCAGCGGCTGCTGCATTAGCCTTGTCTCTTTCAGCTTTTTCCTTGGCAAGTCTTGTCTCTTCTTCTTCCTTGGACTCAGCCTTAACAAACTCGGTGTGAAGATCTACATACTCGTTAGATACGAATCCATAACCTTCCTCGATATCAACCTTGACCCATCCGTCAAGTTCCTCAACTACGATAAGCTCATCATCAATAGGAACAAGTCCTAATACCGTTGTATCTGTACCAGGCTCTTCCCTAACCTTAAGTGTTGTCGTGTTAACTCTTGCAAGTAGTGTTCCAACTTCCTTGGCAAGTTCTACGGCATCATCACCTGTCACACAATACTCAGCCTTAACATATCCTGTACAGCTTCCTGATTCAATCTTGTACCATCCATTAGTCTCTTCGATGAAGTTACCAACACTCTTATCATAGAGCTTACCAACAATATTGCCTTCCTCCTCATCAGGATAATCTCTGACATTGACATAGTCATTAACCTTGGCAATTACAAGATTGGTAAAGTCCTCTCTGACTTTTTTGCCAATCTCATCACCTGCAGAAGCACTTTTCTCACGCGGTTCAACAATCTCCTTATTGAAATCTATGGTGTCTGCCACTGCCACCTGATTGGCTGTCTCTATATCCGATAACTTCTTATCTGTATTATTCTTACTATTTACAATTACCTTAACCTGATCCTTAACCTGCCTAACCGATCTTCCACCATCTATTGCCAATGCAAAACCAGCGCTTGGTAAGGATGCAGATAATGTCTTGGCCTCACTCTTTACAGGACATAGCGTAATCGCTGTCCCAAGAACGCCCAACATTACCAGTGTTCTTAATCGTTTATTCATCTCATCCTCTTTCAGAATCCTCTATATCGAGCATCCTGATTCCCACTTTAATCATAGCAAAGCAGAAATTGTAATTGTTACAAAATTGTTACATTTTATAAGAATATACCATATGCCTGGGTTTGTTGTCAAATTGGGGACGGTTCTTTTGTCACGAGGAGTGTCCCTTTGTCACATCTCTGCCCTGACGAAGCGGCTCGCTTTCTTTGGGGACGGTCCTTTTGTCACGAGGAGTGTCCCTTTGTCACATCTCTGACCTGACGAAGCGGCTCATCTGGGCATATATCAATATATGAATCATTTATACCCAAGTGAGACAGTAATAGTCGGGCATATATTCAATAATTCATATATATGCCCCACCTGCAACGCAAGCCAAGGGCACAATAGCAACAATTCACATATATGCCCCGCCTGCAACGCATACCAAGGGCACAATTGCAACAATTAACATATATGCCCCGCCTGCAACGCAAGCCAAGGGCACAACAGCAGCAATTCACATATATGCCCTGCACATATCGCAGTAGCGGGGCATAGCAGCACATTTCCATCTATATGTCCTACATATATCGCAGTACTGGGGCATAGCAACACTTTTCCATCTATATGCCCTGCTTATATCGCAGTAGCGGGGCATAGCAGCGCTTTTTCATGTATATGCCCTAATAAGGATACACACAATGGGCACAAAGGCAATAATTCACATATATACCCCACCTGCAACGCATACCAAGGGCACAATAGCAATAATTCACATATATGCCCCACCTGCAACGCATACCAAGGGCACAATAGCAACAATTCACATATATGCCCCACCTGCAACGCATACCAAGGGCACAATAGCAACAATTCACATATATGCCCCTCCTGCAACGCAAGCCAAGGGCACAACAGCAACAATTCACATATATGCCCCACCCGCAACGCAAGCCAAGGGCACAAAGGCAACAAGTCACATATATCCCCAACCAATACCACCTGCCAAAGGAACAAAAACAAAAATCACACATTATAGCAACTGACATATTATATAATCCTTCCATAATGCCGATATAATCTTTGAATAGTAATTCTAGATACCTATTCATTGTGACACGGAGGTCACAGGCGACACGGATGACGCCAAAGTAACATGGAGGTTGCACAATTTGTGCAGATAATCGACGATTCAAGGAGGAATGTTATGATTATCAAGGACAGTACTATTTCTATGTCTTCGGCCCGTGAGTATCAGGGATATTCACATTCGGTCACAGAATCCCGTGAAACCAACAACCAAAGTGTAGTTGCAACTCTTGATTTGTCTGAGAATGGCAAATTCTTCTCTATGCACGAATTTGATCAGAAGATTAAGGAAAGCGAGAAAGAGGATATTGCCAGGCGAAAGCAACAGTCTGCTGATAATCTTACGCGTATGCTTAAAGAGCAGCAGGCAAGACAGGCCAAAAACAATTCAGAACCAGTTAAGGTAGATGACGAGGACGGACTAATACGTGTCCTCAAGCAGATTCTAGCCGCTCTTCGGGGCGAAAAGTTTGATTCTGGCGACTGGCCATCAAGGGTAGATAATTCCATACTGCGCCAGCAGCGCATGGCTATGTCATTTAGCCAGCAGATGGAGTTCTCAATTGGAATTACAGGCAGTACTCTGGACTTTAGGACAGGAACTGCAGGCAATGCTTCAGGAGGATTTCCAGGAATTGGTGGCAATATCTGGACTAATATCACAGCAACTACAACTACGGCATGGGAGAAAGAAGACACCGTATTTTCAAGTGTTGGCACAGCACACACCGCTGATGGCAGAGAGATCAACTTTAATGTTGAGCTTGCCATGTCACGCAGCTTTGCAGGTATATTCAAGAATGTATCGCTGTCTACAGAGAGACGTATCTGCACTGATCCGCTTGTAATCAATGTGGATTCAGATGTGACTCATATCAGCGACAAAAAGTATCGCTTTGATCTTAATTGCGATGGAAAGGCTGATGAGATTTCCTGGGCGACCGGCGGAAGCGGCTTTTTAGCTTTGGACAGGAATGGTGATGGGCGGATTAATGACGGTTCAGAACTGTTTGGTGCCAGGACCGGCGATGGATTTGCAGAACTTTCAGTTTATGACAGTGATGGTAACGGATGGATTGATGAGGCTGATGATGTTTTCTCAAAGCTTCTAATATGGAAGAAAGACGAGAATGGTAATGACAGTCTTATTTCGCTTAAGGATGCTGACGTGGGCGCTATTTTTCTAGGAAATACCTCCACTGAATTCTCTCTTAATGACAGTAATAATGTCACACAGGGAGTCATCAGAAAGACAGGCATCTTTCTTAAGGAGAGTGGCGATGTCGGCACAATTTCACATGTAGATCTTGCTATTTAGCAGATACATATAACAGTCAATACGCATCGTGCGTATTACCGCTGTTACCTCAAAAGAACGGCTGCAGGCGTAATCCTGTGGCCGTTTTGTTGTATACATCCATGCCAAAAATAAGTATAATATGTGCTATGAAAACACTTATATCCAAATTACCTGAAAAAAGAAAAGAACTAATACCCGTAAGCATTTTAATTCTGGTATCTCTTTTTCTTCATATTTATAGGCTTAGCGAAGTTCCGCGTGGAATATATATAGATGAAATCGCAATGGCCTATGATTCCTGGAGCCTTGGACACTTTGGGGTCGAGCGTCATCTTTCAAGCTGGCCGCTTTACCTTAATAACTGTGGCGGTGGACAAAGTGTACTCTACTGCTATCTCGATATGCCCCTGCTGATGCTTATGGGTATAACCCCGATTGCGATCAGACTGCCTTCAGTCATATTCTCGATGATTGCAGGCATATGCGGATACAGAATTATTAGGCGCGAACGCGGATACAGAGCCGGACTGATATATCTTGCAATATTTACTATGGTTCCATACTTCACAATGGCTGGCCGAATAGGTTTAGACTGTAATCTTATGCTAGGTCTTATAGTCCTGATGATGGACTGCATACATCAGGCGGTGCTTAAGAGTAAGCATTCCTTGTGGCTTGCGGCTGGAATCATCGGAGGAATAACCTTCTATTCATATGCGCTTAGCTATCTGATTCTGCCAATGTTTGTTGTCCTGCTTATTGCATATCTCATCTGGACAAAGAAGATTGACTTTAGATCTGTTTTAGCTTTTATGATTCCTATGATTGTTCTGGGAACTCCGCTTCTAATTGTTCAGATTATCAATCTTTTTGACCTCCCTGAACTTAAGCTTGGGGTGATTACATTTACAAAGCAGATTGATTATAGAGCACGTGAGGTCGGACTTGGTCATATTGGCGAGAATATCCATGGATTATACAGATGCATCTTCAAGACAGACATCTCAGAATTCAGCAATTTCAAGGGATATTCCAATCTCTATCCCGTATCAGTTCCATTTCTTGTTATTGGAGCTGTGCTTAGTATCGTAAAAAGTGTGCGAGACTTAGTTAAACGCACATTTTCAATCAATACCGTAATTGTAATATTCACAGGCTGCGTTACGGTTATTGCACTACTACTCGAAGGAATTCTTACATATAGAATTAATATGATCTTCTTCGAACTGGCTTACATGATAGTTCTTACAATAGACTGTATGCTTTCCTACAGAAAGAAGTGGAGTTATATTGCGGGGGCTGTTACGCTCATTGCTTATCTTTGTTACTTTGTTTCATTTACTAACTACTACTTTAATGTCTATCCGGATGATATCTACCCCCAGAGATTGTTCGGAGAGAATCCTGTTGAAGCACTTAACTATGTCAAGTCATTAGATGAGGATATTGCCTCTCGCAGAATATTCCTCGGCGGAATCAATGAAGCATATCTCCACTATCTGGCCTCAACCGAGACCAGTCCATATGATTACGATCTTGCAACTAATGGCAATATTGGTACAGATGAGCTTATATTCTATGCACCGACGCCATATGATATTAATTCAAATTATGTAATGTATCTGCCAGATGAAGAAGAAAAAGCCGGCCTGGAGGAATTAGGCTTTGAGGTTACTCAGATGGGCCCATTCTATATATACATTCATTACTGACAGACTTATTACGACATAGCTAAAACAAAAGCGTGGCATTGCCACGCTTTCATTATCTTAATTCCCAAAATGTTACCGCTGCCGCTGCCGCGACATTAAGTGAATCCACTTCATTGGACATTGGAATCATCACCGTATTATGACAGCAGGCAATCGTCTCTTCTCTAAGTCCATAGCCTTCACTGCCAAGAACAATTACTATCTTCTCCGACTCTCCAAGATTATCCTCGCCAAGTCTTATAGCCCTATCATCAAGCGCCATTGCTGCCGATGTGAATCCTGCCAAATGAAGCTTGTCAAGAACTGCAACTGCCTCACTGGCAACAGTCCATGGAACCTGAAAAACAGTTCCCATACTGACTCTCGATGCTCTCTTATACAGTGGATCACTACAGCCTTTTGTAATAATTACTGCCTCTATGCCAAGCGCTGCCGCCGAACGAAATATGGCGCCCAGATTGGTCGGATTCATAACATCCTCCAATAATGCGACCCTTCTGGCATCACTTATGACAGTGTCAATGTCAGGCAACGCCCTCCTTCGCATAAGACATACAGCTCCACGAGTCATCCCAAAGCCACGTATTCTACTTATCTCATCAGATGGAAGCGCGTATATATCCGCTTTCTTCGCATCTACTCTCTTAATAAGATCATCGAATGCGCTCACGCCTGAATCTGAATCAATATTACCGGCATCAACGAGCAATTCTACCGGCTCATATCCTGCATCTAGCGCTCTTATGATAACATTCGGACTTTCGGCTACAAACAGCCCTTCGTCTGGCTCATATAATCTATGAAGTTCATTCTCAGACATTCCTGTCAGTCTTCGTAAAAGTGGTGATTTAACATCATCTAAATAAGTAATCATAGTATATGTATTATAAAATCTAGTCTTCCTATTGTAAACCTCAATACTCTTCTGAGATTCCACATCTCTTAATCAGTCGGTAAAACCTGTTACCCTGTACTTCTGCCCATTAGTCCATATCTCGATTGCTCCATAGTCCATTGTGCAGAAATACCTGCATCCATTGTCCTTTAATCTATCCAGTACTTCCCTACGTGGATGCCCATAGCTGTTATCTCTTCCTACTGAAATAATGGCAACTTCAGGCGACGCCCATTCAAGAAGTTTCTGACTCGTTGAAGATATTGAGCCATGATGAGCAACCTTAAGCACATCAAAATCAAAGTCTCCATCGGTTTTTCCTACAATCCACTTCTCTCCAGCCTCTTCCACATCCCCTGTCAATAGCATGCTGAAATCTCCATATGAAAGCCCTAATACGAGCGAAGTATCATTGAGATTATCAGTCCTCATCCCCTCATATGGATACAGAACATCCAGCTTCATTCTTCTGTCTCTGATGGACATACCTTCTCTTATACCCCTAATTTGTATCCCCTGTTCCGAGCATATCTGTCTTAGTTCATCATATTCCTTAAGCTTGGCTGCGCCACTGTAGATATAGACGTTCTCTATCACAAGATTCTCCTTGCGAGAGTTCCTAAGTATCTCGATAATACCGCACATATGATCTTCATCCGGATGTGTGATGACAACTCCGGCAATCCTGTTAACGCCCTTATACTTTAGCAACGGGATAAGCTGCCTGTTCCCCACATCCTTTTTACTGCTGCTCCCACCATCAACAAGGTATGTACTTCCAGTGCCGTTCTCTATAACTATCCCATCACCCTGGCCCACATCCGCAACTGTGACAGTTAACCCCGGCTTATAGTTTGTAACAATCAGAATTATTCCTGCCGCGAACCAGAAAAATGATGAAACTACCCTTACAATAACCTTAGGCAATTCATCATCCCCTTTAGAATCTTCGACCTTACCGGCTCTTCCTCTGCCCAGGTAGTATAGTAACAGCCTCCCCGCATAATGACAGCCCACATACAGACATATATAGAAGATTACTATCTTCCATGCTGAAGGACTTGCAATATTGATTCTTGCCATCCCCGTATTTTCAAGTACACGACAGCTTCCCTTATACAGATACAGAATTACTTCGATAATCTTGCGGGAAAACTGTATGATAGGACCTAAACCCAGCGTATTGACTGTGTTAGTCAAGAAAGCGCAGCCATATAACACCACCGCTTCACCCAGAACACCTGCTAATACCAGTAAAATGCCCATAATAAGCAGCACAGTCATAAGTGGAATTATAACAATATTGAGAATAATGGAATAAAATGCAACTTCGTAATAACATGACACAACTGTCGGAAATGTCATAAGGAAGATAGCCAGTGACATCTGCAAAGGCTGCAGCCATGATGGCACCCGGCATACATGTTCCGAATAAGCTGGAAGCAGTATAATTACAGCACTTACGGCAGAAAAAGATAGTAGAAATGCCGCATCGAAAATGTATCCTTTATTAGACAAAAGTATCAGTATCGCAGCTACTGACAGAGCTGTCAGTGAATCGTATGTCCTCTTAAGCATCTTACTTATCAGGAACAGACCGAACATACATATAGCACGAAAGGCTGAAGGTGAGAATCCAACCATGATTCCATACAGAATCACTATTCCCCCGCTTATAAATGCGCTTATCTTAACGCCAATTTTTAGGCAGCGATTAAGAAGCCTGTATAATCCCATTGCTATAAATGAAATATGAAGCCCTGAGATAGCAAGTATATGGGATATCCCATTCTTCTGAAACAGTTCCCTTGTGTCTTCATCAATCTCATTCTTATTGCCCAGAAGCATTGCCTTCATTATTGCGGCATCTTCCACTGACAATTCCCTCGTGAGTACCCCTTCACATCTAAGCCTGAGATTATACAGCCCCTGTTTTACTAAGCTGTATCTTGCGCCCTTTTGCGTGATAACCGCTTTCTTAAGCTTAAAGATAATTCCTCTGTTACCATAGAACTCTTTCGCATTAAACTCGCCAGGATTTGTGGCGAGCATAAAGTATGCAACCTTCCCCCTCACTTCTATATGCTGACCTATATGTAATTGTTCATCCTCTGATACTTCTGCAACGATACGTTGCATATGACCTGTTATACTCAGACCATCCTGAGTACATACATCTGATATGTATATAAGTAGTGTACCACCATAGGTGGTTGTGCTAATAGAAATGGACTGTATTGTCCCGCTGACCTCAATACTGCTTCCATCATCAGGTATTGGTGGTCCTGCATCCATCCTGCCACCGTGCATTATATGCTGTTGCAGGAGTACAGCCCCAATCACTGCGACACATATGGCAACCACCGGCCGGACCTTCACAGCCTCTATCAAAGCCTGTAATGCGCCATATATGCGCTTCTTCAATATATATGTCATCTTACTTCCTCACAAGTTCAAGATTACGCTCATAAGTTGTAGCCAGACTTAATGATTCCCCAAGCATGCTCTCATTTTTTCCATCAATGCTCATCTGAACCTTATTAACTCCTGGAAGCTCTGCTAATGAATTAACAATACTATAAAGGCATACCTCAGGCTGAACACCTGTTGGAACCGTAAGAAATGCATCACTTAGATTCACATAGCAGATACCATCCTTAATTGTTACGTTAATTATTGCAGTCTGCGGATTAACAACCGGATATATTCCATCTGCTGTCGGCCCCTTAATCAACTGTTCCACAACAAGCTTCTCCATGGATATATTAGTATTATATACAACACTGCGGTTAGTTGTTATCAATTCGCTTCCATCTTCAGAAGCAAAGTAAAGCTTAAGCTTTGCCTTCTCATAGGCATTAATCTCGTTGCCTGCATTCTCGACAAACTGCGACTCATTCATAAGTGCAACCGGCTGGCCCAATGCATCCGTGAGATCTTCCTCACCAATATGCATACTCACATATTCAATTCCCGGAACCTGTGTGAGTGTTCTTACTATAGCTGCCCTGACAAGAATCTCTGTAGTAGGCACCAGTGTTCTGTACTCTTCGCTCACACCAACTGCTATCTGATTATCACTAATCTGATAATCTGTTATACTAAAGCCGCGGATTGCCTCCCTAAGATCTACATCCTCTGGAATCTCTGACATTTTTGCTATAAGTTCCGCTGCAAGTTCTTCATTAGTTACACCAGATGGGCTGTATCCTACTGACTTAATGGAATTCTCCTCTCTATCCAGACAGAATACACTATATTCAGTTGCTGCATCTCCTGAGTGCGCCTTCCCGCAGCCAATTACAGCTGTAAGAAGACACATGGCCATTATAATTCTTACTGCCTTCTTCATAATACTATCTGTTACAACTCCTGATTCTTACTTCCAACATATATTACAGGTATCTGTATTGTAAATGTTGTTCCTTCTCCGACAACACTCCTCACGTCAACCGTTCCTCTGTGCATAAGTACAATATTCCTTGCTATTGCAAGTCCAAGACCCGTACCGCCAATCTCGCGGGAATGAGACTTGTCCACTCGGTAGAATCTCTCATATATTTGATCCAGTGACTCTTCTGGAATACCAATTCCAGTATCCTTAATCTCTACGAAGAAGAACTTATGGTCACTATCAAGTCTTACATGCACACTTCCATGCTCGATATTGTACTTAATTGCATTTTCGACAAAATTGGTGATAGCAAGGGTAAGCTTAACCTCGTCAACCTGTGCACTAACCTCACGAACACTTTCAAAGACTAGTTCTATATCTGTCTGCATAGCAATAGGCTTGAGTCTCTTAAGAATTCTCTCAATAATATCATTCACAGAATAGTCACTGATATCAAGTTCCGCATTCGTCTTGTCTAACTTGACCAGTTCAAGCAGATCAGAGATAATCTTATCCTCTCTGTCAATCTCACCAGCTATATCCTGCAAAAATTCTCTATATAATTCTACCGATACGTCCTCCTGCATAATAAGCGAATCTGCAAGAAGCTTAACAGATGTAATCGGCGTCTTAAGTTCGTGCGACACATTAGATACAAATTCCTGGCGCGACTTATCAAGCGTCCTCATTCGTGCCAGCACCTGATTGAATGCATCGACAATATGCTCCGTCTCCTTATAATCGGGCACTGACAGGGATTCATCACTGAATCCTCCCTTAACCTCGTTGATTGCATCTGTTACCTTATCAAATGGCCTGGTAAGTATACCAGAGAATAACATAGCTAACAGGAATATAATGATTATCATCATCAGATCTATTATCCACGCTGTTCTACCAAGAATACTAAGAGTCATGGATATCGTATCTACAGATACACTGGTTAACATTACACCACGTACAATCGACACTTCCTCTCCAGTATCCTCATGAACAGTTGTCTCCGTAATAGGTATAGTCATCTCAATAAAGCCATTTTGCCTGTCGTAATTAGTGGCATTCTGCCCCTTGAAGCATCGAATTACTTCTTCAGAAATAATATTCTTACCTTCACTTATTCCATATGTATCCTTAATTGCTTTGAAATTACCGTTAATAATCAACACCCTGCCGTCATACAGATTAGACAGCTGTTCCAACTCAGCATTGACTACTTCACTAGACTGATTCTGCAGATAATTATATGCAATCAGATGATTAGCTATAATATTGAACTGATTCTGAACCTCGGACTCTCTTACACTTATAGCCCTCGCCTCATAATTATATAGAATTGCCTGTCTAAGAACGATACATGGTATTATTCCTATAACCAGAAGTACCAGAAATATCCTCAGACGAAAGCTGCGTAACATCGATATTCTCTTAATCTTATCACTTACTGTTCGCATTAAAGTAATATCCTACTCCCCACTTGGTGAAAACGTATTTCGGTTCGCTTGGACTAGTCTCAATCTTCTCTCTTAGTCTTCTGACATGCACATCCACAGTTCTGGCATCGCCAGGCGTACCCTTGTCCCAGATTGCCTTAAGCAGATCATCCCTGCTATATACCTTGCCCGGATTGTTCATAAGTAATTCCAGAATATCAAATTCCTTAGCCGTCAGACGCACTTCCTTATCATCTATTGTGACCCTTCTGTTAGATGACTCAAGAACCATTCCATCAAACTCGATTAGTTCTCTCTTGCCACCAGTCCTGACTCTGCCAGCTGACCTGCGCATTACAGCCTTCATTCGGGCTTTAACCTCAAGAATGTTGAATGGCTTGGTCATATAGTCGTCTGCGCCATATTCAAGCCCTAATATCTTGTCCATATCATCGCTCTTGGCTGTTAGCATGATAATCGGAACATCTGACTTCTCTCTGATCATCTGACATACATCATATCCGGTAATCTTAGGCAGCATTATATCCAGCAGAATAAGATCATAATCATTGCTCTGCGCATACTCCAAAGCTTCCTCTCCATCGTAAGCACAATCAACAGTAATTCCATCCTGCTCAAGATTAAACTTCAGCCCCTTCACTATCAACTTTTCATCATCAACTACTAATACTCTGCTCATCTACCTAACCGTTATACTATCCTTAATCTTATCAAAGCCCGCCTGCTTGATTCCGCTTACGTTCATTATATCCTCTATGGACTTAAATGGACCATTGCTCTGTCGATACGCAATAATCTTCTCAGCCTTGCTCTTACCTATCCCTGTCAGCGTCATAAGTCTATCTGCATCAGCAGTGTTGATATTGACAAGTCCGTTACTACCTGCCTGTCCATCGGACGCCGGAACTGATATAAATGCTTCCGTGCCATCACCTGTCCCAACAATAGTGCCTGCTCCATCCTGAGACATCTCGTCAACGCTTGGAACGTATATCCTGCTGCCATCGGTAAGTGGCATCGCCAGATTAAGTGCATCCGCACATGCAGCATCTGTAAGTCCACCTGCAGATGCTATTCCATCAATAATCCTGCTATCTGCATCGAATTCGTATACTCCAGGATTATTAACAGCACCACACAGATGTACAACCAGTCGCGGAGTATCATCCTCAGTTAGCAGTTCCACTATAACCTCTGTATCAGTCACTGTGTCTGCTAGTGACGCCTCTTCAGTCGCCTCTGCAACTTCAAGACCATTGCTGTCATACAATTCAGAATCTCTGCCACATGCAACAACTATAAGCAGAACCGTTATGCACAGGGCAAGTGCCAGCATTCCCCTAAATAAACTCGCATTCCCTCTTATCAGACTGGCCACTCTGCCATATCTTAACAGATACTTTATTCTCATCATTAACCTCCATCATCCCTGATGAAGATTCCCGTATAATGACACATTAATTCTATACGAGTTGAGTATATTACGCAATATTTTTTTAGCTTATCTCTATCTATTTTTGACAATGTGTTATAATAGATACTAACTTGTTTTTTATATCGCTAATTATGAAGAATGGAGATAAAAATGTACGATTTAGCAATAATTGGCGCCGGCCCTGCCGGCTTAACTGCAGGTATCTATGGTATGAGAGCCGGGCTGTCTACAGCCATCATTGATATTTCTGACGTTGGCGGCGGACAGGTTCTTACGACTTACGAAGTTGACAACTATCCTGGACTTCCGGGAATCAGCGGATTTGACCTTGGAATGAAGCTTAAGGAGCATGCTGAAGCGGCTGGTACTACCTTCATAGAGGCTGACGTTACAGGTCTGGAGATTGATGGTGACATCCGAAGAATAATCACCGATTCCGATCCAATAGAAGCAAGAGCCGTAATCATTGCAACAGGTGCCACACATAATCATCTTGGCATCCCAGGAGAGGAAGAACTTGCCGGAATGGGAGTAAGCTACTGTGCAACCTGCGATGGCGCTTTCTTCAAGAACAGAGTTACTGCCGTAATCGGCGGTGGTGATGTTGCACTCGAGGATGCACTCTTCTTAGCAAGAGCATGTTCCAAAGTATATCTGATTCACAGAAGGGATGCCTTTAGAGGTGCAAGCACTCTGCAGAATGCGGTCCGCAATACAGACAACATTGAGGTAGTCTTTGATACAATTGTCGAGAATATCAATGGTTCAGATCAGGTTGAGAGTATTCACCTTAAGAATACTAAGACAGGAGCAGAATCAGATCTTGATGTTAATGGTGTATTTATTGCTGTTGGAATGCATCCAACAACAGAATATCTTAACGGAATCGTTGATATGGATGACTCTGGATATATCATTGCTGGTGAAGACTGCAGGACTAATGTTCCTGGTATCTTTGTTGCTGGTGATGCACGAACCAAGTCTCTTCGCCAGATAATAACTGCTGCCGCCGATGGTGCCAATGCAGTTAATAGTGCAAGTGCATATCTTACTTAGTTAATGGTTTTGTTAACTTTATTGCATAATAGAAGCTGGGACTACCAATTGGTGAATCCCAGCTTTTTTACTTCATATACTGTCTCTGATTCTACTCTTCCTGCTTTGCAGCTTCCTTGAGAGCTTCCTCATCAAGATATTCTACTGTCTCAGTCTCTTCTGCAGGCTCATCGATATATGTCTCCTCAACCTCTGAACCTGTAATCTGATACTTAACCTGCTCAGACAATTCCTTAAGGCACTTTGATACACCCTTTCCTGACCATACCTGCGCAAATGTATCCTCCATCTGCAGCCAATAGTTGGATGTCGCCATCATCTTAGGCATTGGAACAGAATAACCATACTCCTGAACAAATGCATATTCCATACTATCCTCTGGAACCGCACCTGTTACAGATGGAACCTTACCAGTCTTCTCATACAGGCTGTCTGCACTGTCAATACACAGATATCTGGCAAAATCATTGGCTTCTTTAATCTTATTACTATATCCATTCACTACAAGCGAGCTGGTAAGCGAAAGACTTCTTGTCTCCATCTCTTCATTGAGATCAGGTAACATTACTATTCCATACTCATATGGGAATTCTCCTGCTGCCTTCGCCTGTTCAAGCTTACTAACAATATCAGTAGTAACCGACGCAAATACAATCTTGCCATGTATGAAGTCGTCCACCACTCCGGCATATGTAACATCATCTGACTCAAATGAGAAGAACTGATTCATATCCTGATACACCTGAAGAGCCTTAATTGCATCCAGATTGTACAGATTAATGCTATCAACATTATCACCACTGGCACCACCAAGATCAACATAATTGCCAATATAGAAGAAATTAAAGAAGATGTCTCTTACATCCCACTTATATATTGATTCAACCTCAGCAGGCGCATTATATTCATTGGCGAAATTAAGCAAATCATCAAATGTCTCTGGAATAGACTTCTGCATATATGCTTCTATTAATTCCTCGCCTTCAAGCCCAGCAAACTCGTCAACCTCAGTTGTCTCCTCTTCGTCCTCTGCATTCTCATCAGGATTGTCAGCACTCTTAGCTTCAACAACATCACTTACCATATCATGCATATAAGTCTTGTTATATATAAGTGCGCTAGTCTCAAAATAGTATGGATAAGCGACTTTCTGCCCATCATATGTTACTGCATCAATGGCAGTCTTAGGAAAAGTGGATGCACTTACCCTTGAATTAGGATCCTGTATAACTGATGCACAGCCTGACAGAACAGCCTTCTCAAGTGTATCATTACCTGCAATATACAGATCTGGTGCACCTTCCTTATTGACAGATGCATCATAGATTGACTCTATATAGTCATCTCCAGACTGAAGCTTAGGAAGTACTCTGACCTTATACTTCTCATGATACTCTACTGCCATCGCATTTAAGAAGTCTGTCATTGAATCATCTGTATACCAGACAACAAGTGAATCGTTATATTCAAACGCTTCAACCTCTTCTTCAAGCGTTCCTGTCTTACCTGCATACATTGCGGCTAATACCATAACTGCACAGAGCAGCACTGCAATGTATCTCTTAATCTCTTTCATAAATAAACCTTACTACTTTACAACTAATCTTTAATCAAAATCCTTAAGTACCTCGTCAAGTATACTATACATTGTATCCACATCACAAGTCGTGATAACAAGTGGTGGTAAAAGTCTTAATACGTCAGAGCCTGCTGTAATGGCAACGAGCCCCTTCTCAAGACACTTATTGACAACATCTCCTGGCTTAACACTAAGAATAAGGCCCTGCATAAAGCCCTTTCCTCGTCTGCCATTAACACAGCTGTGTGCACTCACAAGTTCGTCAAGCTTCTTCTCAAGATATGGTGTTACCTCACTCACATTCTTAAGTATATCCTTCTCCTCGAAAAGATCTATAACCTTGGAAACTGCAGCACATGCAAGTGGATTACCACCATACGTCGTTCCATGATCGCCTGCAACAAGCGAATTCTCTGCCACTTTTTCTGTCATTGCAAAGGCACCAACTGGAACTCCATTACCAAGTGCCTTAGCCATAGTAAGAATATCAGGCTTAATTCCATACTGCTCGAATGCAAACATCGTTCCTGTACGTCCCATTCCACACTGGATCTCATCAAGAATAAGAATAATATCCTTCTCATCGCATAGCTTTCTAATTCCTTCAATGAATTCCTTCTCTACTGGATATATTCCGCCCTCTCCCTGAAGTGTCTCAAGAATAATAGCGCAGGTATTATCATTGACTAACCTGGTCACTGATTCCAAATTGTTATACTCAGCAAAATTAACCTTGCTTATAAGTGGCTCAAATGCCTCCCTGTATGCTGCCTTTCCAGTAACAGCAAGTGCACCACAGGTTCTTCCATGGAATGAGTGATCCATAGCGATAATCTCGTGATTATTCTTACCATCCTTATTATATGCATACTTAAGAGCTGACTTAAGTGCTCCCTCAATTGCTTCTGCGCCTGAGTTGGTAAAGAACACCCTGTCCATTCCTGACACGCGTGTCACCTTAGCTGACGCTTCTGCCATTGGCTCAGAATAGTACAGATTGGAAACATGAACTATCTTATCAATCTGTTCCTTCAGCGCATTCTTATACTCTTCAACATCATATCCAAGGGCATGAACACCAATACCCGAATAGAAGTCAAGATATTCCTTACCTTCTGTATCATACAGATGTACACCCTTACCATGATCAAATACAATCTTATACCTGTTATATGTATGCAGCAGATTATCATCTGCCATTGTCATTATATTCTGTGTATTCATTACTTACCCTCGTTATTTATAATTGCTGTACCAATACCCTTATCAGTGAATATCTCAAGTAGCATACTGTGTGGTATACGTCCATCAAGAATATGCACATTACCTACTCCATTCTTAACAGCATCCGTACAATTATTAAGCTTTGGAAGCATTCCACCACCAATCATTCCTGATGCAATGAGCTTATCTGCATCTTCTGCTGTGATGCGTGGAATGAATGACGACTTATCCTCAAAGTCTCTGTATAGGCCTTCTGTGTCTGTTAAGAATACAAGCTTATTAGCTCCAACAGCCTTGGCAATAGCGCAGGCTGCGTCATCAGCATTGATATTGTATGTATTGTACTCCTCATCAAGACCAATAGGTGCAATGATTGGAAGGAAATCATTATCCAGAAGATCATATATAATCTTAGGATCAACCTTCTTTACATCTCCTACAAATCCTATATCCTGTCCATTGCTAAGCTTCTTATCACAAGTAAGCAGTCCGCCATCCTTACCAGATATACTTACTGCTCTTACGCCAAGCTCTTCAACCATTCTCACAAGATTCTTTCCAACTCTTCCAAGAACCATCTCCGCAATCTCCATAGTCTCCTCGTCAGTTACTCTGAGACCATTAATGAACTTAGCTTCCTTGCCACTCTTCTCAACCCACTTGGAAATTGCCTTACCGCCACCATGAACAATAATTGGCTTAAATCCTACAAGCTTAAGGAGTGTTACATCCTTGATAACATTCTGCTGTAACTCCTCGTTACTCATGGCAGAACCACCATACTTTACAACAATAATCTTTCTATTGAACTGCTGAATGTAAGGCAATGCCTCAATAAGTACTTCAGCCTTCTCTAATACTTTGTCCATCTCAAGCTTTTCCATAATCTCTATTCTCCCTATGCTTAGCTTCTGTAATCAGCATTAATCTTAACATAATCATATGTCAGGTCGCATCCCCATGCTGTAGATTCTGCATCACCTTCATGCATATCAATGAGAATGGTCACTGCTTCTGCCTTCATTATATTGGTTGCAAGATCTTCATCAAATGTAAGCGGTGTGCCATGATCGAATACCTGGAGCTTACCAATTTCACTTACGAAGAAAAGTTCAACATCATTCTGATCGAATGTTACCCCGGAATAACCCATTGCACACAGAAATCTTCCGAAATTGGCATCACATCCGTATATAGCAGCCTTACTTAAGTTAGATCCTACAACTGCCCTTGCAAGAGTCCTTGCGTCCTCCTTAGACTTGGCATTAATTACCTTAGCCTCAAAAAGCTTGGTTGCACCCTCGCCATCTGCTGCCATCTTCTTGGCCAGAAACTCACACACATATGAAAGTGCTTCCTTAAAAGCATCGTAATCCGCACCCTTGTCGCTAATCTCAGCATTGCCGGCAAGTCCATTACACATAACCATAAGTGTATCATTAGTTGATGTATCACCATCTACAGTGATCATATTGAAGGTATCCTTAACGACATCGCTCAGGGCCTCCTGAAGCAGCGACTTCTTAATCGCTATATCACTTGATAAGAAGGCTAACATTGTACACATGTTAGGATGAATCATTCCGGAACCCTTACTCATTCCGCCAAGTGTAACTTCCTTACCATCAACTGTAAAGGACACAGCTACTTCCTTGTTAACTGTATCTGTAGTCATAATAGCCTTGGATGCATTAGTTCCAGCCTCAATACTGCCATCAAGAGTCGCTGACATCTTCTCAACACCTGCCACCAGCTTATCGACTGGAAGCTGCATTCCTATGACTCCTGTTGAAGCAACAGCAACTGTATCATATGGAACCCCAAGATACTTCTCAACTGCCTTTGAAGTAGCTTCGCATGCATCGAAGCCTTCCTTTCCAGTGCAGGCATTAGCAATTCCTGAATTAATAACTACAGCATGCATTGGCTTTCCACTCTGAGATAACTGCATATCCCACTGTACACATGCCGCCTTAACGACATTGGATGTATATACTCCTGCACATACGCATGGTGTCTCGCTATATACCATTGCCATGTCAGTCCTGTCCTTATACTTAATATTGGCCTCGCAGCTTGTCGCCTCGAATCCGGCAGCTGCCGTAATACCACCGTTTATAATATTCATCTCTGCTTCCTCCAACTATTCATTATATCTGATTATATTCTCTGTATTAAGAGTAAAGTCATAGTAATTAAGATCTTCTCTTTTGGTCCAGCCTATCGTTCTCCAGAATGCGTTACCTACATCATTGCTGGTAAAAGCAATGAGACTAACCTTGTTGACTCCTTCCGCCTGAAGAGCCTTCATCGCATGAACAACCATCGCTTTACCAATACCCTTTCGTCTGTACTCTGGATCAACACACACATGGTAGAGGCAACCTCTGCGACCATCATGCCCACACAGAATTGCGCCAACAACCTTATCATCCTCTATTGCAACAACACTTGTGGTTGGATTACGTCTTAAGAATCTGTCTATACCCTCTAAAGAATCATCAAGACTTCTGATTGCGAATCCCTTAATCTTCATCCAGAGATTACGAACGCCATCATAGTCTTCAATTGTCATAGTACGAATCATAATCCTCACCACCTGTCTGTTATATTATCTGTCCCTGTAACGTCCTGGCGTCATTACATCACTGCAACCTTGCCACACATATTCTTGCCGTAACATAGTAAGATATTGCATGATTATACACATTATATGCATATTATGCAATATCTCATACGTTTTTATGCACTTATTCATGCATATAATTCATTTTGTTGCATTATATGCGTACTGAACCAGTATTATTGTACGCTGATTCTCATTAATATTATATCTCCTACTCAATAAGTGTTCTTATCGCATCACCATTGTATGTAACGCTCTTAACGTGATTAACCTCAATCTGGTATAACGCATTGGCTGCAATATGCTCCGCAACCTGCTCAACATCCCTAATACCCGATGTTCCAGAACAGAGATCAATAACTGCATCGAGACCATCATCTGTAATCTCAATCTCGTCCATAGTCATACTCATACGCTTAAGAATCTTAGGAAGTGCGAACTTACTGAATATTATCTTCTTCTCATCACGAGTATAGTCAGGAATCTCTATTACAGCAAATCGCGACATAATCGGAGCACTTATCTTACTCTTATCATTGGCTGTCGCAATTGGATATACTCCATCAGTTGGAATCATACACTCCATATAGTTATCTGTGAATCCCAGATTATCAAGCAGCGTAAGCAGTACATCTGCAGGATTGCCATTACCCTTACCTTCATTGGCCTTATCCAACTCGTTAATAATAAATACAAGCTTGGACTCTCCAGCCTGAGCAAAAGCCTCCATAATGATTCCAGGCTTGGCATTGGCATATACTCTTGAGCTTCCTGTTAGCTGCTCTGGATCGTTGATAGAACTCATATCAAGTGTTGTCCACGATAGCTTAAGAATCCTTGCAACCGCGTATGCAACCTGTGACTTACCTGTTCCTGCAGGACCTACAATGAGAAGACCATATGCAGGGAGTGTATGTGTACGGTTAATCTGGATTATTGTCTCTATAATACGCTGCTTAACCTTATCCATTCCATAGAGTTCTTCGTCAAGAATCCTTCTGGCTTCAACTGGATCGATATCAGCAAAGTAATTATTCTTCCACTTAATGCTAAGCATTGTCGAAAGCGCTCTCTGCGCATGACGTCTCTCTTCTGGAGATACTTCGTTCGACTTGGCAACAGACAGATTACGTCTTGCCCACAACTTAACATTATCAGGAAGTGTATTGTCTGCACATGACAAAAAGTCTGTGATACTCTGAATGCTCGTAAGCTTCATTGAGTCGCCAGTCTCCTCCTTGTCATCTTCATCCCGCTCATCTACTACTGGTGGATCTGAAGCAAGAAGTCTCTCAATCATATACTGAAGGAAGCCATTCTCGCTTGAAAGCTTGGTACTGTTACCAAAAGCCTGCTCCCTAATCTTATATACGGCATATCCTTCGTCTGTTACTGCTCCGGAGAGTCTTACCTTGATATGATTCTCTCCAAGCCACTTTAGCAGACTTGTAAATCTCGAATCTATTCTGAGAATATCTACAGAATACTTCTCTGTATCGTCCTGAAACTCAAACGAAGTTCTCTTAATAGGATTAACAAAGAGTCCTCCTGTATGATGCTTAAGCTTCCCACAGGAATTATCAAGTACCATTATTGGCTTTTCCTTACTTGCCTCGCTCTCATATGATTCGAATGTCTTATATGTGCAGACCGCCTGCGACGCATCTGCCGGCTTATCCTTAAAATCAAATACAGGCATCTTAATTCTTACTCCTTCTCAATTATTGATTCAATATATCTGTCCCACGCCTTGTCAGCGTCCTTGTCAAGTGTAAAGCTTCTATATGTTACTGCGCTTGTAACGCTCATCCCGGTCTCATCATAGACAATATTAAGCGTAAGATACTGGACATCACCATTCTGCTCACCAATAAGCTGTCCTGATACTTCTGTTGGTGCATATAGAACCACTTTGAATGCTAGCGGTGTATTATGCCCCTTAATCAGATCAAAGACCATCCCCTTATGCTTACTCCAGACAGAGTATTCATATGGACTCAGAATACTTAAGTCGTCACTATCCGAATAAAAGTCCTTGTTCTCACGTCCATCGATTGTATATATATTGGATGTCTTCAGATATACTTCCTTAAGAAGATACTTATCAAAGTAATCTGAGACTAAAAGTGTTGATATAAAATTCTTCTTATTACTGATCTCTATTCTGTTCATCGATTATTCTTGCATCTCTTGCGTAGATTCTTAACAAACTTGTTCTGCACACGATGCCTGCTGCTGTCTCTCATTGTAACGGTCCATAGACCTATGGATGCTACATATCTTGTATTCACTATGGTATCCATACTGATTATCTGAAATGTGCCATACTGGGTAATATCGTTCCACAGGCTGGTAATAAATGCATTGGCCGGCTTAATTGTACCATCCACCATATGTACTTCCATTGAATATCCATTACCAGTAAAGTAAAGCACATTCTTCTCTTCTACATAGAATGTCTCAAAGCTGTTCCTTAATTCTATCGTTGGAATATAATTCTCGACCTTCTGAGTAATTACCTCATCTAATACAAGTGCAAGATCAGCCACCTTAATTGGCTTATCAAGAAAAACACTGTTAGGCAATAACTCTCCTGACTTTCTGTAATCAATTGTTGAAATGCAGAACACGATTGGTGACAGTATGCCCTTGGCCCTTATTGCCTGAGCAATTGTATAGGAATCGCCAGCAGCATCTGTAGCATCAAGAAAGTATACATCATATACAAGTGGAGCATTAATTATCGCACTTGCACTTCCGAACGTATCTGTATAGAAGCCTCCCGTTGTATTAAGACGCTTATCAGACTCTCGACCCAGAAGTCGTTCCATCTGTCTACGGTCTCCCGGTTCACTGTCACAAAGGGCTATATGTAACGATGTATCCATCCATAACCTCCCAAATAATTAAAGAAAAGCAAATTCAAGCGGTGCAAAATGAAGCATCACAATTAGTGCAATCTGTATCACCAGTATTGTTGGTAATCCATACAAAAAATACCAGTGTCGTGTCTTATGACGAAAGAAAAACATACCCACTATACTGCCAATACATCCGCCTATTATCGCAATTGTAAAAAGAGTTGCCTCAGGAATCCTAAAAGCTCTCTTAATTGCACGACGCTTATCTATCCCCATAAGTGCAAAGCCTACTATATTCAAAACCAAAAGGTATCCCACAATAAGTATTATTACATCCATAGAGTATAGTATAGCATAAAACAGGCATAAGGTAAGCATAAAAAATCCTCCTGACAGATTCAACATCCATCAGAAGGATCCTATAATAAATCTTATTTGGAAATTACAGCTTATTACTCCATCTCATCATCCGTATAAGTGTCAATCTCTCCATCATGATAATCGATATAGCCATATTCAGAGAATACTTCATTACCAGCCATATCTGTTGTAACAAATACTATTGCATACAGACCATCTGCTACATCCTGCTCTTCAAGCTTCATATCTTCACTATATGTAAATGTATCCAGTTCTGTCTCAATCCACTCGAATGTCTCTTCGTCAAGATAATAACCAATAAGAGTGATCTCATCACCATTCTTAGGCATTACCGTTCCTCTTGGCGCATGCTGATTAGTAGCCTCTGTGTCGACTGACTCTGACAAGCCCATCATCTTATAGGTATCAGTCTTATAATCATACGTAACTGACATATCCATTGGCTTACCATTAAGGTTAACTGGTACAGTATAGAGATTGTAATCATCGCCCTCATATACTATATCCATGAATATCTGATGTCCACCCAGGCCTAACCATACACCACGGAAATTATCCTTGATATCACCGTTATCCCAGTCTACCTGAATGTCATTATCAGTACCTAACGACACATATTTGTCTTCCTTCTCATTGTAGTACATCAATTCAGCAAGTACCGACTCAACTGCATCAATATTCTCACCAATACTGGTTCCAAGATATCCTTCATCATCGATAGAGAGCTTCAGATAATCGCCATTATTTGTGAACTCAAGTCTGTTCGCACTATCGTTAAGACTCTCAACAGATACTGTTGCGCCTGCTGCCGCTCTAGTCATTGCCGACATAGACTTGCTTCCAGCATAATAATCATAGTCATCTTCTGCATAGTCATCTTCTGCATAGTCATCTGATGAATAATCATTAGAGTCATCGCTGTAATTATCGTCGCCTGCGCCCGTCTTGGTGTCCGCCTCATCACCTGCATTACCATTCTCAGAATTAAACTCAGCTGCTTTTGTCTGGTACATATTGACCAGATCAGATGCCTCCTGTGAGAAATTGCCCGAGAATGCATATCTTACAGCGCTCGCATAGATATCAGAAGCTGCAACTGCCTCATATCTCTGCTGGCTATATTCTGACTTGTCATATGGATAATATATAGATATACCTGTCGACTTCGAACGATAATATCCATGTACGTTATATACTACAGCCTGATTAAGTGCATACTTCGCATAATCGGCAGTTGTCGCAACAAGATCACCAGCCTGATCAAGGAGATCACCATAATCAACCATATCGAAGTATCCTGACGAATCTGTATTACCACCATAGTTCTCAGCGTTCTGTGCTGCACGTCCCAGCTGGGTAAGTGATTCAGGATTCTGCATGGCCTTGTCCAGAATCTCTATTCCTAATGCATTGACTGATGCAGTCACCAAATTAACCTGTGTAAGATCTATTGCCGAAAGTGTTGCTTCTGAGTCTGTTCCATACATCTGACAACCATCCATGAAAGAATCACAGATTGACTTGCCAAGCTCAGCATTGGACATAGAGGGATTATATGCAAGATCGCTCAGCCATCCTGTATAATACCATCCATTGCCTGGTTCAAGCTCTTCCGAAGCCACAAGCATCTTGGCATGATTACGAAGCAGTTCTGCTGTATCAAGTGTTGCCATAAGACAACAGTCAAATCCTACTGCTTCAATTCTTTCCTTACCATATACATTGGTGAATGCCGCATCTATCTCATTAAGTGTAAGATGGTCATCATCGGCTATCTCATCATAACATGCTCCGGAAAGACTTCCTCCACCATGGTTCCAGAATATTACCATCTCATTGTCTGCAGCCACATTATTCTTACAATAGCTTAAGAAGTCCTCAAGCGAGCCCTGGTCACCCATGCTCATAATTGGCTGACTATCAACGACTTCAAGACTACTGCCATCATAAGCAAGTCTCTGTGTGTAATTAGGATCTATCTCATCCATCATCCACTGACTAGCTCCGCCAGTCTGAAGTACAACAGTACTTCCTTCCGGTACACTTGCAGAAAGTATCTCCTGAATATCTCCAGTTGCAGCTCCGCCACCACTCTCTAGGTCACTTCCACACATATACACATATATTCCCCATGTTCCTTCGTGTGCATCATTGATGGTTGAAGCATACTGCGTGAAATCAAATGACTGATCAACAAAGTGCTTTCCGCCTGCAAGCTCAGCAATCTCTTCTGAGCTAAGATCAACCGCGTTGGACTTAGAGAATGATCTGTATGTTCCAACCGGATCCTTAACCTCATACGCAACTGTTCCGTATTCTCTATTACTTCCCGAAGAATTGGCGCCATCACCAGATGCTGAATAGTCATCTGATGAAGAGTAATCACCTGCTGACATATCTCCATCTGTCTCTGAATCGCCACCTATTAATGCAAGAAAAATCAAAAGCACCAGTATAACCGCGACAATAATAAGAATTATCTTAAGCGGGCTCTTTTTCTTCTTTGGTCCCCCCGAAGGTGGCGTCTGTGGTGCTACTGGTCTTTGTACCGCACCGGCCTGTGGTCTTGCCACATAACTTGTTGAAGTCTCCGCAGACTGACTTACCTGTGATTCCACCGGCTTAGCCTCTCCAGGACGACTTACAAATACATTACTTCCCTTGTTTTCCATATTTCCTCCTAAACCTACTCCATTACATATCAGTTCATTATACATTGCCCGGGAATATCTGTCACTAAAAAACGGAATGACTAAGATAATCTCAGCCATTCCGTCTTTGGATTCTTTGTAATAATCAATTACTTTGTATTCTTCTCAACATTCTGCTTCATCATAGCTCTAACCTTCATTGAAAGGCCAAAGAGATTAATGAATCCTGATGCATCCTTATGATCATAAAGGTCACCAGTTGTAAATGAAGCAAGGCTCTCAGAATAGAGTGAATATGGAGATGTTGTACCAGCCTTGATAATATTGCCCTTGTAGAGCTTCATCTTAACTGTACCAGTTACTGTCTCCTGTGTCTTATCAACGAATGCTGAAAGACTCTCTCTAAGTGGACAGAACCACTTTCCTTCATATACAAGATCAGCGAACTTTGTTGCTACAAGCTTCTTATATGCAAGAGTCTCTCTGTCAAGACAGATCTCCTCAAGCTGTGTATGAGCCTCCATAAGAATTGTTCCACCTGGTGTCTCATATACACCACGTGACTTCATACCAACAACTCTGTTCTCAACGATATCAATGATACCAATTCCGTGCTTACCACCGAGTCTGTTAAGTTCTCTGATGATATCTGAAGTCTTCATTCTCTTGCCATTAATAGCAACAGGAACACCTGCCTCGAACTCAAGTTCAAGATCCTCAGCTTCATCTGGAGCATTCTGTGGTGTAACACTAAGAACAAGAAGATCATCATAATTAGGTGCACATGCAGGATTCTCAAGTTCAAGTCCTTCATGGCTGATATGCCAGATATTTCTATCACGGCTATATGAATGACTTGCATCAAATGGAAGATCAATTCCATGTGCCTTACAGAAATCAATCTCATCTTCTCTTGACTCAAGTGTCCACTCTGGCTGTCTCCATACAGCAATTACCTTGATATCTGGAGCAAGTGCCTTGATTGAAAGCTCAAATCTAAGCTGATCATTACCCTTACCTGTAGCACCATGGCAGATTGCAACTGCGCCCTCTTCACGAGCTATTCTTACGAGTTCCTTTGCAATAAGTGGTCTTGCAAATGAAGTACCAAGAAGATACTTATTCTCATAGATTGCATTAGCCTTAACAGTAGGCATAATGTAATCATCACAGAGCTCATCTACAACATCACAGATATAGAGCTTCTCTGCACCGGAAAGCTTAGCTCTCTCATCAAGTCCGTCAAGCTCACTCTCCTGACCTACATCTATACATGCACATACTACATCGTAATCATATGTCTCCTTAAGCCATGGAATAATGGCTGTAGTATCGAGACCACCTGAATATGCCAAAACAACTTTTTCTTTTGCCATAATTGTATCCTCCAATTAATTATTCTCACTTTGTAAATATACAACTGACTTGCATATTATTCAAGCCTTTTTGTTATTTTACATATTTATGCACTCTGAAGCCTGTCTACTCTTCACTCACATCGTCTTCATCGAATCTGACTGTCACATAGAATCCACGCGGATTCTCTTTAATATCTACCACGTCACCTTCTCTGGTCTTAAGTCTTGCCTTAGGCTTGACATTAAATGACATAGCTAACGACGGGTCTATTGTATAATAGTAATTACTTGGAAGTTCGCCCTCGGTAACTGTGACATGTTCCCCGATGCTAAGCACTCCCTGTCTCTCCATCTTAAATTCCATATCACGCATCGTTAGACTCCTCCACTTTTCTATCTGGAAGCTGTGCCATTACCACTCCTGCAAATACAAGCACACATCCGGCAATCTCTATTCCCTTCATCACCTGCCCCATAAGTACCCAGGCTGCAAGAGCCGAGAAAACTGATTCGAGACTAAGTACAAGGCATGCTACACTCGGCTTAACCCTCTTCTGACCAATTATCTGCAGAGTATATGCAACTCCGCATGACATTACACCCGCATACAGAATAGGAATCGCACAGTCAACGAATGACTGAATTGTAGGATTCTCGAATATGAACATTCCCACAGTACATATAGCTCCACTTATAAGGAACTGTATAAAGCTTAATACAATACCTTCTGCCTTCTGGACATAATAATCAACAACCATTATGTGAATTGACCAAAAGAATGCACCGACAAGTACAAGGCCATCTCCAAGTTCGAGCGTAAGACTCTCAGTCATACACATCAGATAGAAGCCTGCCAGTGCTATCACAGCTGCAATCCATGCCTTTACGCCAATCTTCTGATGCAGAATCACACCCATAAAAGGAACAATAATGATATAAAGTGCTGTTATAAAGCCTGCCTTTCCAACAGATGTGTAACATACTCCAAACTGCTGAAACAGCGAAGCTATACAGAGTACGACACCACAACAGATGCCACCCTTGATTGCATCGCTGTGAAACAGGATTGGGGCATCTGAAGATTCTGAGTCGCTCCTGTTTTTCTTAAGGCTTCGCCACCTTATGAATATAAGCGGTGACAAAGACAGTGAACCAATTAGGAATCTGGATGCATTAAAAGAGAATGGACCTACAAAGTCCATTCCCACTGATTGCGCTACAAAGGCAACTCCCCATATTAATGCAGTAATTAGCAGTATTAATACAGACATGCAATAACCTCTACTTCGCAAAGTACATCCTTAGGTAACTGCTTCACAGCTACGCAGCTGCGCGCTGGCTTATTAGGAAAATACTTCTCATATACGCTGTTAAATGCAGCAAAATCACTCATCTCAGCAAGAAAACATGTAGTCTTAACCACGTTCTCATAACCACATCCAGCCTCAATAAGAACTGCTCCTATATTCTTCATAACCTGTGTTGTCTGATCCTCAATTGTGACAGCCTCTACCGCACCTGTCTCAGGATTAATTGGAATCTGGCCTGAAGCGAAGAGGAACTTATCAGCAATAATTGCCTGCGAATATGGTCCGATGGCTGCAGGAGCCTTGTCAGTTGCTACTTTCTTAATCATAATAACCTCCTGTTCGGGATAATCTGCATAATCATAATATCCCCATAAAATATGTGTTAAATTAAGTCACCAGCCTGTTCGGCTGGTGACATTAATAATCATACTGTAATTACTTACTACTTAATCTCACTATGATACTGCTGAAGTGACTTAACCTCTGCTGTCTTGTTGTTCTTAACATACTTAATACCTTCAGCACTTGCCTTAGCGGCTGCGATTGTAGTAACATATGGAACCTTAGCCTTGATAGCAGCCTTTCTTAAGTAGCTGTCATCATTAGCGCTTACCTTACCAACAGGTGAGTTAATGATAAGCTGAATATCACCATTGATTATCATATCCTTGATATTAGGCTGGCCTTCATAGAGCTTGTTAACTCTTGTTGACTTTACACCTGCCTCGCTAAGAACCTTATGAGTTCCATCCGTTGCATAGATATTGAAGCCACATTCATCGAATATCTTAGCTACTTCAATTACCTCATCCTTATCCTTCTTATTAACAGATATAAGAACATTACCACCAAGTGGAAGCTTAGACTGAATTCCCTCCTGTGCCTTATAGAAAGCTTCTCCATATGAAGCCGAAAGGCCAAGAACCTCACCAGTTGAACGCATCTCAGGTCCTAAGATTGGATCAACCTCTGGGAACATATTGAATGGGAACGCTGCTTCCTTAACACCGTAGTTAGGGATAGTCTTCTCTGTAAGTGAAGCTACCGGACTCTCCTTGCCTGTAAGCTCAGATGTAATAATCTGTGTTGCAAGAGGTACCATACGGATATTACATACCTTTGAAACAAGTGGTACAGTACGTGATGCACGAGGATTAGCCTCAAGCACAAATACCTTGTCATTCTCAATTGCATACTGCATGTTCATAAGACCTCTTACGCCCATCTCCTCTGCAATCTTACGTGTATATTCCTTAATTGTCTTAACATTGTCCTCAGAAATGTGTACTGAAGGAAGAATACAAGCTGAATCTCCTGAGTGTACACCAGCTAACTCGATGTGCTCCATAACTGCTGGAACATATGCATGTGCACCATCGGCAATAGCATCTGCCTCACACTCAAGTGCATGATTAAGGAATCTGTCAATAAGTATTGGTCTGTCAGGTGTAACACCAACAGCAGCCTTCATATACTCTGTAAGTGATTCGTGATCATATACAACTTCCATTCCACGACCACCAAGTACATAAGAAGGACGAACCATAACTGGGTATCCAATCTTCTTGGCAATTGCAAGAGCTTGATCAACATCAACAGCCATTCCTGACTCTGCCATTGGAATACCAAGCTTGTCCATCATGGCACGGAACTGATCTCTATCCTCAGCAAGGTCGATAACTGCTGGAGATGTTCCAAGAATCTTAACCCCATTCTTCTCGAGGTCAGCAGCTAAGTTAAGTGGTGTCTGACCACCAAACTGTGCGATAACACCAAGAGGCTTCTCCTTATTGTAGATGCTAAGTACATCTTCAAGTGTAAGTGGCTCAAAGTAGAGCTTGTCGGAAGTATCATAGTCTGTAGATACTGTCTCTGGATTACAGTTAACGATGATTGTCTCAAAGCCAAGCTTCTTAAGCTCAATAGCTGCATGTACACAACAGTAATCGAACTCGATACCCTGACCAATTCTGTTAGGACCACCACCAAGAATCATAATCTTTCTGTTATCTGTTGAAGGACTCTCATCCTTCTCAATGTTATAACTTGAGTAGTAGTATGCACTATCCTGTGTTCCGCTAACATGAACACCTTCCCATGCCTCTACAAGACCAATAGACTCTCTCTTCTTACGAATATCAGCCTCATCAACCTCAAGAATCTGGCTTAAGTACTTATCTGAGAATCCATCCTTCTTTGCCTGAATAAGAGCAGCATCAGCTGGAATAGAACCCTTGCTTGACTTCACAAGGCTCTCCTCTTCTTCAACAAGTTCCTTCATCTGCTCGATGAAGTATGTCTTAACCTTAGTAAGGTTCTCAATCTCCTCTACAGTTGCACCCTTTCTAAGTGCTTCATACATAAGGAAATGTCTCTCGCTTGAAGGCGTTCCAAGCTTTGCAAGAAGTTCTTCCTTTGTAAGCGAATCAAAGTCCTTTGCATGACCTAATCCATATCTTCCTGTCTCAAGTGATCGAATTGCCTTCTGGAATGCTTCCTTATATGTCTTACCGATACTCATTACTTCACCAACGGCACGCATCTGAGTACCAAGCTTATCCTCAACGCCCTTGAACTTCTCGAATGCCCAACGAGCGAACTTGATTACAACATAATCACCATCTGGAACATACTTATCAAGTGTTCCATACTTTCCACATGGAATGTCCTTAAGTGTAAGTCCAGATGCAAGCATAGCTGACACAAGTGCAATAGGGAATCCTGTTGCCTTGGAAGCAAGTGCTGAAGAACGTGATGTACGAGGATTAATCTCAATTACGATAACTCTTCCATCCTTAGGATTACGTGCAAACTGAACATTAGTACCACCAATGACCTGAACCTTGTCTACAATCTTGTATGCCTGTCTCTGGAGTTCCTTCTGAACATCTTCAGAGATTGTAAGCATAGGTGCTGAACAGAATGAATCACCTGTATGAACACCGATTGGATCAATATTCTCGATGAAGCAGACTGTAATCATATTACCTTCTGAATCTCTTACTACCTCAAGCTCGAGTTCTTCCCATCCAAGAACTGATTCTTCAACAAGAACCTGTCCAACAAGTGATGCCTGAAGACCACGTGCACAGACAACCTTAAGTTCTTCCTTATTGTATACGAGACCACCACCGGCGCCTCCCATTGTGTATGCAGGACGAAGTACTACAGGATATCCAAGTTCATCTGCTATCTCAAGCGCCTGCTCAACAGAGTAGGCAACATCTGATCTTGCCATACCGATACCAAGTTCATCCATAGTCTTCTTGAACTCAATTCTATCCTCACCACGCTCGATGGCATCAACCTGAACACCGATTACCTTAACATTGTACTTATCAAGAATGCCCGCCTTATTAAGCTCTGAACAAAGATTGAGTCCTGACTGACCACCAAGGTTAGGTAACAGCGCATCTGGACGCTCCTTTGCAATAATCTGCTCAAGACGATCTACATTAAGAGGCTCAATATATGTTACATCTGCAGTCTCTGGATCTGTCATGATTGTCGCTGGATTGGAGTTAACAAGAACAATCTCGTAACCCAGCTTTCTAAGTGCCTTACATGCCTGAGTTCCTGAATAATCGAACTCACACGCCTGTCCAATGATAATTGGGCCAGAACCAATAATCAGTACCTTGTGGATGTCTTCTCTCTTTGCCATAATTCCTCCTCTTTCCTACATACCAGTGGATACACTGAGCTACAGTTGTCCATTCTGCAACTCGTCTATTTTCAAAGAAAAGGAGAACAATTGCTGTTCTCCTCTTAACTTCTAAGTACAATGTCAATCGACATTAAGTTCATTAATATACTGCTGTGATCTGGTAGCCATCTCTGTGTCAGGGAATAATTCAATTACTGACTGATATGTCTCTATCGCTCTGATAGTATCACCAGACTTACGATATGCATTGCCCAGGTTGAACAAAGCATCTCCATTACTATTATCATAAGCAACTGCCTTTGTCAAGTCAGCTATAGCGTCCTCATACATCTCACTCTGGTATGACTTAATACCTGAATCATAATATGTAGAACCTACATCAACACCTATCTTGCCCATAAGCATATTGTATACACTGTTGAAGCTCTCTGATGCCTGCTCGAGAGTTGACTGTCCAATCTGATCAAGATTAGCTGCAATATCTGTAGCATTCTCAGGATTGTCAAGATATACCTCAACAGCACCAAGCAGACTGTCCATAGCAGTCATCTTACCATCTTCACCAATATATACCTCAAGATCCGAGTTGAGCTTTTCATTCTGATTGTTGGCCGCCTTAAGATTCTGCTCAAGTTCTGTAATCTCAGCAGTCTTGGCATCAATCTGTTCATTGGCTGCCTTAAGACTCTCATCAAGACCTTCTCTTGCTGCTGTTATTCTTGCTGGAAGAATGAGAAGCATCGCAACGGCAATACCAATAATAATTCCAATAATCACATTAATCACTGTACCTATTGTACGTGATTCTCTGTTCATTGGCTTAATAATTGTCTCATTGTCAAGAGTATACTTAACTGTCTCTGGTGTGTGCTTTCTATTACTCTTAAAGTCACTAACATCATCATCCATATCAAGTACTGCAGACACTTCATGCATATATCTTAATGTCAGTGTATTACCAACATCTATCTTCTGACACTTATTAAGTTCCTTGCGGGCGTTCTCCCACTCCTCTGCATTAATATAAAGTAATGCAAGTAACTGGTGCGCCTGAACAAACTTAGGATTGAGACTAACAACCTTCTTAAGCTGGATGATTGCCAGATCAAGTGTTCCCTGATAGCAATACGAAAGAGCCTGGTTGTACTTCTTTACAGCCTGGCTATAAGTATCAAGCTTAGCAGGATTCTCCTGCAGCATTCCAATATAATCATCTGCGATATTCTTGGAAGGACGCAGATTCTTGCTTATTACCCATTCATTAAGGGCTTCAACATATTCTCCAATCTCGAAATATACAAGACCCAGAAGATTACGGGCATCAACATGATTCTTGTTGATCTTAAGACACTGGCGAAGTGATTCTACTGCTCCTGACAGATCACGAACGCTGGCCTGCTCTAATCCCTTATTGTAGAGAATATTGGCTGAACCCATTATTTTCTTATATCTAGCGACATCAGCTCCACAATTGGTACAGAAATCATTGTGGGTAAGTGTCGCACCACAGTTATAGCAAATCATGCTCTTATATCTCCATACTACTGATTGTCACTCTTGGCTTCTTCCTTGTCTTCCTTAACAAAGTTAACGAGAAGATCTGCCATATCGGTAAGATCCTGATTGTAAATGGCATCTTCTGCTTCTTCTATCTCAAGTGATGGATGGAACTTCTTAAGTTCATCTTCAAAGTTAATCATATCAATTCTCTCCACTAGTGTGTGACTTGAGTTCTCCTATCATATATAGTGAACCGCACACATACACATAATCCTTATCTGACTTCTCACTCATAACTGCATGTAATCCTTCTTCTACAGAATCATACACTCGTGCATCATCATGAATGCTCAGATATCTTCTTAGTTCTTCTATGTCCATACCGCGATATGAGTCAATATGCGCCGTTGCAATAGTCGCAAACAGCGACGACTCCACGATATCCTTAATCATTATGTCCGCCTGCTTGTCGTTAACAGCCGAAAAAAGCAAGAATCGTCTTCCACTGCATCCGTCTTCTCTAACAGACAAAAGAAAGGCCCTCACTCCATCGACATTGTGTGCACCATCATAGAACACTCCTGGCTGCACCTCTTCCATGCGTCCTGGCCATCGCATACGAAGCAATCCCTCGCGCATCATATCCACACTTATCTCTTCCCTGGAATATAACTGTTCCATTGTCATAAGTGCAATACTGGCATTCTCTGCCTGGTAAAAGGCATTCGTTGCCAACATAAAACTAACATTCTTATAATAACGAGAATTATACGAAAAATCAATCCCTTTATCTGCCTTATGAATAGTAATATTGTCCATGTTACTGACAACTGTACATGGTGCGTTACATGCACTTGCTGTCTCACGAATTACCCTGCACGCAGTGCCCTCTACTGTTACTACAGGAATGTGTGGTCTAATTATACCTGCCTTCTCAGCTGCAATCGCCTCAATTGTATCTCCAAGATACTCCATATGATCAAAGCCAATCTCTGTTATTACACATATACTCTTGTGACGCAGCGAATTAGTAGCATCAAGTCGTCCGCCAAGCCCAGTCTCCCATATCTGAACATCCACTCTGTGAATAGTAAATGCGCAGAGTGCGATAAAGAATAAGAACTCAAAATATGATGGATGATAATTAATCTCTCCATCACGTGTAACATGTCCGCCTTCCTCAAGTGCCTTTCTAATAAGGTAAAAATACTCAAGAAATTCTTCATCACTTATCTGCTTTCCATCGATAACAATTCTCTCATTGGTCCTGACAAGATGTGGTGAAGTAAACGTACCTGTACTACGTCCCATCACACCGTGCATGGAAGTAAGAAAAGCACATACGCTTCCCTTCCCATTCGTTCCAGCCACATGGATTACCACAGGGTCATATCCATCTCCCGTATTAAGTTCGTCCCGGGATAACAGTTCGATACGGAAGCCAATTGTCTTCTCCATACTGCTTTTACCCGAAAAACGCGGTATCGCATCTATGTACGATACCGCATCATTATAATTATCAATCTCAAAAATATTCATTGAATACATTGGCTCTCTACCCAATAGGGACCAGACGTCTCTCTATAATGCCATTCCGACATACGAACTTCGCATATCTGTCCTGTTCAACAATCTTGTATGTCGCCAGGTCAATTGATATGACCGTATTGACAAAAATGTCGCCACTTACAATTATTGATGAATTAGCTCCCTTTGCCATCGTCTGAGAAATCAGCTGCTTATCCTCATCAATCTCTCTAAGTCTGTCACAAATCTTCTGTTTCTTAACATTAAGATCAAAGATCTGCTTCTTCTGCTCTGGCGTTGCACCCTTCGTTCTTACGAATGCAAGCAGATCTGACATATCTGCCACAAGCTTCTCCAGTTCAGCCTTAGCTCCCTTTTCTTCCTTGGCAAGCTCGGCATACTTCTCATATTCTTCAGGTGTATATCCGGCATGAATGATTGTCTTAGGCTCCGAAGCATTGCCGGCATTACGCATCCTGACTCCCATAAGTCCATGCGTGTAACCACCAAGCACAACTCCTCTGGTTCCATCTATCTCCACGTCGCCAAGCGCAACTATATTAGACCCGATAACCGAGTTGGCCTTAACATCTCCCTTGGCTTCTACATCAGCATACTCAATAAAGTCAGCGTATACATTACCTCTTGCTGAGACCTTTGCCTTACCATTACCCTGAATGCCCTTGCTTAGGACAATGTCTCCTCCTGCAAAAATCTTAGCCCCTGATACGGTTCCATTAATTGTAACATTACGTCCAGCTCTTACGAGACATCCTGCCTCAACATTACCATTGATTACAACATCTCCATAGAACTCGACAACTCCAACTGTAAGATCAATATCATCATTAATCTCATGAACAGTAAGAATCTCTACGTTGTTATTAGAGCACGAAATCTTGCCATCTATGGTTGCCCTGAACTCACCAGTCTCTTCATCATGAACAATGTGCTTCCCTCTAAGAGGCGCAAGATCCTTCACCAGCTTAGGCAGCATCTCTGCTCCCATAACATTATAGCCTTTCACCCCCTGCACAGCTGGATGATACACAGCAACCAGTTCTCCTTCTCTGATATTAGCCAGACGTCCCATTGCTGAATAGTCAACTGTACCATCTTCTCTAATCTCAGGTGTCTTATGCTCAGAAAGGTCAACCATAAATTCAAAGTAGCCCTCTGTTCCAGGAGTAACTTCCTTACCTGTCGCTACGACAATAGGTTCTTCATATCTCATCTCATTAAGCATATCCATAATGTCCTGAGTCTTAAATCCCAGTACCACCTTGGACTTACGAAGTGCCGCAACAACTTCAGGAACAGAATAAGTCTCTCCCTCATCCGGCTTGCCCAGAATCACCGATGCTGACATCTTATCCTCTGCAATCTCAACATCAATATACTTCCCATTATCGAGCGCATAGGCATCTGCAGGTTCCTCAGTCACATCCTTCTTAACTGGTGTCTCCTGCATCGCCGCTTCCGTCTTAAGTTGTTCACGAAGTTCCCTTAATCGTTCCGGGGAAAGTTTCTGCATATCTTCCATAGGCACGTCCCGAATCTTAATGAACTGACTACATTGTTATATAGATATATATCGGCTTTACTTTGATAATTTCTGAAGCTGTTTCTGTACTTCTCCTAGCATCTGCTCATACTTTGCGAGCTTGTCCTTCTCTTCCTGAACCTTCTCAGCTGGAGCCTTAGAAGTGAACTTCTCATTGGAAAGCATACCTGACGCACGCTTAATCTCTCCATTAAGTCTTGCCTCTTCCTTCTTAAGTCTCTCAATCTCCTGACTAATATCAACAAGCTCTGCAAATGGAATATAGATATTAGCATCTGGAATAACTACAGATACTGCATCATCAGCGATGCCATCCATATTCTTCTGAACAAATACCTCTGATGCTCCGGCAAGTGATGCAAAGAACAGCTTACCTGTTACAAATGTATTAACAACCTCATCCTTATCAGAAACTACATATACTGTTGCCTTCTTACTTGGTGCAACATTCATCTCTGTACGAGCGTTACGAATTCCTCTTACAGCTTCCTTGATTCTCTCCACGTCTGCTTCATCACTTACAAAAGCGCGAGCATCTGAATACTCAGGCCATTTTGAAATCATAATAGACTCCTCATCGGACTGTAATGTACAGAAAATCTCCTCTGTAACAAATGGCATATATGGATGAAGTAACTTAAGCGCATCAATAAGTACTGTCTTAAGTGTCCAAAGTGCAGCATTCTGGCTCTTGGCATCATCTGTGTTGTAGAGTCTTGGCTTAACCATCTCGATATACCAGTCACAGAACTCATCCCAGATAAAGTCATAAACCTTCTGAACGGCAATACCAAGCTCGAACTTATCCATATTGTCAGTAACATCTCTGACAACTGTATTAAGCTTGGAAATAATCCACTTATCTACTGGCTCAAGCTCAGATACATCAGGAGTCACAATGCTCTTGCCTTCCATATTCATCATAATGAAACGGCTTGCATTCCATACCTTGTTAGCAAAGTTACGGCTCGCCTCAACTCTTGACATATAGAAACGCATATCATTACCTGGTGCGTTTCCAGTAATAAGTGTAAGTCTAAGTGCATCTGCACCATACTGCTCAATAATCTCAAGAGGATCAATACCATTACCAAGAGACTTGCTCATCTTACGACCCTGGTCATCTCTTACAAGACCATGGAAAAGAACTGTCTTGAATGGCTTCTCGCCCATCTGCTCAAATCCTGAGAAAATCATTCTGATAACCCAGAAGAAGATAATATCATATCCTGTTACAAGTACGTCTGTTGGATAGAAGTACTTGAGGTCCTCTGTCATCTCAGGCCAGCCAAGTGTTGAGAATGGCCATAATGCAGATGAGAACCATGTATCAAGTGTATCCGGATCCTGCTCGAAGTGAGTTCCACCACACTTAGGACACTTTGAAGGTGCCTCCTTGGCAACAACAACCTCATCACAGTCAGCACAATAATAGGCAGGAATTCTGTGGCCCCACCAGAGCTGTCTGCTGATACACCAGTCACGGATATTATCTGTCCAGTTGTAATATGTCTTCTCCATTCTTGGTGGAATAAGCTTAATCTCGCCCTCCTTAACTGCCTCAACAGCTGGCTTAATAAGCTCATCCATCTTAACAAACCACTGCTTCTTGATAAGTGGCTCGATAGTTGTCTTACATCTGTCATGAGTACCTACGTTATGCGTATAGTCCTCAATCTTTACTAAGAGTCCGAGACCTTCAAGTTCTTCTACAATTGCCTTTCTTGCCTCATATCTGTCCATTCCTTCGAACTTGCCACCATTCTTATTAATAGTAGCATCATCATTCATAATATTAATCTCAGGAAGGTTATGTCTCTTACCAACCTCAAAGTCGTTAGGGTCATGTGCAGGAGTAATCTTAACTACACCTGTACCAAACTCCATATCTACATACTCATCCTCAACAACAGGAATTGCCTTATTAACAATAGGAAGCCATACCTGTCTGCCGTGAAGATATGCATATCTCTCATCCTTTGGATTAACTGCAACAGCAGTATCTCCGACCATTGTCTCTGGTCTTGTTGTTGCAAAAGTTAAAAATTCAGTCTTACTTGGCTGACCATTCTCATCAACAAGAGGATACTTAATATGCCAGAAATGACCTGCCTGATCTTCATATTCAACCTCAGCATCAGAAATAGATGTGTTACATACAGGACACCAGTTAATAATTCTTGATCCCTTATAAATCCATCCCTTCTCATACATCTTGCAGAA
>JAZUGT010000030.1:0-73762 GCA_045641365.1 Lachnospiraceae bacterium
TACTACACTCCATGTGTCTATTAACAGTCTAATACTATATAACGCTGTTTCTAATTCCAAGCTTATCCTGAATAATAAGTGCCATGCGCTTTCTTAGTCTGACTCCTGAAGATATTAGTCCATTACGATACTTGATTTCAACAACTTCTAAGGAACATTTTACAGATGCCGACGCACCCTCAAGTGAGAAGTTTGCAATTGTTCCGCCATTATCTACAAACGTCACACCTTTCTTATATAACCTAAGCATCAGCTCATAGTCAGCCGCCAGTCTGTAGTCCTGATTGAATCCACCATACTCGGAGTAAGTCTCCTTCGTCACAAAGCATGTTGGATGAAAAATCATATCTCTCTCAAGTTCAGTATATGGTCTGTGAAGTGTCTTACTCATCCCATCTGGACTCCAGAAACGCATATCACCATATGATACGCACTTATCTTCACCGCTATCACATATTGCCTTAACTGAACGCTCTACAGCATCTGCCTCATACCAGTCATCGCTGTTTAGTATTCCTATTATATCTCCATGTGCGGCATTGATTCCCTTATTCATGGCATCATAGATTCCATCATCTGGCTCAGAGATAATAGTGATTGTAAACCCAGCCACCTGCTGATATTTCTCTGCTATACTCACTGTCTGATCTGTTGAAGCACCATCTACGATAATATATTCGATATTTCCATAGGTCTGCACCATAACAGACTTAATTGTCCTCTCAATTGTCTTTTCGCTATTCCAGCATACTGTAATAATCGATACAAGCGGATTAGTATTCATCTTATTTCTCCAACAGAACAGATACCTCACTAATAAGGTTATCCATAGCATCCTTTTTCCAGAATGAATCAGCAGATACATATGTGTTATCCACTTTTAGAGCATCATATATATCGTCTACTGATTCAATATAGCTTGCATACCCTTCATCAATTAATCCGGCCATTGACACTGAATTTTTAGTCTTTAGGATTAGTGTCCTAAGTCCAAATCCCAGCCCTTCGTAAATTGCTGTGGAAGTACAGCCAATCTGAACTCGCGCCATTGCAAAGCAGTCATATACGCTATACTCGTTACTATCGATTACGCGTATATTCGAATCTGCTAACCAGCTATATCGCTGCCTCCATTCGTGGTACTCTCCAGGATGCAACTTGTATATTACATCTATATCTCTAAATCTTTCATCCTTTGAAATGCTTACTGCAAACTGGGAAAGTTGCTTTCCATAAGCCCCTTGTGAGATAAATAGTAACGCATCTGACTTCCCTACATACTTCTTCCTGATCTCCATCACTTTACGTTCAAAGTATGGAAATCCGACTGAAATTATATTATCTGACTTAATCGGAATACTAAGCTGCTTGCTCCAGTAATCAGAATATGTTAAAAAATAGTCTGCAAATTGATCTATTCCACCTACTTCGGCATAATGATAACCAGCATGTAATGCATCCATAGTTCCATGCTGAAGTTCAGCGACCTTAATCCCATGCCGTCTGGCTATCTCGCATATAAGCATATGTACATTGCTGTATCCCACAACAGACAATACCAGTCTCGGCTTTATGCGATTAATTACCTTCTCAAATCGTGGTCTTAAAAAATTAATCTTCCAGATTGTTACAATGAACAGTCTATACAGACTATCTCTGTCACACTGCCAGTCATACACATTCTCAAGTCTGCTTATAACTTCATCAATTTTTGGGGCAATCTCATTTTTGAGTGCCACATACTCCTTCTTACAGCGCTTCATCTTAAGCATAAGATAGTAACCACATATCATCTCTGCATAATCGGAATATATTATTGGACTGGATGGTACAGGATACATATGGTTCATGTTAGCTGACTCTTCCCAGAAAACATATGAATCCAAGTTTTTTGCCAGCTCATCCGTATATATACACTCGTATACGCCATTATTAAGAACACGTCGCGGATGATTAAGAATCAATATATCTTTTCCGCTAATATCCCTGGAACTTCGGTACTTAAAAAGCTTGCCAAGTTTACTAAATAAGTTGTTTTTCTTAACGATATGTGCTGTTGAAAGTGCCAGCTTACTTGCAACAATCTGCTCGTTCCAAATTGTAAATCGGCAGTAATTCCAGTAATTTACTCCATTAATGGACAATTCATATAGATTATATTCTTTTTCAATATCAAGAAATGTATCAATATTCATCTGCTAGTTCACAATTCTCTCATATTCTGCATAAATCTGATTCGCATTAACTTTTGCACTAAATCTTTCTGCTCTTTCTCTCACTATTGCCCCATTATCCTGCATACTCTTTGGATTATCTAAAATCCCTTTCATATGCATTACCAGAGCATCTATATCGTGAAGCTCATATAATAATCCAACACCCTCAATTAACTCACGTGTGCCTCCTGTGTTGGAACCTATCACCGACATATAGTTTGCCATATACTCAACAGTCGCCCTTCCAAACGCCTCATAATCTGATGCTGTGATTCCGACATCCATATTGATCAAAAATGAATGTATATTTTCAACAAACGGCATTATCCTGATACGTTCGACCAATTCCTGATTACTGTCAATATATGTCGTAATCTCATCACAATCGGCATCACATATATTACCCACGAGATATAACTCAAAATCACGATACTTTTCCTTCAGAAGCTTATCGCATGCTTTGACAACATCTAGTTGGTTCTTTCCTTCAGAAATCCGTCCTACAACACAAAACCTCACTATCCCATCTGATGCATATACTTTCTCATATTTATCCGGAATAATCACACCATTATATATTCGCTTCACTTCAGTTGCATCAGATAGTGAACGTACATAATTACACATCTCGTCGGAAATTGTTATTACACTGTTACTGCGTTCCAGTTTCATTCCGAATCGCTTCCTTGAATAGACGAATTCCATTGCATAATGATCATATAGATTCTCTCTAATATGCCACACATGCGGAATGCTCAGCTTCTCAGCCAAATACAAGCCAATATCTTCCGCAGATGTATTAGAATGAATAACATCATATCTTACGCCAGACATCTTTATTGTCTGTAATACCCTGCGATAATCAATATAGCGCAAAAGTCTTTTTTTAATCCTATGAATCAGCTTGTTCCTGATACCAGACAATATACAGTTTGAACGATAACGCTGTTCAAAATACCGTATCCCCTTCTTTTTACAAGTCTCCGCCAATCTGCTTGACGAAGATGCTGGCATCAATATACTAGCCTCTACTCTCTTATCCTTATGAAGTTCATCTATAAGCGTCAACAGTGACATATTAGCGCCAAACAGTTCAACATTATTGGTAATGTATAACACATTCATAAGATATCTCCAACTTACAACAATATCCATCCTTCACAACTGAATGGAACAAGTGTTTTATTCATAGGAACTGCTGAGGATACTACCATCTTATGTGGATTCTCATTAAGATATGCTCCCCAGAAGCTGAACGAACTATTGGCAATAATATTATGGCTACACAATGACATAAGCTTCATATCCTTCCAACTGTTCTCACCATCATTTCCTGACACTATTGTCATCTTATTATTCGTCAGATTCTTCATCAGATTTTCCGCAGCCACTGTATCGTCAGAGAATACATAATAGTGGATATCACCTTCAAGCTTATTCTCAATATAGTCTATTGCCTTCTTATAATAGTCATCGCCGAGAATATTGAATGAGCCTGTTACATAATCACCACGCCTAATATGAATACTCACTGACTGACATGACTCTATATCATTGGCCAATCTCTGGTTACGCTCATCTAACGGTTGAATGAATGCAAAATCAGATATAACTGCCTCTCTATCATCCACAAAATATCTCTCATTGGCCCATATACCCTTGTAAAAATATCGATTCTTATCCTTACTCTCAAATACCTCTTCATAATACTCTGTATTATTATCCTGCCGGTAAAATGTATTATTCTTAAAAACACTCCTAATTGCATACATTAGAGCATTAAAAGGTAACATCTTCCTGCCACGAATATACAGATATCTGAGATAGCCAATATAGTCGCTCTTAGAACAATCCTTTAGTTCTATCCCAAACACTTTATCAAGCTCATATCCGTTATGTTCCTGCGGAATCATTATCTTGCGGTCGATATAAAATGTATACTCTGGAAATCGTCTCTGCATGGACTTATAAAATGCATATTCAAACATCTGATTTCCTAATCCACACCCAAATGCAATTATTATCTTCTTCTCACTAGCCATATCAGTTATAACTGTCCTAACAGCGTCTGTAGTACGAATCTTATATCAATCACTCTGTATCCTGTTCTGAATACTGGGCTAAATAACAGCCTTAAGCGATTAGCTAACTTCCTGTTATCTCTTAGCACAACAAGCTCATCCTTAGATTCTTCCGACAGATATCTGTCATATCCATTAAGAATCTCTGCCGCTGACTGTGCGGGATGTTCCTTATATATAAAGAGCTTCTTCAATCTGTACATTAATAGTCGTAATCCTCTGTACTGAAGCTTACTGCTTCCACCAACTACATTGGAACTATGCTGCCTATACAATACATACGAATTCTCATCATAGATAACCCGTCCACCGACAGCTGCACATACCTGAATCGTCCATTGATCGTGCATATATATATCGCATGGCTGATATGACTTCAATAACTCAATCAACCTTCTATTCATTACCATAGTCAGTCCGCTTGCAGCAGTCGATATCATTACCCCCGGAAAGTTCTCAGTATGATATCTCTTACCAAATGGATTCTCTATATCCTCAAGGTTGCTTCCAACTCTTGTAGTGTCTCCATAGTATAACGCTGGGACATCTGCATACTCTTCAAGCAGATTTATCGCTTTTATAAGCTTATCCGGCATCCAGTAATCATCCTGATCACAATACGCATAATACTCCGTGTCCAGGCCCACCTTACTCACAATATCCAGGAAGCTTCCTGCTGCTCCCAGTCCATTGCCCGTATAGTACTCCAGAGAGAACCGGTCATTAGATTGTTCTTTCCATCTCTCAAGAATTGAAACCGTATCATCAGTTGATCCATCATCCCTTGCCAGAACACTAATGCACACATTTTCCTGACCTAACAGACTCTGTAGTTGTTCTTCAAGATATCTGCCACCATTATATGTAGCAAGCATAATTGATACTGAATGCATACAACCTTCTCACCTATTACGACTCATTCAAAAGTCTTAGCCAATCTTCCTTCATCACAGAGATATCATAATCTCTGCTTCTAACCTTTGCCATCCTGCTATAGTGCTTCGACGTCTCTTCATCCTCCAACAACATGTTCATAGCCGAGGCAAGCGACTTCTCACCCACATCCAATGGCTCTTCTGCTGCATATATATTGTCAGATTCCGTTGCAGTTATTATTCCGTATTCAGCACGTTCATAATCCGTCTCTCCCTTATTGCATCCACCAAGCATCTCCCTTGCACCACCAGGAAAATCTGATGCAACACAGGGCACTCCGCAGGATAAAGCTGTCTCAAGTGCCAAAGGGAATCCTTCATATAACGATGGAAATATGAATCCGGATGAATGACTTATATATGACTCAAGCATAGATGTATTATCATGAAAGACAATTACATCCGATAAGCCAGAGTCTTCAGACAGTCTGACCAGTTCCTCTCTCATAGGTCCTTCTCCAAAGATTACCAGGCCAGCCGTAGAATGCTTCCTGTATACATCCGCAAACGCCCTGATAAGATGCCACTGCCCCTTTTGAAAAGTATTCCTTCCAGCTGTAACAAACACCTTATGAGAATCATAGAATTCCTTGAGATCATCGGGTAACTCTTCACATGCTCTTCTTGCAATGAGTTCAGTATCTACTCTTGAATAGATGACCACTATCTTATCCGAACTAATCCCAAAGTTATTGACAAGATCGTCTCTCTGCTCAATAGTCTGTGCCACAATAATTGGAGCCCTGCGATATACAAATCTGACCGCTGTATGAATCAGAATATTCTTAACCACATTGTTAGATCTGGCTGACATTGTGTTGACCACATGAGGTATACTAAGACACCCCTTGCACGAAGTAAGAATATTGACTGTATCTGCGCTAGGCATAAAGCTAATACATGCCCTATATCCATTCTGCTTCTTGAGACGCCTTACTGTACGCATCCTCTTAAAGAAAAGCTTGATCTGATACGAAAGCTTATCCCTGTTATCCTCATGCTTCATATCGAGCGATATTATCGTTCCATTATGCTCAGTAGCCAGATTCTCTTCCTCTGTATTGTTAAGCAGGAAATCTATATCATATGCATCCGAAAGTTGAATGGATAAGCTTCCGGCAAGGCGTTCAGCTCCTGCTGTCCTAAGTGTCGATATTAGAATTAGTATTCTTTCCTTTTGCTTGTCCAAAATCTTCCCTCAGCCTATAGTTCTATAATAGTTCCTCGTACATATGCTCATATTCTCTGGCCTTCTGCGTCCAGGAGAACATATCCCTTGCTCTCAGTCTGCTACTCTCGGCCATTCTGCCTCGTAGTTCATCATCTCTGCATAATTCGATGATTCTGTCAGCAAACTCATCAACCGAAGCCACATAACCATTGCCATCTATTAATTCACTGCTTCCACCACACGGAGTCATAATAACAGGCAATCCTGCTGCCATTGCCTCGAGCACAACATTAGGCATCCCTTCCCATGCAGACGGAAGTATGAACATATCCGCACTTAAGTACTCCTTAACTAGTGGTTCACCGGTAAGCTTTCCACAGAATCGTATATATTCCATCGTATCAGTCTCTGTGGCAATTCTTATAAGTTCTTCTCTATATGGACCATCTCCGACTATTGTAAGTCTGGCTCCTGTCTCATCATGAATTCTCTTCATATACGGAATCATGAATTGAAGGCCCTTACGTTCAATGATACGCGACACAAAAAGAATACTTTTCTCAGATAAATCTCTGTCCACTGTATTGACAAACCTCTCAATATCAACACCATTATTGATTACTGACACTTCATATGCGTCCTCAAATGCGTATGCCATATCACGGAGTTCAACACTGTTGGCAACAAGTGCAGACGCATTCTTCCATATTGCTCTGACAAACGGAGCCAGGACCTTATACATGATTCCGAATCTCTTTTGCGTTCCAGGAATATCGCCACCACCAAAGCGAACCACATATGGTATCTTATATTTTTTCTTTAGGAACCAACCAATTGGGCCACTAGGAATACCAAAATATACCTGACATATGTCAAAACGCTCCGCTTTCACCCTCTTGTTACAGTACTTAAGCGCTGACATAAGATAAGATAGCATCTCCGAAAATGAACTCTTACTCTCATCTGTTCGCTTACATTTCACACGTACTATCTCCAGGCTTCCATCCTTTTCATGTGCTGGCAGATCTGCATATGACGCAGTCACAAGTGTAATGCTATGACCAAGCTTAACCAATTCGCGACACAGATAGAAGCATGCGTTGGCACCGCCACCACCTATAGGCGGATATTCATGAGAAACAACAAGTATATTCATAGTGTCCTTTCACTCTTACTATTCCAAATCTGTTATATCCTTCACGTTGTAAGGTCTGTCATTTCTTGTCTCAAAGTATGTCTTCATAAGCATCTCGCTAATTAGGCCAAATACAAACAGAAGCACACCAATCGTAAAGAAGAAGATAGTTAACAATGGTGGGAAGATGTTCTGTGACATCTTCTTACCCAGGCAGAACAACACTACTGACCAGATTCCACAACCACCGCCAAGGCATAAGAAGCAAAGTCCCATTCCACCAAGCAGATGAAGTGGCCTTGATATATATTTATGCCAGAACCAGACAGATATCATATCCACAAAGCCCTTTATTGTTCTCTTCCAGTTATACTTGGTCTTACCAGCTGTACGAGGTCTATGATTAACAACAACCTCACCAACCTTAAATCCCTTAATCTGAAGAAGAGCAGGAATAAATCTGTGCTGTTCACCATACAGGTACAATTCATCAAAGCATTCCTTCTTATATATCTTAAGCGAACATCCACTATCATGGATTCCATCATGAATCAGCAGATATCTGAGTGCGTTAGCACCTCTTGATACAAACTTCTTCATGAATGTATCCTTACGGTTCTTTCTCCATCCTGATACAACATCATAATCGTTCTCTATCATATACTTGAGCATATTAGGTATATCTGCTGGATCATTCTGGCCGTCTCCATCCATTGTGACTATATAATCATTGGTCGCTGCATGGATTCCGGCGTCCATTGCGGCAGTCTGACCAAAGTTACGTCTAAGCTGGATATACTTAAGCGGTCTAAGTTCTCGGCACACCCTGTCAGTTCCATCTCTGGAACCATCATTAATAAAAATAATCTCATACTTGTCAATGAGCTTCTCCTGCACCATGGCACTCATTGCTGCTACAATTTCACCATGAAGATTTGCTACATTTTCTTCCTCGTTGTATACCGGAACAACAACAGATATTGAACTCATTTTTCTCTCCAATCATAGTCTAGATTTCATAATAATAAATTAGGGAATGCGCATGAGCGCACTCCCTAATATTATACCTTCTTTTATGTATATGGTCAAACAATAGCCGCCCCATACCTGGCCAGCTAATGTCTCATTCACTACAATGATATCTCACTCGAATATTGAATCATAATCATAACTTCCGTAAAAAGCGCGAAGTTCTTCGATATATTGTCTGTAATTGTTCATCGTAATCTCATTTTCGCCATTACGCATACATCTTAGTATCTCTGAGTTGATCTCTGAACAATAATGTCCTGAGTCCTTATAGTAATCGAGATTCTCCACTATATCATACCTATTACTAAAGGCAAAGAGATGTATATTATCCTGCTGAAGCAACAGTGGATATTCTATCTCAAGCACATCAAACCAGTAATTAATTCGCCCAGACCGACTTCGTTTGTCCCATTCCAAAACACTATACGGTGGAACAAAATAGTAAAACTCCGTATCCGGCATTTGCTTTGCAAGACCAATAATATTCTGTGACACATTTCCAATTAACATCGTTTTTTCATCGTCAGACAGCGGTACCTCTTCCTCCACTAATTCCGGCCTCTTATATTTTTCCAATGCAATCGTTCTGCCATACTTCAACTTTGGCGTCCAATTAATGCACTCATCAAAGCTGGATGTTGTATGTCCTCGAAGTGTATATCTGATTACCTTATCACAAACAGAATCGACAAAAACTTCAGAATTGAATAGATATTCGACATCATTAAATGGATTATTATCTATAAGATAATAGGGATATTCATAACCTTCTCTTTCATAAGCTCTATCCTTATCCTTGATAAGTTCACGCTCATCTAATGATCTTATAACAAGTTGTATATTGTGATTCTTTGATCCCCTATAGATGTTATCGGAAATCTCCTTATATGTTCCACCTGAAAACGGCACCTTTATGCTATGCATCCCCCATAACTCATCAACTTCAGATGCCTTAAAATATTCAGTCATAGAGGTACCCGTAATAATTGCATCATATTCAAAATGACTGGTTATTCCGGGATTCTGATGTCGTTCGTCGAATATTTTATATTGCAAGGTTGAAATAGGCCCATGAAAATGAAACCAAGGGTCTACAACTGCCGTCAGTATTCCGACCCCAGCAAGAATGATTATTGTCATAAGTCCAAACACAATACTAAAGTGTCTTCTTTCTCTATACACTTCATTCCCGCTTACGTTAATCATAGATTAGGCAGTTCCTTTCAGAATTGATTATATAAAATCCTTTATCATTAAGGCTATTCTCTCTGTTATACAGCATAGGACTACCATCCATCTGTCTGAATATTGCACCTGCCTCTTCTGCTATGCACTGCATGGCTGCAGTATCCCATTCCATAGTTGGATTGTATCTGTAATATATATCTGCTTCACCACTTGCTACCATACATCCTTTAAGAGAACTTCCTACTCTGACAAAATTAGTCAAACCATATTTCTCTATAAGCCTCTCCATCTCCTCACAGTTGTGCGAGTTACTTCCAACTACCTTAAGACTCTTAATATCAGTATTATCTGAGACATGAAGTCGAACTATATCTCCATATTCATCCTGACAATACGCTCCGGAATCCTTAGCCGCATAGTACAACTCACCAGTACAGGGAACATAGATTACACCCATAACTGACTCATGCTTGTAAGATAGCGCAATATTAACCGTAAACTGGCCATTCCTCTTGATGAATTCTTTAGTTCCATCTAAGGGATCAACCACAAAGCACAGGTCATTCTCAAGCCTGGTAAGATCATCTTTCTCTTCTTCAGAAAGAATAGCATATAATGGAAATTCCCTTCGAAGCATGTCTACAATAATTCTGTTCGACGCCTTATCTGCAGCCGTAAGTGGCATATCTCCATCCTTATACTCTACCTGCATATCATCGCAGTCATTGTATATCTCCATTATTACAAGTCCCGCTGCAACGGCAGCTTCCTTGGCTACCTGAAGCTCGTGCTCCCACATCATCCCTTCCTCCATATCAATAATACTACTTAATATACTTCCTAATCTCCTGCATAAGTATATCAACAGTCTCTTCTAGTGACTGAGCACCTGAATCGATAGTTATTTCCGGATTTTTAGGAATCTCAAACGGACTTGATATACCAGTAAAATTAGGAATTTCTCCATTCCTTGCCTTCTTATATAGTCCCTTGACATCTCTTCTTTCGCACTCTTCTAATGATGTTGAAACGTGAATCTCAACAAAGCTGTCAGTTCCTATTATCTCTCTAGCCATCTCTCTGTCTCGCTCATATGGCGAAATAAGTGCTGTAAGAACAATAAGTCCTGCATCATTCATGAGCTTAGCTACTTCAGCCACTCTTCTGATATTCTCTATACGATCCTTTTCCTCAAATCCAAGGTTCTTATTAAGACCCTTTCTAAGATTATCTCCGTCAAGCAGCATTGTTGAACGTCCCTCAACACTAAGCAACTTCTCAACAGCATTAGCCAGTGTAGACTTTCCTGCTCCTGACAGACCTGTAAACCAAAGTGTAACTGGCTTCTGTCCTAACTTATTAGCTCTAATCTCTCTCGTAATATCCAGCTGCTGCCATATTACATTCTCTGATCTTCTAAGCGAATGACTGATAACACCACAGGCAGAGGTCATATTGGAGATTCTGTCTATAAGAATAAACGAACCAACCGACTTATGATTAACAAACTTATCAAAAACAATATCTTCAGAGACGGCAATATCACATACCGCAATCTCATTCTTATACAGATCTTTAGCTGGAACCTCTTCACCTGTATTAATATCAATCTTATACTTTATCTTCATAACAGATGCCGGAAGCATCTTTGTACCAACTTTAATTAAGAAGTTCTTTCCTTCAACAAGCTTCTCGTCATCCATCCAAAGCATTGTCGATGTGAACATATTAGTACACTTAAGCGACGTATCCCTGGTTAGTACACAACCTCTCGATACATCTATCTCTCTATTAAGCTGTATAGTTACAGGTTGACCCTTAATAGCCTCATCAGAGTTCTGATCTGTAACATAGATTGAAGATACAGTTGCCTTCTCACCACTTGGAAGCACAGTTATCTCATCGCCAACCTTAACGCTTCCTGACTCCACTTCACCCTGGAAGCCTCTGAAAGAATGATTAGGTCTGCACACTCTCTGTACAGGCATAACAAAGCCTTCTTCTGTTGTTCCATCATCAACATCAACTGTCTCAAGATGGTGAAGCAGATGACCGCCTGTATACCACTTCATGTTAGGTGAATCTGTTGTTACATTATCTCCCTCTGTTGCTGATACAGGAATAATCTTAATATTAGCAAGTTCGAGTTCAACAGCGAGAATCTTGATCTCCTTTTCAATCTTTCTGAACTGACGCTCATCGTAATGAATAAGATCCATCTTGTTAACTGCAAATACGAAGTTCTTGATGCCCATAAGCGCACAGATTCGCGCATGTCTTCTTGTCTGAATAAGAATGCCCTGCGTAGCATCAACAAGAATTATTGCAAGCTCTGCAAAAGAGGCACCAACTGCCATATTTCTCGTATATTCTTCATGTCCTGGTGTATCTGCAACAATAAAGCTTCTGTTATCTGTAGAAAAATAACGATACGCAACATCTATCGTAATTCCCTGTTCTCTCTCGGCCATCAGGCCATCAAGAAGAAGCGAGTAATCTATCTCGCCTTCTCTACTTCCAACTTTACTATCAAGCTTAAGAGCCTGCTCCTGATCTGCAAAAAGGAGCTTGGCATCATATAACATATGTCCTATAAGCGTCGACTTTCCATCGTCTACACTTCCGCAGGTAATAAACTTCAATAATCCATTCATAATTAGAAATACCCCTCGCGCTTTCTCTTTTCCATACTTGCAGAGCCTCCATCCTTATCAATTACTCTGCTTGTTCTTTCAGACTCTACGGAACTAAGAGTCTCCTCAATAACCTGATCAATTGTTGTAGCTTCAGATTCGACAGCTCCTGATAATGGATAACATCCCAGTGTACGGAATCTTACCATCTTCATCATTGGCTCTTCGCCCGGAAGCAGTCTCATTCTCTCATCATCTACCATGATAAGATTACCATCTCGCTCAACAACAGGTCTTACAGCAGAGTAGTAAAGAGGCACAATTGGAATATTCTCTCTTCTTATGTACTGCCATATATCCTTCTCCGTCCAGTTCGAAATAGGGAACACTCTAATACTTTCACCCTTTTTAATCTCCGTATTATATAGCTTCCACATCTCTGGTCTCTGGTTCTTTGGATCCCATGCATGCTTTGAATTACGGAACGAGAAGATTCTCTCCTTAGCCCTGCTCTTCTCTTCATCACGACGTCCGCCACCGAACGCAGCCGTAAATCCATACTTATCAAGAGCCTGCTTAAGCGCCTGCGTCTTCATAATATCCGTATAACTTGCACCATGATCGAAGGGATTGATTCCCTGCTTAATTCCTTCTTCATTGATATATTCAATCATCTCAATTCCAAGTCTTTTTGCAGTTTTATCACGGAACGTAATCATATCCTTGAACTTCCATGTTGTATTAACATGCATAAAAGGGAAAGGTGGCTTCTCTGGGTAGAATGCTTTCATTGCAAGATGAAGCATAACTGAACTATCCTTTCCGATAGAATAAAGCATTACTGGCTTCTCGCATTCTGCCGCAACCTCTCTGATAATATGTATTGCTTCTGCTTCTAACTCATCCAAATGTGATAACTGATTCACTCAAAATTCCCCGCTTTCTAAAATTTACATATCTTTCTTATTTTATCTTTCGCTAGTTTGATATAGCTTTTCTTTCTTTTCTGTCGCTTAATCTCACTCTCATATTCCAGTATAACCCTGGCATACATCTGTATAATACTCTTCTCTCTGTCAGTCAGATTATCCTGATACAACGGTATATCCGTACCATCATCATAGAATAGAATCCCATCTTCGCGCTTAAGATACTCTCGCGCTATATATTCGTTTTCTTTTTTTCTTTTCTCAAGGATACTTCGCCTCATTTCTTCAGACAGGTATCCAACTTTCCCGTTGCTTTGACAGTGAGCCACAAAACATCTTTCAGCTCTTGCATTTGAAACGGTTGTACCCTTGGCATATTCCTCATTAAACACCTTCTTAATCTCAAGATATTCTCCCTCGAGTCTCTCATTGATTCTTCCTGGCATAATAACATCATCCCAGTCGTCCTCAATTCCGCAGCTCACCAGGAAATCTGATGTAATATCGCCTCTTTTTCCAACAAACTGCCCCGCTTCATATGGTCGAACAATCACATTTTCTTTGCCTATAATCTCTGCTATCTCATCCAGCTTCTTCTGATATTCAACCGCAGAATATGATTCAACAAACTTATCTATATCATCGAAAAAGACACATTGCTTAACATTCTGATTCCATGATGATTCAAGGAATAAATCCTGTCTTCTGAGGTAACAAATTATCTTCACGTTCACATAATGTTCATGTGCAGCTCTAATAACTTCTTTTATATCAATTTGTGGATGTGACCAAATTCCTTCCTCGGAGAGAATGACATTGCTCTCTTTCAGATATCCATTAATCAGCGCCCAGACTTTCTCCTTATCAGCGTCATCCCATTCATCTACGAACATTCTCTTGACGATAAGTCCGTTTTTAGGGAACTCTCCTTCATAAGGCACTTTTCTGCCATCCCAGTCTTTTACAAGGTTTGGGTACATCCAACCATATTTTTTAAGTTCTTCTGCATTGTCTGCCAAAAATTTCTGTATGGCACTCGTTCCGGTTTTACCCGTTCCAACATGTATAATTAGTGTGTTTGACATCTTACTACTCCTAATGTCATCAGATATGCATCTTACTGCTCTTGATTACCTTCAAGTCATCCTCATATTCAGATACCAAGTCTGAAAATAACTCTATAATTCTCTTCTCTCTTTCGGATATATCACACTCATTGCGCTCAATATCTATGATTTCATCTTTAAAAAGCCACTTTCTGTTCAGATATCTCTCAGCTATTCTAGTATTACCCTCGCTATACTTATCAAGCATAGTCTTACGCTGTTCAGCACTTAGATATCCCGAACCCGTCTGACCATGAACAGCTCTGTAGGCAAACATTTCCCTCTTTACAATTTCAGATGGCTGGTCTTGGCTATAATACTTATTGATAAAATACTTCATCCAAAGCTTTTCGCCATCCAATCGTTCATTAACTCTTCCTGGTATCTTGACCTTTTCCCAGTCGAGTGTAAATCCACAGGCATCAACAAAATCCCTAATCAAATCTCCTTCTAAAAACTGTCCTTTTTCATAAACTCGCAGGATGATATTATCCTTTCCAACGAGCTTCTCAAATTCAGTAAGAATCCGATTATAATCCAATTCATTCTCATACTTTACGATATAATCATCTATTACCGTTGATATCGAATTGGTCTTAATGTGTTCATTCCATTTTGCATCAAGATACAGATCCTGCCTGCGAAGATATACTACTATTCTGACATCCTCAAAGCGTTCTCTTAAGTCTGCAATTATCGAATTGATATCTATGTATGGATTAGTCCATAGGCCTTCATCTGAGATAATACAGTTGTACTTCTTCAGTTCTTCTTCAATACATTTGAACAATTCATTCTTTTTAGACGCAGGCCAGTCTATATATGCATGCTTCAGGGCATAACCGTTTTTATCCACTCTGCCAGCTGCTATCCTCTCACTCTTTCTCTTACTGTAAAGTGTACGAAGACGCCAGTCCCTGAACCCCTTGTCCGTATATGGTAATAATGGATAACTAAATCCACTATTATTAAGTTCATTATTATTATTCTTTAGAAAAGCCTGAATTGCACTTGTCCCCGTTTTAGGTGTTCCAACATGCAAATACAATGTGTTCATATATTTATCCTCTTCGAATCAGATGACATACTATTTTTATTATATAACATCCACCTGTACAAGTCACGGATTATATGGTTGGTTCTGCCATAATATAACATGGTTATCGAAATATCGTATTATGGATTATACACTCTCCCTCTCAACTATCTTACACGGAAGTTCAATACGTATATTATTCTCATGACCGCCATCGCGCTTGTCAATCAGAAGCTTAACTGCCAGATGCCCCATTTCTTTTTTGGGAATATCTATTGTTGTTAGCATTGGCTTGATATTCATGGTTCTGTCAAGATTATCAATAGAGATAATTGCCGGCCTGTTCTTCTTTTTGGCAAATGCTCTAAGTACACCTATTGCTGTCATATCGTTAGCGCAGAAGATAGCAGCAGGCAGGCTTGATGATTCTATTATCTTCAGCGCCGTCTTATACCCCTCTTCCTCAGTCTGATCTGACGGATATACATTGGAATAGTTGAGCTGAAGCCTGTTCTTGATTAATGTCTGATAGTATCCAACATACCTTGCCTCATATGTACAGTCGCCAATATATGCAATATCTCGATATCCCTTACTAATAAGATACTCGACCGCCATTTCGGCTGCCTTTGCTCCATCACATACAACCTCATCATACAGATACTCAGTTGGATTTCTATCAATTCCAACTATATATCTATACTTTCCCTGCAGTGTGGATATTAACTCCACCGGACATTTTCCCAGAATAATCAGACCTCTGTTTTTATCTACAGCATTTACCGCATTTCCATATACTCTGGAATCTTTCGCAACCATCTCATCACTTCGATATGGTATATGCTGTCCACCTCTGCCAGTCTGCAGTATATTCATTATATCAACGCTCGTATAGAATTCTCCCAACGCACACTCTGATGACAGAATCTCATCTCTGATAATAGAATATATTTCCTCAAAAAATGCGTCGCTCTGAATAGACTTAAACCTAGTAAGGAATACATCTATCGTAAATACAGTCCTCCTTGATGTTCCTTTCCTTAGGTTCCTTGCCATGTTATTAGGAACATATTGTTCCTGCCTTGCAATTGCCCATACTCTCTCATTCAGTGATCTGTCATGACACTGGTAATCTGGATTATTCAGTATCCTTGATACCGTTGCAACAGACGTCCCCGCCTTATCTGCAATGCTTTTTATTGACATACTCCCTCCGTGTAAACGTTTTCACTTTCTGACTATCTCAAATAACAGCCAGAGCTTTTAATTCTCGCACAACCCCTTTGTATGCGCTCTGTAATCGTTTTCATTATATCCTATATCATTGGTTCATTCAATCCTTTATCATTAGTTGTATAAGAAACAGCTGATTTCAAAAACATCTCAAATTACAATCATAGAAGCAACAAAGAAAGGGAAATTACCATGAAATCAAAAATTATTCTTGGACTTTTATCAGTATTGACAATAGCCAGCCTGCTTACAGGATGCGGCAGTAAAAAAGACGATTCGGAAATCAACATAGGATATTTCAACAATATCACTCATGCACAGGCCTTATATATGAAGAATACTGGATCATTTGAGAGTGCTGTTGGTAGCGACTACAATGTGACATGGACAGCATTTAACGCTGGTCCTGCTGAAGTAGAGGCGCTCTTCTCCGGAGATATCGATATCGGATATATTGGACCAGTACCAGCGGTAACAGCCAACGTTAAGTCGCAGGGAGATGTTCAGATTCTCTCTGGTGCAACAAAGGGCGGTGCAATTCTTATAACAGGAAAGGATTCTGGCATAACCTCCGTTAGCGATCTTGATGGCAAAAATGTTTCGATTCCACAGATTGGAAATACTCAGCACTTATGTCTCCTGGACCTCTTATCACAGAATGGCCTTGCTCCAGTTACGTCTGGCGGTAGCGTAACTGTTAGCGCAGTTACTAATGCCGACGTATCCAATGTTATGGAGCGAGGTGATATTGACGCCGCACTTGTTCCCGAACCTTGGGGCGCAACTCTTCTGTCAAATGGTTGTGATATGCTACTTGACTACGATGCCATATACATGAACGGACAGTATGATGTTGCAGTTGTAGTTGTTAGAAAAGAATTCTACGAAGCACATCCTGATATTGTTGAGAAGTTCCTTACTGTACACGAATCAGCAACAGAGGAAATCAACAACAATAGCGCAGACGCTTATGCTATAATTAATGCAGAGCTTGATCAGGCAACTGGAAAGTCTCTTGATGAGTCTATTATTTCAGAAGCTTTCAGTCGTATAGACGTAAGCACAGATGTTAATAAGGATGCAATCGATGGATTTGCTTCAATTAGCAAGGATCAGGGATTCATAGCAGCTCTTCCTGATGACAGTTTGTATATTAAGTAAAGGAATTAACAATGGCATTATTAATTAATAATCTATCCAAGCAATTTGATGATGAGACCACACCGACTCTTAAGAATATCGATTTAGAGATTAATGATGGAGAATTCGTATGTGTAGTAGGAATGTCAGGATGTGGTAAGAGTACACTACTTAACCTCATCGCCGGCTTAGACACACCTACGACTGGCGAGATACTCCTTGATGGAAGAAAGGTAACTGGTCCAAGTCCGGAACGAACAGTGATGTTTCAGGAGCATGGCCTGTTTCCATGGCTTAATGTCATAGACAATGTATGTTTTGGACTTAAGATGCAGGGTATTTCCAAGGATGAGCAGCTTAAGCGCGCCAGACATTATCTCGATATGGTTAAGCTCTCTGAGTATGAGACCTATCCAATACACCAGTTATCTGGCGGTATGAGACAGCGAGTTGCTCTCGCACGTGCCTTAACAGTTGAGTCAGATATTCTACTTATGGACGAGCCATTTTCTGCTCTGGACAAGCAGACATCTAATTACTTAAGAAAAGAACTTCAGCGAATATGGGAAGAGACCAAGAAGACCATCTTCTTTATTACGCATAGCGTTGAAGAGGCCGTATACCTGTCTGACAGGATTGTTGTTCTTTCTCCTGTCACAAAGGGAATTGTGGAGATAGTCGACAATACCCTTCCACGCCCCAGACACGTCTATTCGCCCGAATTTGTTGATATGCGTCACAGGATTCTGGAAGAAGTACGAGGTGAAGAAGTATGATAAGTGCTATTATTTTCTATATATTACTAATCCTAATATGGCAGGGTGCCTTCTATCTTGGCGTTGACATTCTCTCTGTATGGAAGCCATATTCCTTCCCATCACCCCTTGGTGTATTCGAGAGACTAGCAGCACTTACCAAGGATGGAACTCTCATCAATGCCATTCTCAATTCTCTCGGAAGGGGGATTCTGGGATATCTCATTGCCCTCGTAATTGGAGTTGTGATTGGACTTTTAATCAACCGGTTCGCATATTTGCAGAAGAACCTTAAGCCATTAATCCTTGGCGTCCAGACGCTACCTAGCGTGTGTTGGGTTCCATTTTCAATTCTCTGGTTTGGTCTCTCGACAGAGGCTATTCTATTCGTTGTAATAATGGGAGCAACATTCAGCATAGCAATATCTATTGATAATGCAATTAAGAATATTCCGCCTATATACAAGAAAGCAGCTCTCACAATGGGAGCTGGCAATAGGCAGATGTATAGATATGTAATACTTCCAGCTGCTCTTCCAGAGCTTATCTCCGGACTAAAGCAGGGCTGGTCATTTGCATGGAGAGCGCTTATGGCTGGAGAAGTTATGACCACATCCATCGGTCTTGGCCAGACTCTTATTACAGGACGTGATCTGGCTGATATCAATCAGGTAACTCTCGTAATGCTTGTAATAGTGCTAATCGGTATTATCATCGATAAGTGCATTTTCAGCACAATTGAGAATCGCATACTCAGGAAGAGAGGATTAGTATAACTACTTCATCACCTTATAGATTCTGTCGATTCCCTCTTCAATAGGAACTTTCGCTTCCCAGCCAAGTTCCTGCTTAATCAAAGATACATCTGGCGAACTTACTGTCACATCGCACAGGCGATGTGGCACACGCTGTATCTCAACAAATCTTCTGCCCGAGATTCTTTCAATAAGTTCGATAATCTCATTGATAGACAGGTTCTGCTTCGAGCCGACATTGAGAACATCCGGACACTCATTATTATCTATTATCATAATTAACGCATCAATTAGATCATCAATCATAATGTAATTTCGAACATTCTCACCATCACCATATACTACAATCGGCTTTTCGTTGATAAGTGCATCAACATAGATTGGAATAATTCCCTGATTCTTATACTTTCCCTGGCCCCATCCATATGGATTGCTGGCTCTTACTACTTTATAATGCTTGCCATATACTCTGTTATAGAAGGCTACGTAATCCTCGCTTGCCTGCTTAAGCACACCATAGCTGCATATTGGTTCTGGGCTTGACGACTCACTATCGCCACCACCCGAATTACCATATATAACACCTGCAGTTGACATGAACACCAGATTATCAATATCGCACTTGACAAGATTCTCCAACAGAATCGTGAGCGGAATCAGATTATACTCTATCTCCTTAGGAATTGTATCTGTACCCTCATGTGGCACGGTTGTGCAGACAAGATAGAATACCCCGTCCACATCCATAAGCAGTTCCTTATAATCAGATATCTCAAGGATATTACACTTAACGCACTCAACATTAGGAATGCTTCGCAAAAACTCCATATCTGATATATCTACTGCCCTGACATAATTATCCTTAGCCAGCGCAGAACAAAGATTCTTTCCTATAAATCCATCTGCACCGATTACTAGATATCTTTTCATATCTCTTACATCCTGCCTTAATTACTCACTTTTCTTACTAACATCTCTCTTCATGTTGATACGTCTGTCTTCAACAACAATCGGATGATTCATGGTTCTAACGTTGATGTTGGCAATATACTCGCCCAGGAAGCCCAGGAAGAATATCTGAACACCACCTACAAAAAATATTCCAACGATTATGGCAGCTGTCCCTACATCAAAATAATTCCAGTCAACAATTTTAAGTATCAGCGTAATGATTGCAAGCAGTACACAGAATGCAGATAATCCCATTCCTAAGAAAGTAGCCATCCTCATTACCGCCCTTGAAGATGATGTAAGTCCAAGCATAGCAACATCATAGTAACCCATTATATTGAATGACGACTTACCCTTCTTACGTACTTCCTGCTCATACTCGACATAGGCTCTCTCATATCCAAGCTCTGCCACAAGACCACGCAGATATGGAAGAGAATCCTTCAATGCCCGTAGTTCATGAACAAATGACTGATCATAAAGTCCAAAGCCATCATATTGCTCTATATGTTCAGTCTCTGATATCTTGGAAATAAGTCTGTAATATGCTCCTCTGACTGCATACATAAGCTTATTCTCGCGACTCTTCGACTTGATTCCTACTACTATCTTGTATCCATCTTCCCACTTCTTAACCATCTCAGGTATTACCTCTGGTGGATCCTGCATATCAGCATACATAAGCACTGCCGCATCACCCTCAGCCTGTGAGAGTCCATAGAAAGATGACTTTGAGAAGCCAAAATTGGTGGCATTAAATATTGCCTGAACTCTTTCATCTTTTTGGGCAAGTTCAAGTATCAGCTTTCGTGTATTATCCTTGGAAGCATTATCTGCAAATAAAATCTGCATTCCATATCCAGGAAGCTGCTCAGAAAATACTTTACTCACTCTGTCGTATATTCCCTGTATATTCGCTTCTTCATTATAAGTTGGTACAACTACAGTAATTGTCTTCATTGTTCTTCCTTAATATCCCAATCGCTTATATTCTTACAATTGTAAAGCCAGCTCCTTAATCAGAGTCTCCGTCTTCTTCCATCCAAGACACGAATCGGTTATCGACTTACCGTATATCTTCTCTCCAATCAGCTGATTACCATCTTCTATATAACTTTCTATCATAATTCCCTTAATCATATTGTTGATTGAAGAATTAATCGCACATGATCCCATAACGTCCTTGGCTATTCTTATCTGCTCTTCATAGTTCTTTCCAGAATTACTATGATTACAGTCGACAATCACACTCATATTCTTCAGATTAAAAGATACGTATTTATCATGAAACTCACACAGATCTTCGTAATGATAGTTAGCGTGATTCTTTCCGTGATTATCCACTGACCCCCTTAGGATTGCATGTGCATATTCATTACCTTCTGTCTGGACCTCATAACCTCTGTAACACATGGAATGTCTGTTCTGTGCAGCAAGTATAGAGTTAAGTAGTGCAGTTGTGTCCCCGCCAACAGGATTCTTCATTCCAACAGGAATTCCAACACCACTTGCTGTCATCCTGTGGGCCTGATCCTCTACTGATCTCGCTCCCACTGCTATATAAGCCAGCAGATCCATAAAGTAATATATACTTTCCGGATAGAGCATCTCATCTACACTGAAAAGCCCTGTCTCCTGAATAACTCTGTAATGAACCCGCCTCGTAGATATAATACCCTGAAGAAGATCATCAGCCTCTTCATATATCGAAGGATGATGAAGCATGCCCTTATAACCGATTCCACTCGTACGAGGCTTGCTCGTATATACACGTGGTACGATAAAGAACTTATCCTTAACTTCTTCGCTCAGCCTAGCCAGCCTGAGTGTATAATCTAACACTGAGTCCTCTCTGTCTGCCGAACACGGCCCAACTAACAGGAGCTTACGTGTGTCTCTTCCGCTAAGTATTCCCTCTATCTGTGATATGAAGTTTTTTCTTGCGGTCATCTGTGATGAAGTAAGCGAATACTCATCGAACAGTTCTTCCGCCTCTGGTAACTTTCTAATGTACTTCATATATATACCTGCTCAATCATGTATACGCTACATCTCCACAGCCTTGCCAATCTCTGCTGAGAGATATGCGGCATATATTATCTTAATCGAATCATATGCCAGGTCGAATCCAGACTTAGGCTCTCTGTCAAAGTATACACATTCTATAAAATCACGCATCTCATCACAGTAGCCTCTGATAATCTCGTCTTCAAGGAACGGATTGTTCCATCCTGTCTTATGAGGAAGCATCTCAGATATATAGACATCATCAAGTCTCTCTTCGTCTGGGAAGAATGTACTCATCATATTGGACATAGTAAGATTGCAGTTAATTACCGCATCATTACAATACAGTTCAAGATAATTGCGGCTTCCTCCGAGAAGCAGGTCCGTAGCTATGATTGTTGCCTTGGAACCATCAGAGAATGTGAGAATTACTGTTCCGCAGTCCTCGACGTCATTAGGCGTAGCGGCAATATGCCTGTGTTCATAAGGTGTCAGATTCTTACTTACACAACTCATATCAGCGAACACTGATACTACCTTGATATCCTCGCCTCTCCACTCGGACTCTTTAGACTTAAGCCATAGGATGGCAGCTAATGGATGAGCGCCTGTTCTTATGAAGGTACCACCACCCGTCTTTGACCATTCTCCTGCTACTGGTGAACTTGATCCCTTAAGGCTCTCCTCGCCCTTGGCATAGAGAATCTTAGACTGTTTCTTAGTGATTATCTCTGCCGCCTTCGTAACTGCTGGAGCGTATACGAAGTTCTCAGCATACATGAATTTTCCCGGTGCCTTCTTAACCACGTCACGAAGTCCATCCAGGTTCTTAAGCAGATGCTCATACATCACCTTCTTGGATACCGCCGTTCCTATAGGTGTCTGATCACCCTCTTCACCAAAATATCCACTAAGTGGCTTCTCACATATAACATGCTTACCACGCTCAAGAGCTCTTACAATCATATCTTCGTGAGCATATGGCGGTGTACATATATCAATAATATCTATCTCATCATCATTAAGCAGGTCATCAAAGTCGAGAGAAGCATTGACAAAGCCATATCTCTTCTTAGCTTCCTCAACCTGTTCAAATCTTCTGGCAACAATATGTTTAAGACATACCGGAACACCTGTATATCTGAGAAGTGCGTTGATATGAAGTTCTGTTGCTCTTCCTGCGCCTGCCATTCCAAGGCAAATCTCACCCTTTTTATTCATTAGCATCCTCCATCTGCATTATTACCAGATCATCTCTATACTCATCAATCAGCACTCGATGCATCTCTTCCATACTACCGAACATCATAAAGAGGAATCCGACTGGTTCCTGCTTGTAATTCTCAATTCTGTCACCTTCCTTAAGCAGGAAGAACGTGTTGAATATATACTTGTCATATTCCTTAGGAATAATAATATCCTTAATCTGTCCACTCTGGGTAGCTAAGAGAGTCTTGTATGCAAAGCATCCCTCCTGCTTGACAGGCATTGCAAAATCGCTACAGTCCAGACCGCATCTTGCCTTAGCTTCCCAGTACTCCCAATTAATTCCATTAAGTTCGTTGGCAAGTACATGATACATATTACCGAGGGTTCTTCTCATAACCTCAATGATCCACGGCTTTCCATCACAGTAGATATACTGAAGATGGAATATACCGTCCTTAAGTTCAAGTATTGAAGCTATCTTCTCAATCTGCTCAATGAGTATCTCATAGCAATTCTCCCAACCTGTTGCAGGGAAAGTATCAATCTCAACCCTGTAAGGATTGAGTATAGAATACTCATCATTGGAACACCATCCAACTACCTTCTGATTGTGAAGGTAAGTACAGAATCCGTGCTGCGAACCACTGATATATGGTTCCACTACAATTCGCTTTGATCTCGACTTGGCAAAAGCGAATTCGATTGAATCCTCTACCCCTTCAGCGCTCTCTATGACGCTGATACCATTACCTGCACTACAGTCAACCGGCTTAACGATTACCGGGAATTCCATCTCTCTGACAGCATTTATTGCAGTTGCCACATCTGTAAAATTGACGGAGACTGGCGATATAATATCATTCTTCTTCGCGAATTCCTTGAACTTATCCTTATTGTGAAGTGTAAGCGTCGTCTCATAGCTGTCATATCCAGGAAGTCCCAGCTTCTCTGCAACATATGCTGCTGTATATACGCCAAAGTCGTTACAGCATGGACATATAGCATCAATCGCTTCCTGCTTTGCAGTATCCAATATGAGTTCAAGATTCGAATAATCAGCCTTAATCCACTTGTCGACCCATCTCTCACCTGGAGAGTTCTCCCGATTACCTGTAGCAATAATATAATATCCGAGTTTCTTCAGTCCCCTTATTAATCCCAGGTCATTATGACTGGTACATAATAACAATACTTTCTTCATCTGCATCCCTTCCGCAGTTAATTTATAAAAATACTAATAATAAACCTTTCGATTCAAGACTAATCTAACTTTCTCTTAATGTACTTTACCGGTCTAAGCAGCTGATACCATATTGGAAAGTTATCACGAATACTTCGATCATCCTCTCTGCGCATAGTATCAAGATTAGCCTTATTGGTGCTTATACCATTGATATTGTCCATTACTACAATATCTCTGTCTACATAGTGCATAGTTCTCTTATCCTTAATGCATCTGCATAGAAAGTTAAAGTCTGCTGTTATTCGATACTCAAGATTATACTGATACTGCCTCATAACCTCTGTTCTTATGAACATCGTCTGATGACATATCATAAGCCCTTTAAGTAACAGCCATTTAATATTTCGTCCGGCATACTTCTCTGTGAAGTTGCCGTCTTCCCTTACTCTTATGACATTGCCATATACAATATCACTTCCCAAAGAACCAGAGATATCGCTAATGACATCTCTGTCAGCAAACACATCACCACTGTTCATGAATATTACATACTCACCCGTAGCCATTGCTGTGCCCTTATTCATAGCATCATAAAGTCCCTTATCCTTCTCGGAAAGTAAAGTGATTGTATGTCCTTCACTCACAAAGCTGTTGATTATACCAAGCGTGCCATCTGTCGATCCGCCGTCTACAATTATGTATTCAACCGCTTCGTATGACTGACTGATAACGGATTCTATTGTCTCTTTAATTGTATCTTCTGCGTTATAGCATACAGTTACAACTGTAATTGTTCTACTCATAGCACCACACAATCATCTTCCAGTAACTAGATATAATATTCTGTATAGAAATAGAAATAGTCTCGGCCACACTGCAAACATCTTAATACATAACTTCATATAAAGTGGTGTGAACTCATTGGATGCAATATCCTTCCACTTCTTACGCATATCATCACGAAGTAGCACTGCTGCCTCCGTATCATACACACCGGCTCTTGACATTGCTGTTGCAACTGCCATCTCAAACTCAGCAAGATATCCAATAATAATCCTGCTGTCTATATAGTCCATCGCAACAATTCTCTCGCACAGACTTATATAATTCTTAAGCGATACAAGATGTCTCTCAGTATATCCTGAATGGGATATACTGTCTGTATTCCAGTAATAGTTGTAATAGATCTCCCCTGATACGAGTACTTTCTTCGCATTGCACAGTGCATGTAGAATTCCTGTAATATCTTCACCTATAACAGCATTTTTAATAAATGAATAATCCTTAAAAAGTGATGTCCTGAATATCTTCGCAGGATATGATCCGGAAATGCTTCTCTTAGCGAAAAACTGATACAGCGCATCTGCTGTAGACGTACATTCATAGTTCTCCTTAAGCGCAACATCTGTAATCCAGCGCTTTCCAGAGTCGTTGAATCTTGCTATGCTGAAAGTAACCATATCATAGTCGCCAGACACAATCTTCTTATGCAATTCCTCAAGAGCATTGTCATCTATGTAATCATCAGAATCAACGAACATAAGATATGTTCCCTGCGCCAGTTCAACACCCTTGCCACGTGCAGCGTCCGGCCCCATATTTTCCTGCCATACATATCTGATTCGTGAATCTCTCCTGGCATACTCCTTCACAATTACAGCTGAATCATCTGTAGATCCATCGTCGATGAATATCGCCTCAAATTCTGTATATGTCTGGCCAACGATACTGTCAATACAGCGTGACAAAAATCTGGCTGAATTATATACAGGAACGACTATTGTAATAAGATCAGTCTTCTGTGTCAAAATTAATCCTTCTTTCTTCTACAACAATCGGCCTGTTAATTATTCTCGTATTAATGTTAAGAATATACTCGCCAAGCAATCCTATGAAGAACAGCTGCAACGAACCCAAGAAGAATATACCAACCATCATAGGTGCATTACCTGCATCAAAGCTATACCAGTGTACCAGCTTAAGAATAAGATATATTAGCGATATGAGAAGACTTACTCCTGATGCCATGAAGCCTAAGAATGTAGCAAGTCTTAATCCCACCTTGGTATATGAAGTAAAGCTAAGCATCGCTGCATCATATAATGTATAGAAGTTATTATGCGTCTTGCCAGCTCTTCTCTTAGCCTGCTCATATTCAACCTCAATCATATTGAAGCCGGCACCATACTCAGCAACAATTCCTCTTATGAATGGAATTGGATCATCAAGTTCTCTAAGCAGCGAGATAAATGTCTTGTCATATAGTCCAAATCCTGTAAAGTGCTCTATCATCTGCACATCTGACATATTACGTATCATCTTGTAATAGCAGGTTCTAAGGAAATATATAAATGGATTCTCCTTGCTGGATGTCTTCACTCCACTTACAATCTTATGTCCCTTCTCCCATTCACGAACAAATATTGGAATATACTCAACGGGATCCTGAAAGTCACAGCAAAGTGAAATTGTACAGTCACCTGTTGTCTGGCACAATCCATGAAATGGACTGTTGAACTGTCCGAAATTAGTAACATTAAATATTGCTCTAATCTTCTTGTTCTTTGCACATATTCGCTCAATTATATCTCTTGTTCCGTCAGTAGAGCAGTTATCAATGAACAGAATCTCATAATCATAATTAGGAAGTGCTTCTTCAATAACATTGATTACAGCGCTACTCATTAGTTCAACATTTTCCACTTCGTTATAACAGGGAATCATAATACTTATTTTCTTCATCTATCTGTATCTCCATTTCATAACGCACAAATGGAGCATGCGTATACGCATACTCCATTTTATTATACCTTTATATGTCCAAACGGTCAAACACGATAATCTACACATCAGCTTTATGTGAAAGAGCCTTTTTAATCCCCTTCTCAAGGTAATTCTGAATGTAGAATACTGCTACAGAGAAGATATATATTACCACCGTCATCACCACAGATATAACCTTCCAGTCCCAGTTATCTATAAGGTGTCTTTCCTCAAAATAATGCACTATAGTATAGTGATTGAGATACACCGCAAAGCTTATACTTCCGAACCACATAATAAGTCTGGATATAACTCCTTCCCCTGTAATTCTTAATGACAGAATATACAGAATAACTAACAAAATGGTCGCCATTACAAGCATTGGAAAGTCAAAGCTGTTCCACCCGCTGCCGAACACCATATATCCAAGCATAACTACTGCAATGCAGGAAGCTACAACTGCCAGGACTGTACATACAGCTCTCTTCTCTGCAATATGCTCGACCTTAATACAACAGTCTACAATAAGTGTACCAAGGACAATTCCACACACTGCCCTTACAAGCACATCCGGATCAAGCCACCCAGTCCTCTGTGGGAATATACACATCTGCCCATATGTAAGCCCCAGATATGCATACCCTGCAACCACTGTAATCACACGAATGACAATGGCGATACTCCTGTGTCGTGCTAAGAAGAACAAAAGTGAGTATATTATCACCTGTCCAATAAGCAGATATCCAAGATACCAGTCCGGAGCAATTATTCTAACACCTGCCTCATTGGCATATATCTCACACAAAAGCGGCTCTGCTATTATACCTGCAATACTGCCCTTAATCGGCTCATGGAGAAGTACAACCTTGGAAAAAAGCGCAATTACATACGCTAACAGAAACGAGAATATAAGTCTCTTATATCTGTCAACAGCATATCTTCCGATACTTTTCCATCTGTCCAATTCGATACTTCTATGTACACCAAACATAAGAAATATTCCACTTACTATGTAGAATCCATCTGTTGCTGTTATTGCACCGCCATATGGCATCGCATCTGATACAGCTCTAAGATGATGAAGACATACAATAACAGTAAGTATCACCTTATATAATTCAATTAGCACATAATTCCTGCGCTTATTCACCTTATATTACTCTCCCTACTATTCACCAGTTCCTGCCATCTGCCAGCCACTGATGCATAATTGAATCTTTTAGCCAGCTCAACACACGTCTTCTTCATTGATTCACCATGATTAATACAATATCTTATACCATTTGCAAGATCTTCAGAATCTTTAAATTTTGCCAGATATCCATTCTTACAATGTTCAACCTGGTCTAAGATTCCACTAACCGCAAATGATACCGTAGGCGTTCCACATGCAAGAGATTCACATACAGAATATGAGAACGACTCCTGAAGCGATGGAACAACCGTAACATCTGCCGCAGAATACAGCCGTGCAAGTTCACGCTCATCATGTATATATCCAAGCCTTGTGAAGCTCTGCTTAATCCTGTCTGTACTCTCTGTATCTACACTTCCAAGAATTAGCAGATGTGCATCATCTTCATCAAGCCTGTTCAATGCTTCCAGAAGATATTCGAAGCCTTTATTCTTATTATTCTTACCTGCTGTTACTGACGTAAAAAGGATTAGCGGCTTATCCGTTGGCAGGTTATACTTTGCAATAACGTCAGACGAATCATATGGCATAAAGATATCTGTATCAATACAGTTACCCATTACTACTATCTCCGCATCCTTAAATACGGGGCTTTTTCTCGCCTCACTAGCCTCATACTCACTGGGAGAGACTACCATCACATTTCTTCCAGCGTATAACGCCACCTTCTTAGACAGGTTCTTAGCCGGAGTCCTGCTGGCCATCATATGAGGACATGCAATACAACCGTTCTCATATCCGCCACAGTATCCATCACTGTGACAGCCACCTGTAAAGTGCCACATATCATGTAACATTATATATACAGGCTTATCCAGTCTGAGGATCTTTTCAATTGAGTGTTCATTAATAAATGAGTTGATCCAATGTATGACAATAATGTCAGCTTCTCTAATCAGCTCATGCCCTGCTATATCACTTCCAAGAATATCTCCCGATATATCCCCGTGAGTGGAAAGCAGATTGACGCCGTTTCTTGCCTTGGACATCAGCCTCATCAGACTACTCTGAAGAAACTCTGTTCCGTCATTGGCAGGATTAATCTTATTCCTCAAAAGTATCTGAGAGTTAAAGCTGCCGGTTGCATTGAGAGCTTTTGACAGTCTCTCGACCGCCTTGTATGCTCCTCCAATGTCAACAGTAGTAATATGAACAATTCTCTTAATATCTTTACTATTCATGTATTATCTCTTATTAGCAAAATATCGTCTGAACAGACCAAACCCAATTACTCTTGAAAGTATATATACTACTCTTGTCTTGAACACTTCCAGTGGAGTAACTTCAAAGAACTCGCCCAGTCTTAGTGCTATATCAGCATAATCTGTCTGACATTCCTCTATTACATCAAAATCGGTATTTTCATCCAGTGACTGGCAGTCTACCGAAAAATTCCTATGTGTGACACGCTTTACTCCATCAAACGAAGTGGCTTCGCAGTTGGCGCCACTTCCATCATATCCCCAGTTCTTAACCTTTGAACGAACAGGATATACCATCTTCTTGCCATTGCCATACATATATAAGCCGTAGGTCATGTCCATCTTCCAGATCTTACCATTCTGATATATTGGAATACCATAGCCCACCATTGCCTTGACGAAATTACAGTACTGATTAGGATAGTATCTTCTAAGACTGCGCATCTTCGACGAATTCCTGTAAAGAGCAAGGATATTATCCTCATCAATCATATCGCGCATCTTCGTGAACCTGCTTACCCAGCTTCCAAATCCAAAAGCTGCGAAATAGCAGTCATCGAAATACACATTGCCTGACATATCATCATTCCTTATTGGATAATTGAACCCGGCTACTCCGACAATGTCCTCATCTTCTTCATATGCTTCAAGACATCTGTTGATATATGTAAGAAATCCCGGAGCGAACTCATTGTCATCCTCAGTTTCGATGAATCTGGTGTGTTCTTCAAAAGCCTTGCTCCTTAAGTAATCCAGATTACCGCCAGCTCCAAGATTGGTATCATGCATATAAATGTGTACGCTATTGAATCCATCTATTCCAGCCTGAAGATATTCCTTAATCTTAATATATCCTTCCTTATACTTGTCAGAAGGTGGATAATCAAGTCCAATGTAGAGATCTGTCTTATCGCTTAACATATTATTCCTAAGCGATTCAACACACCTGACAAAGTGCTCATATCTGCATAATGTTGGTATAAGCACTGGCGCATATTCTGTTATCTCATACTTCCTCTTGGCACTGTCCATGTCATTCTCTCTACTATACTACATACAACTAATCTTCTTAGATACACTTACTGTACTCGCTGGCTGTAATGAAGTTAATCTCCATCTGTTTCATTAATTCCTTAATCTTCTGCGAGATAAGCTCATTTCTGTAGGATGCCTCCTTGGAATAATCAAATTCCAGCGATCTGTCATAATAGTCGTTACTATAATCGGCTGAGTATCCATCCATTCCTGCCAGTGATACCTTTGTAATCCCACAGGCACACAATATTCTCATGAACATCAGACCTGCGTTGTCGATTATCTCAGGTTCCTTATATGAATAACTTGAGAAGTTAAACACATAATCACTCTGTTTTGCCTCTTTCATATTAGATGTAATTATGCACTTAGCAGATGTCTTGCCTTCCATCTTGGCAAAACGTCTCATATTGCTTGAAAACAGATAGTCAGGAGCAAAGTTACTTGCAAGACAATTGACTGCCACAACTATAGCGCCATCCTCCCGCGCTTTGCTAATATACTCTTTTACAAGTACTTCGTCGTTAGTCAGGCTCTTACCAGGTGCGAGCATGACTATCTCCTTATCCTTAAGTTCGTCACTAAGTGATACTATGCTGTCCTTATCATCAAAATAATTCTCCTGGTATTCCTTATATACCTTCTCAGCATTCTCTCTAGAGAACTTTTCCTTCATCTCTGATGGGATTCTTCCAAGAATCTCTCCAAAGGACTTTACTGTAAGTGTATTTCTTTCAGCAAGATATATTGCATAGTTAGGGTGGACTCCAGCAGTCGCTGACAGATAGAGTGGCAGTGAGTATCCCCAGAATTTTTCCTTGAAGATATCATTAAGATACTCATCCATTATCTCAAGCATTGGCTCAATACGATAATCAGTGTCACAGTTCTCATTCATATAGTCTGCAAAAAGTTCAAGGTTAAGATTACCGGCTCCACGTCCCATACCAAATACGCATGCATCAATGCTTATATCTCTCTTAAGATTCATCTCTACTAACGCTTCTGCATTACCAAATGCCTGCTGCAGGTTATTATGAGCATGGTAACTGAGTATCGCCTCTGAATCCATATTATTGTCTGCGATATAACACAATCTTAAGAACTGCTTTCTCTTGATTAGTCCAAAGGTATCAACGATTGCCATTGCATAAGGCTTAATTGCATTGAACTTCCTTATGCCTGCTATGAATTCGTCATCAGAATACAGGTCCGTACTAACGAAGTTAACTGATATCTTATAGCCCAGCTTCTGGATATGACTACAGTATCTGAAAGCCTCATCAATTCTATCCTTTTTGAATATGACACGAATGACATCTATTGAAGTCCCATCATATGGAGTTATACGCTCTAACGGAATAGGGTCACTCATATCAAGCATTCCAGCATAGAGCATTCTGTCGCTCTTTGGAGTAATTACATTCTTAAATGATTCAATATCCGGAAAAATCGAGCACTCTGAATCGTATTCATCACCCTTAAGAAAACCAACTTCAAAAATCTCAATTCCAGTCATCGCAATCTTGCGGGCAAATCCTTTAATTGCATCCTCACCGAATCTCCAGCTATTAACATAACCTCCATCGCGAAGTGTACAGTCTAATAAATATACTTTACTCATGTCTCCTCCATAAGGGGAATAATCATATTACTTCTAAGCTCTTCTCTAGGTAAAAATGGTGCAAGATCTTCAAGTGGCGGACTTACAAGTGTACCGTCCTCAAGTCGTTTTGTACTTGACTTAGGCTCCCACACCTGCGCTGTGTCAGTAAATATCTCACACATTACAGGACCTTCCTCGCTATTCTCAAGTATTCTGTCCACAACATCTTTCATCTCGACATTGCTATGGGCCTCATAGTATGGAAGCCCAAACGCATCCGCAATCTTACGAAACTCTGGAAATCCCAGATCGCCAGACTCAGGTCCAATTCCAACCTTGCAGTTATCTGAGAACAGATTACTCTGCGTGATTCTTATGGAATGATATCCATTATTATTAATTAGAAAAATCTTAATTGGCAGTCTGTTAGTCACTATTGTCTGAAGTTCCTGAAGATTCATCATTATACTTCCATCACCCTCAAGACAGATAGTCCTCCTTCTGTTCCCACCAATACATGTTCCTATTGCTGCAGGAAGTCCATACCCCATACTCGCAATCGCACTGTTGTTAGCCATTCTACTGCCTTTTTGGATTACATATGCCTGATTGCCCACTACACAGCATGCTCCATTAGACACTGCAGTAAGACTGTTAATAGGAAGTCTGCTGCTAAGATATCTCACAAAGGCATACACATTAGCTGTACTTCCATTCTCTTCCCACTGCTTAGGCTGAACAACCGGATATCTGTTCTTCCAGTCATTGCAGATAGCATTCCACTCGTTACACTCCTGCGCCGGCTTATATCCTGACTTATCAATATATTCGTTGAGCTTAGTTAAGAAGTCTCTGGCATCGGCCCATACCGGCATATCAACATGAAGTGTTGGCTTCTTAAGCTCCGCCTTATCAATATCGACCATCACCACCCTGGCTGCTCTTGCCCAGGTCTTCCAGTTATATCCAACCTGTCTTATTGATATTCTGGTTCCAACAGCCACAATGAGATCTGCATTCTGTATAGCCCAGTTACCAGGTCTGTCACCCATATTACCGGCACGCCCACAATACAGCGGGTGCTCATCTTCTATAAGATCAACAGCATTCCAGTATGTTACCACTGGAATCCCCAACTTCTCCATTACCTCACGAAATATATCATAAGCACCAGCAAGCCTTATACCATACCCTGCGTGAAAAACTGGTCGCTTTGCACTCTTAATCTCATCCATTACCTTACTGATAACATCATCCGAAACAACAGGCGGAAGCATAACTGAATCATCTGCTGCCATTTCTTCATCACTATATCCCCTAAGTTCATCTGTCTCGATTAGCATTCCCTGATAATTAACAGGGATATCAATCCAGACCGGGCCTGGTCGACCGGTTGTTGCCATATGCCATGCTTTCTCGAGAGAATACCTGATATCCTCAGGCTTCTCTATCATAGCTGCATACTTAGTCATCGGTTCTACTGACTTAACGATGTCATATTCCTGATCGCCCATTGCTCTAAGCGGTGTCTCAGTATATTCCAGAGCATATCGCGCTGTAGTATCATACCTTACCTGTCCTGATATGATGAACATTGGAATCGAATCAAGCCAACCGCCTACAACTCCGGTGAGTGCATTGGTTCCACCTGGTCCGGTTGTAACACAAACTGCTGCGATTCTGTTATCCAGTCTTGCATAAGCTTCTGCAGCCATTGCACAGGCCTGCTCATGATGATTATATGTAACCTTAAGTGACTCGTTATGTCCAAGAGCATCATTAAGATGCATTGCACCTCCTCCGACCACGGAGAACACATCAGTCACTCCCTTTTTTACAAGAAAATCTGCGACATAGTCTGCCAGTCTAATCTTCATATCTCTACCCCTTTACGGATCTATTACCATACCTTCCATGGTGCATCACCAGATTCCCACATCGCATCAAGTCTGTCCTTCTCTCTCTTGGTATCCATGCACTGCCAGAATCCGTTATGCTTATATGCCTTGAGATTATTCTCCTTAGCGAGACGCTCAAGAGGAGTCTTCTCGAAGACCGTTGTATCACCTTCAATATAATCGAAAACCGCCGGCTCCATAACCATGTATCCCGCATTGATTCTCGATCCATCTGCCTCAGCATTCTTCTCTCTGAACTCGTTAATATGATCATCAGAAGATATATCAAGCACACCAAATCGCTGCTCAACTGCCACGGCTGTAAGTGTTGCAAGCTTGCCATGTGACTTGTGGAACTCAAGAAGCTTATTGACATCAATGTCACATACTGCATCACCATATGTAAGCATAAATGTCTCATCTCCAACATACTTCTGAATACGCTTAATTCGTCCGCCAGTCATTGTATTAAGGCCTGTATCCACAAGTGTAACCTTCCATGGTTCTGCCACATTCTGATGCACAGTCATTCTGTTATCATCAGAAAAATCGAATGTAACATCACTGTTATACAGATAATAATCTGCAAACCATTCCTTAATCACATGCTGCTTATATCCGCAGCATATTATGAACTCATTGAACCCATAATGAGAATACTCCTTCATTATGTGCCAGAGAATCGGCTTGTCGCCAATCTCAACCATTGGCTTTGGCTTAAGATGACTTTCCTCACTTATTCTCGTTCCGTATCCACCTGCTAGAATTACTACCTTCATAATTACATCCTTTCGCTAAGCAATTATCTAGTAACGACTTATGGCATATAGACAGAATATATACCATACTAGTAAGAACAATGACTGCAATGACGCACAGCCATGAAGATATACCCTTCTCTCACTGCCTGACATTCCATCAGACACTATTGATCTGCTTCTATTGACTACAATCAGACCTATTGCCGAAGCTAAGCATATACCAGTTATAATAGGCATATACCATTCTATTCCAAGCTTATATAAGTATCCTGCAACACTTGGTCCCTCGTCGAAGAGATGGCCGTCTGGAATTAGATGAAACCACTTCTCAACAGGCAGCCACTTGAAGTTCCATGGTCCTCCATATACCCAGTATGTATCGACAACATACAGAAGAAACATACTGCCTGTGAACAACATCTCAAGTAGCATATTAATTCTAAACCTCTCCTCATTAATGAATATCATAAGGAAAAGATATGGATATAATACAACTATCCAGTATGGAGAAGGCGATGAGAACAGGAAGAATATCATCATTGCGATTACTGATGCATATATTCCTGTATGCGCAAGTTCCTTTTCCTTATATGATGACGCATAACACCATATGAACAGAAGAACGAACGCAATCACCAGAATTGAAGCTGTGTATCCCTTTCTGACTGCCGGAAATTCAAAGTAAAGCATTTTATTGATGAAATGTGACATAAAGTTATTAAATCCAGTCTCACCAATTGCTTCCGCTGTCGACACATCAGCTCCTGCCGATGCAATCTGAGTAACACGCTCCACACCTGTAACTCCTGCAAAAATGAGCTGATCTAACTTACTGACTATCCTAATCCAGATATACTGCGCCGGTATAATCGCCACACCGACAATAACATCTCTTAATATATAGAGAATCCGCTTCTCACTAAGCAACACTAGCGGAATGAATGCAAATACTGCAAGCCACTTACATGGTATGGCAAGCATGAACCATAGAAGAAACTCTCTGTGGCGGTTCTCTAACCATGCATACAATCCCTTAAGTGAGAAGAACATATATATGGCATCTGTCTGTGCAATATGAAATACTGGAAGCGCAACTAATACCGTTGTTGTGAAGAGAATATTCATCCACTTAATCTTAGTTTCATCAAATCCTAAATGTCTTCCTATTTTTCCCATCTCACGTACTGACAGGATGTAAAAGAAGAGGATACACGCCTTATACCACCATATTGCGAGCTCGCTGTCACAGGAAAGACCACAAAGCAGATTAAGAATATTAACAGGCAGAATCCATATCTGACATATCCACTGCTGCGTAATTCCATATGATAATGAATGGTTGCCAAGTGCACCTATACTGTGACCTGTAAGTAATGCATTATTATCCCAGAAATATGTTAAGAATATTCCAAAGTTATCCTGGTAATACATCGTAAAGAAGATTAGAATAATTGCTGCGATTGCAACTCCCCACTCCACTTTATTCGGTTCAGCTGTCGTGAACATTTCTTTTATCTTTTTCATGAATAATCACTTTCTTGCCTGCGCTATATATAGCTGACAATTTTAACCTATTTATAGTTTCAGTATCGACTATTCCTCGATTACACTGCTTTTATCCTTCATTGTTGCAACATGATTACTAATTTCATAGATGATATCGCAGTTGCGAAGAGTTGTGAGTCTGTGTGCGATAATGATCAACGTCTTCTTTCCAGCCAGTGAATCAATCGCATCCATTACAGCAGTTTCTGTCTCTGAATCAAGTGCTGAAGTTGCCTCATCAAGAATGAGTACCTCCGGATTATCATACAGTGCCCTGGCAATTCCAATTCTCTGACGCTGTCCACCTGACAGGCGCACTCCTCTCTCACCAATTACAGTATTGACTCCGTCTTCAAGAGTTGCTATGAAGTCTTCAAGCTGTGCTTCCTTAATGACCTGATTAAGTCTGTCTTCATCGATATCCTTCTCATCCACGGCAAAGGCAATATTTCTGCGAATAGTGTCATCATTAAGATAGATTGTCTGAGGAATATATCCTAACTTCTCATGCCACTTACTCATGTGGGTACCTGCATCAACACCATCCACAAGGATCTGTCCTTCCTGTGGAGATAATACGCCCAGTATTATATCCGCCATTGTTGTCTTACCCGCACCCGAAGGACCAATGAGTGCCACCGACTTGTTCTTTGGAATCGTCAGACCAATTCTGTCTAACACATTCTCTTCTATGTCCGGATAGTGGAAACATACATTATCAACCACTATTTCCTTCTCAAATGGAAGTTCCTCATCAATATTCTGGGTTGTTGAATTAATCTTTTCGAGTCTCTCAATCTCCTTAAGATCATTATAGATTGAAGTAACCGCTGTATGATTAAAGAGGATATGTGATATATATCCTGTTATTCTGTTAAATGAAGGCAGGAGTCTGAATGCTGCTACTGCAAATACTGACATTGTTGCAATAAAATATGATGAATCTACTCCTCTCATCAGCTTAAATGCAACAACAGCCAGAAGCGAGCACACACACAGCGTCTCCATCAATGGCTTTGGTATATATGAAAATGTCTGATATATACAGTGATTATGAGCAAACTTCGCATATATATCATCGAATGTCTTAACAAAGAAACCTTCTCTTTCCATTATCTTAGTCTCTTTAATTCCTCCAAACGACTGATACAACCATCGGCTCATATCTGCTCTGCATTCTCTTACAGTCTGGCCCCTGTGACGAAGATCCCGCTTAAGTGTTCGTATTACCATGAAGAATGCCACAACAATTACAATGCCAACTGCAATTGTAATTGACTTGTCCATAATCATAAGATATACAAGCAGCAGAGCACATACAATAAGCTCTACCATAAGCTGAAGTGCTGAAAGCACTGTATCAAAGAGCATTGATGTATCAGTATCAACATTTCTGACCAGTTCAGAACTATTATGATTTAAGAAGAATGTATATGGCTGCTTCATATAGGCATCCTGCATTCGTACTGCTATCTTTCTCTGATTATTATATGTAAATCTGTATATCGCATAATTCATGAATCCGAGATATACATTTTTGACTATATAGATGACTATTAAAGCAACAGCTAATAACACCAGGAAGTTAGTTGGTGAAGTCATGTTGAGTGCCTCATATACAGCTCTCAGATACTTATTCTTAAACACACTTCTCTCATCCATTGCAACCTGAATAAATGGAAGAATTGCCGTTACACCAAGAAGCTCACACAACGAGCCAATGATAATAACGAACCCTAACAGGACAAGCTTAATCTTCTGTCCTCTGTCAAATATATATCTTATCTTCTTAAGATCGCCCATATTACTTAGAGCCCTTTCCTATAATTACAACGCCTATTGTCTGAAGAAAAATCTTGATATCCAGCGATAATGACCAGTTATCAATATATTCCAGATCTAACTTCACAACATCCTCAAAGTCAGTAATGTCATTACGTCCGCTAACCTGCCACAATCCAGTCAGTCCCGGAGTAATACTGAGTCTTCTTCTGTAATGCATACTATACTGTTCAAACTCTTCCACTGTTGGAGGTCTTGTTCCAATAAGACTCATATCGCCCTTGAGAATATTGATAAACTGTGGAAGTTCATCAATACTTGTCTTCCTTATGAATCTTCCTACCCTTGTAATACGTGGATCATTCTCCATCTTGAACATTGGACCACTAAGTTCATTATCCTTCAAAAGTTCTGCCTTACGCTCATCCGCATCAGTATACATTGAGCGGAACTTGTACATCCTAAAGTGACGGCCATTGCGCCCTACGCGGATCTGCGAATATATCACTGGCCCTCTGGAATCAACCGCTATTGCAAGTGCAATAAATGGTGTGAGTATCAGTGTGATTATTAGTCCTACAAGTGACAGGATAATATCAAAGAATCTCTTAATGAATCTTCTTCTGTAATCAATATCATGGCTGGCATATGTTACGACAACATGTCCTGCAAAAGTGCCCACACTCTTGGTTGACGATATGCCATGAATATTGGCTACACTTAGCGAACAGTCGACTCCCATTGTCTCGAAGCAACTTACATATCGCTCTATCACATCACTACTTTCATCTGGAAGATACATAAATGCAGCATCCATGACTACCGTAGTAAGCTTATCAACCGAATCACGCTCACATCTGATAACCGGAATACCCTCTATCTCATCCTCATCGCCGTCATCCAGAAGTGCTATGGATGTCACACGATAACTCCATTCCGAATCGGCCCTCATATCGTTAAGCAGTGCTTCAACATATGCCCTCTTAGTAACAACGAGCACCCTGTCAGCGCTATTGCTTCTCTTATAGAGTGCAATCATATACTTCTTGAATAATATATGTGACACATATGTCAGTATATACACAAGTACTCCAAAGTATCCGAATACCAGTCTGGAGAAGAACTGTCCCTGATGAAGTATGAACACACTAAAGCCTATGGCTATAAGCATAATAGCATCATACTTAAGTACTGCCATAAGTTCATCGAAGTATCCTCTCTTGAAGATGAAATGGTTCCAGTCCAAAAGCAGTGCATTAACCACGCAGAATAGCATTAGTAATAAGCCCACCATCAGAGCTGCCTGATTAAAGTCAGAAAAAGTCCTGTACTTTAGCAGGTACGCAATTGCATAAGATAGTGCCACACATACCATATCAATTATTAACAGTGAATATGTCTGTATTAAATTATTCTTCCTGTTGAATGAGTTCACTCTTATACCACCTGTTAAATAGAATAATGTACAATAACGTACACAGTAATGATGTATTCATGGCAAATGTTGATTCCATAAACCATACATAAGTGAATGTAACTGTAAGCATAAGTAACATCACATTTTTCTCGCTATGTGCACGGATCATCATATATATAATTACCGCAACAAGTATCACAAAGAAGACAATGCCGTATATATAGGCGAAGCTTGCCATTCCATTGTCCACAATCTTACGCAATTCGCGTGGCCCAGGAAAAAATGTCCAGTCTCCTATATAAGCAATATCATGACACATATTGAGTCTCTGATTAAGAAACCTGTCAAGGAATCGGCTTGCACCATTAGCGTTGCCATAAGTTGCCCCCAGAATAGTCATTGCAACACAGGCGATAACACTTACTATTCCGAGTATATACGGCCACCATCTGTTAGCAATCTCCTTCTTCCACTGACATACAGCAACAGCTGCAATCAGAAGAGTAGTCGCTATAAGTCCTGTCTTGGATGCCGTAAGCACAAACAGCATTACATTAGCTGTAAGTATCAGCACATATCCCCACCACTTAAGGATTCCCTTTCTTACGTACAGTAATAGTGCTGTAAGGTACCAGTAGACGCAGTGAAGATTATTGGCATGATTGAATCCAAGACACCATCTTGCCTCGATTCCGCCTCTTCCATAATCCCTGACATCCATTACCTGTCCCTGTATTCCGAGTGCTGCAAGAATAATAATTAAAAGTGACGCCACAGCAGATGCATAGAATACAATCTTCACATTGAAAATCTCATCTATATCCTTAGCTGCAATCACCATAACAACTGCCCTTACTACATACTCGTCATGTGACGTCACATATGAAATCACTCCCAGGATTCCCATAACAGCAATGATTCCCCATTCCCGAATACTGTAACGGGTTGTAAGAATCTTGCACCCAAACAATACAAAGGCCACCTGTGCAACTCTTCCACTGTAAGGAAGAGTAATCCATGAGCAATGACCTGCTAACATTATTATCAGTTCAAGTACTAATCCAGCGGTAAAAAGAATATTACCTATTCGTTCTTTTCCCTTTATTATCTGCATGCTAACTCTCATCCAATCATGAAGATCTATTCACGCGTAACGTTAATCTTCATATCCTTTACTTCATATATCATGTCGCAGTTCTCAATAGTGCGTAGTCTGTGCGCGATTATAACCATTGTCTTCTCGCCATGGAGCTTATCTATTGCTTCCATAATTGCAGTCTCTGTATCATTATCAAGAGCTGAAGTTGCCTCATCAAAGATAAGTAACTCTGGATCATGATAGAGTGCCCTGGCTATTCCAAGCCTCTGTCTCTGACCACCGGAGATTCTTATTCCCCGCTCTCCGATTGCTGCATCAAGCTTGTCAGGAAGTGCCTCAACAAATTCCTTCATCTGAGCCTCTTCTAACACCTTCCATACTCTCTCATCGTCTATATCTTCTTCTCGTACACCAAAGGCAATATTCTTCCTTACTGTATCATCAAGCATATATATATTCTGTGGAATATATCCAATATGCGACAACCATCCCGGGTAATCAGAAAAGATATCTGCTCCGTCACAGCTGATGATACCCTTCTGCGTCTTAAGAAGACCCAGTAACGCATCAACAATCGTTGTCTTGCCTGATCCGGAAGGTCCTACCACGCCTACTGACTTTCCTACAGGAATGAGCATATTAGCATCTTCGAATATGTTCTTATCTGTATTTGGATATGCAAATGTGATATTCTCAAGCTTAATCTCCTTGTCCATTGTGATGACATTTTTATGATTCCTGATATCATCCTTATGAACCACAAGAGCATTCTCTTCACTTAATCCCTTTGTATTGACATTATCATATATATACTGAAGCGCCGGCTCATAGTAAGCAATGTTAGCCATATATGTATTCATACGATTAACACTTGGAAGCAGCCTCATTGCAGCAATTGCAAATCCTGAGATTGTCGGAAGAAGCGATGACATATCGCTACCTGTTGCAATCCTTATCATCACATATGCAAGTATTCCAACTATAGCTACACTCTCAATAAGCAGTCTTGGAAGATTAGAAAGAACATTGTTAACAATCTGATGATTGGCATATCCTTCTGCGCTCTCAGAATACTGCTCAGTAAAATAGTATTCCTTGTGAAGAGTCTTAACATCCTTAATTCCTGCTGCCGACTGAAGAATCCACTTGTACATTCCGGCCTGTGTTATACGCGATCCTTCTCCTGAACGATTAAGATGTGGCTTGATTATCTTAAGCTCAAGTAACATCAGAAGTCCCAAAAGTCCTACTACCAGGGCAGTCATCTGCCAGTCCAGTATAAGCAGAAACAGTCCCAGACATGCTGATACAACTACCTCAGCCACAAAGTTCATACATACCAGAAGCATGTTGAATATGTTGTCCATATCTCCATATATTGTTCTGATTATGTCAGAAGTCTCAGCATACAGATAGTACTCATATGGTCTGTGAAGATACTGCCATAACAGATTGGTAGTACATCTTGCCCTGTTACGGTTAGCAAATCGCGCCTGTACATATGTCTGAAGAATAATGAAGGCATTCTTGAATATAAATGCAAACATTACTGCAGAAAGCATAATATATATGAGTGTTCTTGTATCTGTTACTCCAATAATCTTAGAAAGAATATGCACATATTCCTGCTGACCAAATGATTCTTCGTCAAGAACAGCCTGAACAAGTGGCACAACAAGTGATGCACTTCCCATCTCAAGCACTCCGGCTATAAGAATCATTATCATTAGCCCTGCAATCTGAAGTTTCTGTCCTTTATCAAGGATAGCCGATAATTGTTTAAGTACTTTCTTTGACATCTTAATCCCTGCCCAATCCTAAATACTCCATTGTCATTCATATCTATGACACAGTTCCATATAATCATAATTCATATAGAACTCTTCAATTCTCTCTATATAGTCCTCATAGTTATCTACAGTAATCTCATGCTCTCCGTCGTGAATCATCTGCAGAATCTGACTATTTACATCTGCATCATAATGAACCGAATCACTATATCTGCTAAGATCTGTTGTTATATCAAAACAGTCCTGAAATCCGAACAATCTGATATTAGGCATCTGTGTCAGATATTCTAACGCTGTCTCATATCTTCTCACACGGTAGAACGCTTCACCCTTCCCATAGAGTTCACACCACTTCGCAACACTCACTGGTGCCATGAAGATAATGAATTCTGTATCCGGATGTTCAAGCACAACGCTAACAACATTATCTGACAGATTAAATATAACCGGATACTTCCTTCCAGGATGGAAGTCCACCCCCTGTTCCACTGGTTCATCAATCTTATTAACACTCTGCATGACATGGTCATATCCAGTCTCATGTTCGAATCTGCCATAATCATCCAATGAGGTTGTTGCTTCTCCACTAAGTGTAGCTCTTATATCATGTAACGTTCCATATAATAGAACTTCGGTATTCCAGATATACGATGCATCGTCAAGTGCATTGTCATTGTACAGATACTCCGGAAGATTCTCATATCTCATGTAATCAGACTGTGCCAGAGAGTCTCCATCCATATTAACTATGACAGTCTTGACCTCGTGTCTTCCAAGAGCTCTGTCAATAGCACTCCACAGTTCCCTGTACCCTGCTCCGGGATATGAAAGCTTAATAGTTGTGGCATCAAATAATCGGTCACATTCTGACACACTAAAGTTCTGTGTCATGGAATCACCTGCAATAATCATGTCATACTCATACTGTCTGCTGATTCCATCATTCATATAGCGCTCATTATCAAGCTGATAGCTAATCCCTCTCAACGGTTTGTGAAAGTGCATATATGGATCTATTATTACCGTGATTGCACCGAATAGTACAAGCATGGATATTGTGACAAGACAAAACAGTCTCATCCATTTTGTAAGACTTCTGTCCATCAGCCTAAGCCTCCAATAACCACTGTTCGAATATAAGTATGTACCATATTAGTACAGACCATTCACCACCATTAACATATTCATTCCAGATTCTGTCAACAAGAGCTACATCTATGTATTCTGCCGCTTTCTGCCTGCACTGTGCCATAAGATTCTCTGCCCATTCCCGCATTCTGCCTTCCCTAAGCCATATACTTACTGGAACAGAAAAGCCTTTCTTAGGTCTGTTCATCATCTCCTCTGGAACATATCTATAGAGAACATTTCTAAGTGGCAGCTTGGTAACGCCATCGCGCATCTTCATATCAAGAGGTAATGACCACGCAAACTGCATAATATCAGCATCGAGCAGCGGAATTCTCGTCTCCAGAGAATGATACATACCAGCCCTGTCTACCTTGACAAGAATATCGTCTGGAAGATACTGCATCATATCCATAAGCATGAGATTGGACTCTGGTCCTCCAAGCAGTCCATCCCTATATCTGTCAAACGGTGTATTAACCCGATTAGTTCTGCCCTTAACAAGTCTGTGCATTCTTACATCGCTGTCTAAGACCATTCTGTAATAGTCTTCAGCACTTGAAACGGACAGACATCTGCCAGTCTTACGAACTAGCGCATTAGCTGAGAGACTACTTCCCAACAGTCCTCTTCCCAGCTTGCCACGTATTGGATCCTTAATGAAGCCAAGCTTGCCACGCATAACCTGCATATTAGCCTGTGCACATCTGTAGGTATTGTATCCGCAATAGAACTCATCTCCAGCATCTCCGCTGAGTGATACAGTAACATGCTTCTTAGTCATTCCACTAACAAGAAGTGTTGGAAGTTCAGAACTGTCTGCAAACGGTTCTCCATATACTTCAGGCAACGCCCCAAGCGCCTCCATAACATCATTGTATCCGACATATAATTCTGTATGTTCAGTGCCAAGATGTCTTGCTGTCTCAGCCGCATACTCCGCTTCATTATACTTCTCTTCCTCAAACCCTATCGTAAAGGTCTTAACTGGCCTGTCACTTACAGACTGCATAATGCTTACAGTAAGTGATGAATCAATACCACCCGACAGGAATGCACCTAGCGGAACATCACTCATCATCTGGCCCCTGATTGCCTTTTTAAGAAGCCTCTCAAGCTCATCTGCTGCTTCAACATCTGAGCCACTGAATGGATTGTTCTGCCCTGCTACTGCAACTTCTTCGATGCTGTAATAAGCATAAGTCTCCCATTTTTCAAAAGGAGCTGTCACTGTCAGAATCTCGCCCTGAGGCAGCTTACAGATATCTTCATAGATTGAATATGGCGCAGGAATATATCCATAAGTGAAGTAAGTATCAAGTACATCTCTGTTAATCCTGTTATTAAAGCCCTTAATAGCCTTAATAGCATTGATTGTCGATGCAAACACAAACTGCCCATTGACCACACCATAGTAAAGTGGCTTCTCACCCATGCGGTCTCTTGCGAGGCTTATACACCTGTTCTCTCTGTCATAAAGTGCTATTGCCCACATACCTCTGCACTTCCTCAGTGCAGCAGACATTCCCCACTTCTCTATTGCTTCAATAAGCACTTCTGTATCGGAATGCCCTTTCCAGTTAATCGCTTCATCCGATGAATCCTCAATCTCCCTGCGAATATCCTCTGCGTTATATATCTCACCGTTATATACCATTACATAACGCCCACTTCTTGATATAAATGGCTGCGAGCCCGCTTCGGAAAGATCTATTATCGAAAGCCTTCTATGTCCAAGAATTACATGTGCATCCTCATCAATCCAGTAATCGCCCGCATCAGGTCCCCTTCTGATAATCGCCGCATTCATCGACTCTATATTCTCTATTGAATTGTCCTTAAATGCTGCTATGCCTGTAATTCCACACATATAACTAGCCCTTTTTATACTTACCAGTAAGCAGTAGCGGAAGCATAACTAATCTTCTCAACCACTTAATTCTCTTATTTGGATGATTGGTATAACTCATATACCAGGAAAGCCTTGGCGACGAGGCAACCTTAGCTTTCTTGCCTCTTTGCTTAACGCTCTTATGTTCAAACTTACGCACACGGCTATTCCACTGCATAGCCCGCAGGCGCAATATATCCGGATCCAGTGTAATTGCATCACCACTATTCTGCTCAAGAAACATCCTAAGCTTTGTCAGGTCATCATCACTCATTAGATTCGTATGAAGACATATTGTATCAACCTCATCACTTATGCCCTCATAGTACCTGTCATTGAGCCTGCATGGCACAAAAAGGATGTCCTTATATATATAGCTATCTGGATAAAGACCGTCAGTTACTGTAGTAAAACCACATTCCCTAAGTGCTTCAACAGTCTCGTCATCATAGCTGTGTCCTGGTGCCATAAATATCTCTGTATCAATCCCATGAGACTTAAGTATCTCACGTCCAGCCTTAAGCTTTCTAAGCTGTACACCGTATGGCAATCCTGCAAATTCACTGAAAGGATTAACTCCAAGAATCCCTGACTCTTTGGTCTCATATACATGATATGTTCCATGCTGCGCTACAATCCATCCTCTGCCAACTAACTCAGTGATGACATCCCAGAACTTCTCGTCTGGTTCATCATAACTCAGGGTCTTATCTCTGTTCTCGGGTACAACACCCAGAAGTGGCTTAATGTCGTATTCTTCCAGAAGCACCCTCACCTTATTAAATTGTTCCCATTTCATATCTGGAGTAATATCATCCAGTCTGATAATGTATCCCATTCTTTAATCCTTATCTGTGAAGCAGTCTGACCAGAATCCTGAATGCTTTGGCACGAAGACCCTTTGTCGCTTCGAAGTTATAGTCAGTGCGAAGTGTTCCACCAAATGACTCCTTGAACTCTGTGATGTTAATCACATCTTCACCTCTGCCAGCACCTCCCCAGTCATATATAGCCTTGCCCATCTCTTTAAAATGCTGCATCTCTACAAAGTGGAGATATCTGTTGGCCATTCCAATAAGATTCTTATTGGTCCCTTCACTATCACCCTTAAGTCTGTATAGGGATGCCGAGTGTAGAAGTCGTGCCACCTTATCATCATATACATGCGTATGATATATCGCTTTCTCCCCACACACTACCGCATATGCCATAGTGAGATTATTGCCCTTTCGATAATCTCTAAGATCTCTTCGGACACTCTCCTCATCGCTTAAGCTTGTATCCTTACTCTCCCAGAACTCTCTGAAAAAATCGATGAATTCATCTATATCTTCATCCGTAATATCCGCATTGTCCTTAATAACAATCTGGACATCTTCCCTGGCTGCTCTGTTAACTTTGTACTTGCAGCTCTTTGAGAAATGTGCCTTAATATCATCTATTGATTCCGTAAGGTCATTGGTTATAGTCTCATACTCACTTACGTCTTCATCTGATGGCTTAAAACGCGCCTGATAATATGCAATTATTCCACTTTTCCTCAATGGTTCTTCAGCAAACCAGACCTTGTAAAAGTGTATCCCATGTCGTACTCTGTCAGTTACAAACATAATCCATCTGCCTCCTGGGCATTATATGCACAAAATATCATATTATTATATCATAAAAAGCCCAAAAAATAAAAGAACAAAGAGTCATATAGACTCCCTGTTCTTTTACATTTTTCTATCAATACCGTCTCTCTATTTATCGAGAAATACTCTGACAGGTTCATAATAATCCCTTATTACAGCCTTTCTGTCATATATGCATTCCTTAATGCCCACATTCTCTTCTATCTTTGCATCCAGCTCATCTATATTCTCGCACAGTCGGACATATCCCAACTGACCAAGCCAGGCATATCCACCTTCCACCTTTCTGCTGATATTGTTAAGAGCTATGCAGGGTGTTCCTGTTATTGCACTAAATATCATCCCATGAAGACGATCCGTAATTACCATTTCACATGATGCGAATGTCTTCCATGTATTATTCAGAGCCTCTTCCCGTTCCTCTTTATGCACATTAACTGGTGATATGGTTGTGACCTTACGACAGCTTCTGCCCTTTTCATTCACAAGCTTTTTGATGGCAGAATAACTATCTTCTCCCAGAACGCTCTCCTTGTCATCTCTGAGACATAATCCCACTCCCTGCCGCATAGCAGTCGCATCATTGTTAGCGTTCGCAACATATGTCACAATATCCGGACATAGTAACAGCCTTGAGCCGTTCACTTTTTCCTTAAAGTAATTATAGCTGTTCTCATCTCTGAGCATAAGAAGGATATTATCCCTCGAATTCAACAGACTAACCATATCAGCATGCAATCTGTCTCCTCCTTCGCTCTCATCATAATATGCAGTCTGAGGGAAAACTATAGTCTTATTATGTCTAAACAGCCTTAGTACATCACGTATCAGGGCATCCTCACCTGGCCACAATGTGCCAATGTTACCGCCTCCGTCGACAACAATCAGCGTATCTCTGCCAGCAGTTATTCTAATTATCAGTCTATATGTCTCATACTCCAGTCTCGATAATTCCATAATCTCCATATCGGAATCATAGTCCCTTAAGAACGCATTCTGAGCATAGACTATTGCATGGTCACCAAGATTCTTATGCGCCGGTGTTCCGAGTATAAGACACCTTCTACTGCCTCTCGTTCTCGACAAAAATCTGAAATATTCAATTAATGTTCGCCTAAGTCTGATGGCCCACATCACTTATACTAATCCTCTTTCTTCTGACGATAGTACTCGATAGTCTTAACAATTGCTTCCTCAAAGCCGATCTGCGGAGAAAATCCCGTATCACGCCTGAGATCATCAATATTGACACAGGAACTGAATGCCTTATCTGACTGAGAAGGTACATCCCCGATACCGAGCGCCAACGTAGGATCTATAGCATCTCTTATTGCCTCTATATATTCCTTAAGTGGTCTGTATACACCGCTTCCAATTCCATATGTCATTCCCGGATGGCCGCTTTCTCCTACCATCCTGAGTGCACGAGCTACTTCTCCAACATACAGGAAGTCCCACATCTGTGTCAGATAACCGTAAGACGGCCTCTCACCCTTAAGCAGTGTCATAATCGTATAAGTTAGTATATTACTGTCACGCCTTCCCTCTCCAAAGGTACTAGGAACAACAGTCCAGATGAATGGAATCTTAAGAAGTCTCGCCCTTGTCTCCATTAGATAATGTGCTGCCGTCTTGGATGCACCATACATATCATTAGGTGTCTGCTTTGCATTAACATCCATCACATCCTCACAGAAGCAATACTCAGCAACTGTTCCAATACCGATAAACTTCTCACAATTAAGCACCGATGCGTATTCAAGCATTCTGATTGAAAATCTAATATTCTCCAGCTGAATATCTGAATCATTCTTATCCTCAGTAGATACTCCGCCCCAGGCAAGATGATAGAAAGCATCAATACTCCTTCCATTCAGAAGCAGTTCGTCATATCCTGTCGAATCATATTCAATAATCTCTACTCGCCCATCGGCTACTGCCTTATCAAGAACATCTCTTTCATCATCAGACTGACAGGTGTTCTTGATTCGTGTTAAGCTTTCCTCTTTATTGCGGACAAGAAGAATTACGTCCACGCCCGACTTCACCATTTCATATGTCAGATGTGAACCAATGAAACCTGTTCCACCTGTAATTATTACCTGATTCATTCTGAAATCTCCGTTAAAAACCTGCTACCTGCTACTAATATGATCTCTATACCACTGTTCTAAGACAATCATATTCCATAGCAATCCTTTATTCATACCCTTTCCATAAAAAGTGTCCATTGCCACTTCTAACAGTCCGGATTCTATTACACCATCACGAACAAGATGACTATCATGCATCATATCCTTGGCCCAATCAGCTATATCTCCTTCGGACAGCCATCTCGTAAGGGGAACCGAGAATCCCTTCTTGGGTCTCTCCATTAGTTCCCGTGGAACATATCTGTAGAGTACATCCTTAAGGACTCTCTTGGATACAAGCTTACCATCAACCTCTGCAAGCTTATAATCAAGTGGAAGGGAATATGCAAGCTTAAGTACTTCCTTATCAAGCATTGGCACTCTGTTCTCAAGTGATACAGCCATGCCTGCCCTGTCGACCTTAACCAGAATGTCGTCAGGATGATAGTTAAGCAGATCTCTTGCCATCATCTCATCTTCTATTGTCCCCACTCCATCAAGAACTGATACCTGGTTCATATGTCTGCCACTAATATATGACATATCATAACATACTGCCTCATGGAAGTTGGCAATATCACGCGCCTTAAGGCAATTGCCACTTCTATACAGACGATTACTGCGCGACAGCGGATTACGTCCGTGTATTCCTTCTCCTCCGGCTGTAATTATCTGTCCGGCAATACTACGAACAGCATAAGGAACCTTGTCTATCCTGCGATATAATCCTGCAGTCTTCCAGTATGTATTATAACCGGCAAAAAGCTCATCACCTGCGTCACCACTAAGAGACACTGTCACCTTTGTTCTTGCCAGCTTACTTACAAGATATGTCGGTATCTGGGATGAGTCTGCCATTGGTTCTGAAAAGATGGATGGCAATCTTGGGATAATCTCCTTAAGCTCCTTCTCAGAAATTGTAAGACTTGTGTGATCTGTACCAAGATGCTCCGCTATCGCCCTTGCAGCATCAGCCTCGTCATACTCTTTCTCCTCGAAACCTATAGTAAATGTACGGGTTCTGTCACCACCAAGCGACTGCATTAATGCTACTATTGTAGAGCTGTCGATTCCACCCGAAAGGAACGCACCCAGCGGAACATCACTCATCAGCTGACTCTTTACAGCTGCCTTTAATGTTACATCCAGCGCCTCTACTGCTTCATCATAAGATCCATTAAAAGGATGTTCCAGGCCATACTTATACTCATCAGCCGTATCATAATATGACTCAGTTATACCTTCTCTATATGGTGACATCATTGTCATAAATGTTCCAGGTACAAGCTTGTATATATCCTTGTATATAGATAACGGTGTAGGAACATAGCTATAACGCAGATACTCATCCACAGCTTTCTTATCCAGTTCTCCACTAAATCCCGGATAGCATTCCAAAGTTCCAAGTTCTGATGCAAATACGAAATCACCCGCTATATGCCCATAATACAGTGGCTTCTCTCCTATTCTATCCCTTGCAATCGTTATACTGCCGGTCTGTCTGTCATATAAAGCAAATGCAAACATTCCTGTTGCCATTGTCAGAGTTCTCTTTATTCCCAGTCTGACAAGTGATTCTAGCAGTACCTCGGTGTCAGACGTTCCTCTGAATGTGATTCCCTCGCATTCAGAGATAAGCCTATCCCTTAATTCCTGAGCATTGTATATCTCTCCATTGTATACAATTACATATCTTTCATCATGGGAATGCATCGGCTGAGCCCCTGTATTATTGAGGTCTACAATTGCCAGCCTGCGATGTCCAAGAGTTACTCCACTATTATCATCGATGTAACAATCCCCCGAGTCAGGTCCACGATGCAGCATGCTTCTATTCATCTGAAGTATTACTTCTCTATTATTTACTTTTCTGCTAACGAAACCTGCTATTCCACACATTATTGTCTACCTGCTTATTAGTCGTTACCACTAACCAGTTCCTTATTAAGTATCTTCTCAATATATCCCGTCCACATATCATTAATTTTGTCCGGATATATCCTTCTGACAGATTCAATTGCATTCTTTGACATCGTATCTGCCAGTTCCCTGTTATTAAGAATCTCTCTCATTGACTGCACAAGTGCCTTCACATCACCAACATTAATCAGTCTGCCGTTAATACCGTCCTCAATAAGATATCCCGGACCTCCACACGGGCAGTCTGTTGATATGCTTGGTATTCCCTGAGCGAGTGCTTCCATAAGGGAATTAGGTATCCCTTCATAATCAGACGTCAGAACAAAGAGTTCTGCATCCTGAATTCTTTCCTTAAGGCCGTCGACATTACCATGAAACACAACTTTGTCTCCCAGCCCAAGCTCAGCTGCATATGCTTTTAATTCAGAATCAAGTCGTCCTGCACCATATATATCCAAAGTATACTCCTCAGCCTCCCCGGAAAACTCCGCAAATGCCTTAATTAGCATCTTCTGATTCTTCTGTGAGTCCAGTCTCCCTACATGCACAATATGACCATTACGATTCTTTGAGAGTTCGAGATTCATATAATCCTTTGCAAGTGCATTGGGTATAACCGCAGCCTTCTCAGTTATTCTTCTGTCAAACCCAAAATAATCTCTTGCCATTTCAGTCTGGAATACGTATCCATCCGCCTTGGGATAGAAGTATCTCATAAGACTGTAATAGACCCTGTTAGAGTACTCTCTTACAGGATCATTTCTTACCGATATAACTACCGGACAATGAATTCTTCGCTTAAGGCTTAGTACAAGAAAGTTAGGTTCAGGAAGAAAGCTTATCACAATATCTGACTTAAGTTCCTTGAGTATTCTGCTTAGTCTCTTACGTCTAACAACAAATCGCTCAATCAGATTGCTGTACTTCTGATCTGCATCATCTATAACATGAATAACTATTCTGTCATCAAGTTCATACTGAACCTCACGATTCATGCATGTAACAATATTCACTTCGTATCTGCCGGCTAGGGCATCATTACACAGTCTTGCAATTACACCTTCGGCGCCACCACGCTGAAGGGATAATGTTACTATTGTAATCCTGGTCATCATTCTTCCTCTTGAACAATCTGCACAGTACTATCCACACCTACAGTCTCTACAGCCACCTCTGCCTCAGACCTGGTTCTCATATCCCAAATAGCAGTTCCAACTACGACTGGCGCCATCAATATATACAGATATCCATATCTAATTATCGCTCCCGGTCCTAACATCAGAGTTCCCAGATATAGAATGGCAAATATATATGGCATAGCATTCTTAAAGTCATACCGTCTGATATGAATAACCATTCCAATTATCATAATCCACACATATAGCCCAAGATTGAACAGTATCACTAATGGACTTTCAGATAAGCTGCCCGTTCTCGACATATTAGATGCATACCATTCTCCCAAAGATGAGATTCTGGAATCATACACCGCCCCACCTCTGTACTCCCTGCTTACAAGAAAGAAGTGTTCCTTAGAATATGGCATATGGAATGGATCAATAAATCCCTGAACATTGTATAACACAGCTCGTAACGCTTCGAGCGGATGATGAACAGCTATGACAGCAGAATCCAGCAAAAAATGCTTACATGATGAATCGAATCCATCAAATGGAAGATCCTTCTTCATTGGATCTGACAGGTAATAATTGTATTCTTCCGGAGACTTAATGTACTTAAGGATAATTTCCTTTTCTTCATCAGTTGCCACTGTATTGTAAGTCCTTCCCATTATCTGAGCAGGAATACTTGCCATTTCTTTGATTGAGCCTGCGCTTGCATCAGTCATATTAATCAGTAATCTGTTAGCTCCAGACATTAATAATATTGAGATGACAGCAACAGCCAGAAGTCTTCCGCCAACGCCCAAAGTCTTTGTCTTAACAAGTTCCGGTCCATATACTAACAGCAATACCAATATAAGTACTGCCATCGCATAAAGGGCATTATTCCTAAAAAGCAGCATCAATGCTGCATTAAGAACAATTCTCACATACGTGCCAGGCCGCATATCTTCGTGATAACACATTCTGAATATATCAACAAAAAAGATCAGCGCAAATGCTGCAAATAGAATATCCTTTGTATGTGACACAGCCAGAAGTGAGTTGATTGGCATCAGCGCATAGAATAATACCGAGCATACATACAATACAAGGCTTCCATATTTTTTCCATAAAAATGACAATGCATATGTCATAGAACCATCCACAATTAGTAGCTGGATTAGTGTGACATATGCATATCCCTTGTTATGATCTCCATAAAGCGAATAGAACACGCCCTCAAAGAGAGTATGTATAAGTGGATGGTTAGTACAAAACGCGCCGCTAACATACTGATCAATCTGCGCACCGAGGTCATAATAACAGATTCCTGGATAAAGTGACATAAATGTCACATAATGACTTGCAAATATCGCAAGAAAGGTCGCTGTAACCACCATTATGCTCTTAACTTCACCCTTGCCTCTGCTCAATATACTTCTCCGTTAATTCTATAATCTCCAGTAAATATAATCATCTGACATATACTGTGACTTATCAAGGATTCCCTTAATGTCTGCCAGTACCTTCTTACCGTTGGATGCATTGAAGTATCCATCTACTTCACTCTTACTAAGGTCAGCAAATGCATCATGTGCTACTGCAAGAATAACCGCATCCATATCCTTAATATCATCCATAGTACCAAAAGTGATGCCGTAGAGTCTCTTAGCCTCGTCCGCATCTGCAGTTGTATCAACCACTACTGGAGTGATCCCAAACTCTCCAAGTTCTCTGTATATATCAATAATTTTAGTATTTCTTGTATCTGGGCAGTTCTCCTTAAAAGTGAATCCCAGGATTGCAACTCTCGCACCCTTAACAGAGATATCTGCTGCAATCAGCTTCTTAACAATCGTCTCCGCAACATACTTACCCATATCATCATTAATTCTTCTGCCTGACAGAATTATCTGACTATGATATCCGAGCTGCTCTGCCTTATATGTAAGATAATATGGATCCACACCTATACAATGGCCACCAACAAGACCTGGTGAGAACTTTAAGAAGTTCCACTTTGTTCCTGCTGCTTCAAGTACTGCCTTGGTATCTATTCCCATTCTGTCGAATATGATAGACAACTCATTCATAAAGGCAATATTGATGTCTCTCTGACTGTTCTCAATTACCTTAGCAGCCTCAGCAACTTTAATCGATTCAGCTCTATGAACTCCTGCTTCAACTACGAGTTCATATACACTTGCAACTTCGTCAAGAGTCTCTGCATCCATACCAGATACTATCTTGGTAATTGTCTCAAGTCTGTGTACCTTGTCGCCTGGATTGATTCTCTCTGGTGAATAACCAATCTTAAAGTCAACACCACACTTAAGTCCGGATTCTTTTTCAAGAATAGGAACACACACATCCTCAGTTACACCTGGATATACCGTTGACTCAAATACGACTATTGAACCCTTAGTAAGATTACGTCCAAGAATCCTGCTTGCACCCTCAACTGGTGTTAAATCAGGTGTATGATCATCATTAACAGGTGTTGGAACTGCAACTATATGGAACTTGGCTTCCTTAAGCTTACTCTCATCTGAAGTGAACTCCACCGTAGTATTCCTGATTACATCATTACCGACTTCATTAGTCGGATCAATTCCGTTCTTATACAGATCTATCTTGGCTGCGTTCAGGTCATAGCCTATTACCTTGATCTTTCTTGCAAAAGCGACTGCGATTGGCATACCAACATATCCCAGTCCTACAAGTGACAGCTTCTCTTCACCACTTACTATTCTCTCATATAAGCTCATCATTAACCTCTTTCCGCATACATATGCTTCTATAATTAACTAATCCAGTCCTTAGCAATCCTCTCCACTGATGCTTCTTCGCAGATTACCCTGGCCATCTTAGCCATCTTTTCTCTATTATCCTTATCAAGCGCCATCTTCACCATTGCATCGGCAAGGCCTTCTGCATCGCGAGTTGCAACCAGATGACCGTTGACTCCATCCCTAATCAGCATCCTGCTGCCACCCATCGGACAGTCAGTTGCTATCACTCCGATACCACTTGCCATTGCTTCCATAAGGGAATTCGATATCCCTTCCCAATCTGAGGAAGATACATACATCTGTGCCCTCAATAGTTCGCCCTTAAGATTATCGGTAAACCCTTCGAGTCTCACACAATCGGATAACTCATTTTTCTCAATATATGCTCGCAGTTCATCTTCTGTCTCGCCCTTGCCAAATATCTTAAGCATATAATCCGGGTTATCCCGATGAAATATATTAAATGCATCTATTAAAAGCTTGTGATTCTTCTGCTGAGAAAGCCTTCCTGCAGTAATAATGGTCTTATCACGCATACCGCTTACATCTGTCTCTATCCATGCCGGGTCAAGCGGATTCATGATAATCTGCGCCTTCTTCTTAAGACCTGTTCTGAAGCAGTCTCTGGCATCTGGCGTCTGGAATACTATCTTGTCTGCTCTTCTGTAAAGCATATCCCTGACAATCTTCTCATAAGCCTTGATAGGCCTGTGATTCAGCCTGTTAGGATCATTTCTCTCAGAAAGTATAAGTCTGTTATGAAGCCCCAATGATGCAATCGATGAGAACATAGCCGCAACCGTTCCCATGCCAATTATTATCGCATTCCTGTCGGCCTTGAAGGCCCTTCGCATTGCACTTATACGTCCAATTCTTCCTGCCAGACTTCCTCCGGTACTTCCTGAAAGAGCAACGACATTAACCCGACTGTCAAGCTCATAGGCTACATCATTACCACCAATCATAAGAATATCGACCGAGTGACCCTTTGATACATATTCTCCCGCAAGCGTTGCAATAACTCTCTCAGTGCCACCACCAGTCATAGATATGGTTACAAATATTATTCGATTCTTATTATCCATATCTGTCATATTATATTACCTGTTAAAGCAGCCTCTTACAGTCTTAATAATCAGCTCCATATCTTCAGGCGTATTCTTGATATCACTCGGCAGGCATAACCCTCTCCTGAAGATATCACCGCCTACACTCTTATCCCAGTCATCACCATTATCTCCAATCACCTTAGCCTCGTTCTTAGCAAGTCCTTCTGCAGTAAAGAAATCGCAATCCGAATATACCGGTTGAAGATGCATTGGCTTCCATACAGGTCTGCTCTCAGCATTAATCTCTGCAAGCGCATCCATAATATCATCTGGTTTCACCTTGGATTCCTTATCTACGATTAATCCAGACAGCCAGCAGTTGGCATCACCATCCACATTAAGCGGATTCATCTTTATCTCATCTATATCTGCAAATGCCTCTTCGTACTGCTTATATATAGCCACCTTCTTAGCCTTATGCTCTTCAAGATGGATAAGCTGACCTCTTCCAACACCTGCAACAATATTAGACATTCTATAATTATATCCAATATTGCTATGCTGATAGTATCTGGCCTGATCTCTTGCCTGTGTAGCAAGGAATATAGCCTTTTGGGTATATTCTTCATTGGCAGATACCATCATTCCACCACCTGATGAAGTAATTATCTTATTACCATTGAACGAATAGATTCCAATATCGCCAAAGGTTCCACACTGTGCACCCTTGTACTTCGAGCTTAATGCCTCTGCCGCATCCTCAATAACCGGTGTGCCATGCTTACGGCATATCTCCATAATCTCGTCCATCTTGGCTGGCGTTCCATACAGATGAGCTACTAATACTGCCTTGGGATTAGGATATACTTCATAGGCTTTCTCAAGCGCCCTTGGATCCATATTCCATGTATCATATTCAGAATCAATAAAAACCAGCTTGGCTTTTTCATATGCTGCTGGATTGCAGGTTGCAGCAAATGTTAAATCTGTAGAGAATACAACATCACCCTCACCAATTCCAAGACATTTCATGGCAAGGTGAATTGCTGCTGTTCCCGCAGAAAGTGCCGCCGCATGACCACATCCGGAATAATTACATATCTCTTCTTCGAATGCTGTTACATTTGGTCCAAGCGGAGCTACCCAGTTAGTATCAAAGGCCTCCTTAATATACATCTGCTCTTCACCATGCATTGTTGGTGACGATAAATATATTCTCTTATTGCCCATCTTTCTACACCTTCTTACTATAATCTGCGTGAAAGAACCGTTCCCTCGCGCGATTCTCGATTAATCTGTTAATCTATCGGATTTCTACGGTATGTAGGAACCATCTCCTGAATAAGTGGTCTGATATCGGCACACTCATTCCTGCTCTCTTCCTTGAGATTCTTAAGCTGTGCAAAGAACTTCATCTCATCTATCTCAATAGGCTTTCCGATATGAATCATCTTATTGGCCGTATCCTGAAGACCCTCTTCATCCATAAGTAACTCTTCATATAGCTTCTCACCTGGCCTGAGTCCTGTAAACTCAATCTTAATATCTTCATCAACCTTATATCCTGACAGTCTTATAAGATTCTTGGCAAGATCCAGTATCTTAACAGGCTCTCCCATATCAAGCACGAATATCTCTCCGCCACGGGCATATGCTCCAGCCTGAAGCACAAGCGACACGGCCTCTGGTATTGTCATAAAATATCTGATAATATCCGGATGTGTAACAGTTACAGGACCTCCCTGTGCAATCTGCTTCTTGAAAAGAGGAATAACGCTTCCATTGCTTCCAAGCACATTACCAAATCTTACAGCCACAAACTCCGTAGCATAATGTCTGTTAAAGGTCTGAACAATCATCTCACAGATACGCTTACTTGCACCCATGATATTAGTCGGGTTAACTGCCTTATCTGTAGAGATCATAACAAACTTCTTGGCGCCATATGTTGCAGCTGCCTGAGCTGTCTTCCAGGTACCAAAAACATTATTCTTAATTGCCTCATTAGGACTTGTCTCCATAAGAGGCACATGCTTATGTGCCGCCGCATGATATACAATATCAGGCCTGTACGTCTCGAATATTGTATTCATCCTGTTCGTGTTACGCACTGATGCAATGAGTACAAGCAGATCAAGATCTGGATACTTATGTAAAAGCTCCTGCTGTATCTCATATGCACTATTCTCATATATATCAACAATTATCAGCTTGCCAGGCTTGTGCGCAGCTATCTGACGACAGAGCTCACTTCCTATTGAACCACCACCACCTGTTACAAGTACGACTTTTCCACTTACATATCCAAGTATTGAATCAATATCAACCTGTATAGGATCTCTTCCCAAAAGGTCTTCAACCTCTACATCTCTAAGCTTGCTGACACTCACTTCACCATTAACCAGCTGATATATTCCCGGAAGTGACTTGAGCTTACATTCAGTCTCCTTACATATCTCAAGAATCTCTCTGATTGTCTGTCTTGAAGCTGATGGTATTGCTATGAATATCTCATCTATATCATGAGAGTCCACACACTCAAGTATCTTATCTCGGCCACCCTCGACCTTAATACCCTGAACGTAGCTTCCCCACTTTGTTCTGTCATCATCGATAATACAGGCAACTGACATTGTAGAGTAATTACTAATTGCAAGTTCCTTAACAATAGAATTACCTGCATCACCCGCACCAATAATCATTACCTGAGTCGCATTCTTCTTGTTCTGAAGCTTATGCTTCTTGCTACGCAGAAACCGGTATGAGAATCTGCTTGCAAATATTAACGTAATAAGGATAAACCCATACATAAAGTAGTAACTGTTAGGTACCGGTCTTTCTTCAACCTTAACAAGAAACAGACCTATTCCATCCACGCCAGCTGAGCATATACATGCCACAACCAGATTCTGAAGTTCATTCTCTCCGGCAAATGCCCATAGACTGTTATATAGCTTAAAGATATAGAATATCAGTATTGTTAATACCACATTAAAAGGTAAGAACCTGATAATCGTCTCAAGGAAGTAATCAGGTATCCCTTCCAAGTCAAACTCATATCTCATAGCTATAGCCAAAAAGCTTGCCACGAGTACGCTGGCAACATCATATATAATTAGACATGTTCTTCTATAGAACAGCTTATAGTTAATAACTCTCTTCATATACCAACACCTGTATTATTAGTATTCTGTCCATTCCTCTCTTGGAACAACCCTGATTGAATCAAGATGATAATAATGCTTGTATATCTGATTACCATATGCATCTTCTGATTCATCTGATATATCATTGGCAAAAAAGAATGAATATCTGGTATCAAACTCTTTCCTGATCATCGGAAGTGTCAAATCCCGATTGTCATACATTCTCTGCTCTTCAACATAGCTCTGTCTCTCTGCAAGTTCTCTGTCTATTCTAAGAAGATCAGCACCACCCTCGCAATAATCAAAGAACATATAGCATGAAAGTATGACTACTGATGCATACTTAATCACCTGTAGATACACATCATCCTTAGGAAGATATGTTATCAGCTGCATACACGCAATCATAAGGAATGCCCATGCTCCAAAATGTGCTCTCTCAGATGGTGTCGCAATGAACATAAGCACATAAGAAGTAGCAAGTGCGGACGCAACTAACAGGAATACTCCCCTTAACTTCTTAAGTTCAAATCTTCTCAAAAGAAGATATATTGTCAAAATCACTATAAGCACAAATACCACCGAGTATACGTGCATAACCTGCGCATTAAGCTTGAGAAATCTTGCAAGATATGCCATAAGCCCCGTATGTGCCTCTTCATCATTTCTTCCAGTATTTCTGGACCAGTTACCTGGTGAAATTACCATCATAATCAGCCCAATAATCATTCCTGCAATACTTGCTATCTGCCATGGAAGCATCATAATCTTACTTCCATCGGCCTTCTTTCTGTCATACATATCAATGAACAGGAATCCAAGAATTATCAGAAGAATCCCTCCTGATGTATTCTCGTTGCACCAGCCCGCTATAATTCCGTACAGAAGCAGCCCGCTGCACACAATCACTTTCTTACCCTTAGAGTAAGATTCATAATCAGTCCCGAGCATATGCCTGAACACTGTGACAAAGCCTAACATAATTACGATTCCCCACAGATAGCTATGGGCACCGCTCTGCCAGAGAATTGTCTGCGCAAAGGATACACCCCAAAGCCATATGAACAGATTAATCAATGCAAAAAGCACTACGTCATACTTCTTCTTACCTTCTACGTTGGCATAGATGAGCAGGGCGAACGCCACAAACATCGCACTATTGGCAACATCAAAAGCAATGGCAGGAAGTGCAAAGAATATGCGCATCAAAAACTGAAGCACTGCCCTTCCATTCCATATAAAATAGCTTTCATACTGTTCAGCCACAAGATATAAAAATGACTTTGCTTCACCTGGATTGTAATACAAATCATCTGACAGATATGGTGTCAGATAGTTGAATACAAAAATTGAGCAAAATGATATAAGCACTAATATATAAAAAAGTATTCTTCTGTTTTTTTCGCTTACTTTAAAATACATATGAGCGATACCTGATTATCCTTTCAGTTAATTTGGCATACTTTTCCCATTTTCATATAACCATAATCAATACATTATAACATATATTCCATTAATATGTTAATTCAAAAAAATAAGGTCACTGTAACAATTGTTACAGTCACCTGCATATCAACATTACTGATTCTTTATTCTCTGAATAATCTCGCTGGCAAGATGCTCTGCAAGAATTCTATATCCGTCGATGTTAGGATGTACTCCGTCATTAACAAACTGATGATTAATCTGCTCATCATGCGAATTAAGGAAATTGCTGTTGTACAGATCGATTACTGAGAAGTCGTATGATGGAACAATCTCATTAATTGCATTTGCAAATGATACCTGAGGTACCATATTACCTGGATCCGTTGCATACACACCATCATTAAGTATTGTTGACATTGGATTAACATAGATAAACTTCACATACTTGTCATCCTTATTGTCATGGAACTTCCACTTCATGGCCGAGCACATCTCATCGAGGTCACCACAGAATGTATCGTCTGTCATTCTATGATCATATTCAAGCTCGCCGAACTGCCACTTGTTCATGTACAGACAATCATTAGTTCCGCCGAAGACTATTATTATGTCGCTGTCTTCAGGGATCTCATACCATCTGTCAACCATCGCATAGTTGGATGCGCTACTACTTACAACAGAGCCACCGATACCCTGATTAACAACTTCCTTACAGCCAAGTAACTGCTTAAGAATTGTAGGATAATTATAAAGTGGCTTATCCTCATCTGAAAGATTACTTCCTTCTGTAATACTGTCACCCATAATAGTAATCTTAACATCAGAAAAATCAATTGTATTGTTTTCAATTACCTTACGATCAAATGCATTAACAGACATTGTGTAGTCATATGATGATTGTCTGGCTTCGTTCTCTTCGAGCGTTCCTGCCACATCAAGTGGTGGATAATCCATGTTCCAGTTAAGCTTGGATGGCTTATTCTCTATCATATAGAAGCCTTCATCATCTGTCTCAACCGTCTCTGTCTCAGCTTCAGCAGCCTCAGCTTCAGCCTTCTGCATCTCCTGGAACTTCTCCTCTGCTTCAGCTTCATATAGAGCTGTGGCGTCTGTCTCCGTCTCACTTTCAGCCTCGGTTGTTATCACCTCAGCTACCTCTCCTATCACTTCCTTGCCTGTATCGAACATTGCAATCACCTGGTCCTTAACAATAACCACACTGACTGTGATTACCACACCAAGCAGGAAGCATAAAAATCTAATCAGCCCTTCTGGTAATCCTTTTTTCATAATATCATTCCTCCTAGAGTTCGTAAGAACTGTTTCTAGTCAATATTAACACTTATTTATGATAAAAACGTGTAATAAATATTAAGATTCTCTTAAATCTGAAATCCCCTAACGCTTGCCAGTAATCCTTGCATACTGCAGTGGCATGAGTGCAAATAACCTAAGTCCAAGCTTACGCTTCATACTCCAGCCAGTGTCAGCTGCAAGACATTCCTTAAGCTTATCATTATACTTACATCTAAGTTCCTTCTTAACCTCAGTATTACTTTCATCCATATGAGCAACCTGATAATAAGATGTCAGCAGCTTGCACAGGTACTTATATGAATCCTTGTAATAAAGCTTATCAAGTCCCTCTGCCCTATAGAACTCCATTCTGTCCTCAATTGCCTTAAGAATATCCAGCCTTCTTAATGAATATCTGCTTCCTGTTATGCCCTCATCATTCTTAAAGTAGAAGTACAGGGCATTACTTACCCTTACAACTCTGGCTGCCTTATATAACAGTCTGAATGTCGTCGCTTCATCCTCATGGATTCTTCCAACCGGAAACCTTACACCATTCCACAGTTCTGACTTATACAGCTTATTCCACGCAACTACGGTCGATACATTGGCCGCACTGTATATTGAATCGAGCGCTTCGATATTACTTTGAATAACATATCTGCTGCCCGCATGCTCAGACTCTGTAACTTTATTACTCTTAATAACCTCATCGATGTCATGCTCGCCACTCACGCTCGCAAACTCACAGATTGCGATATCGGCATCACATTCTGTACAAGCCCGAAGCAATCTCTCAACAAATGACGGTTCAATCATATCATCAGAGTCAACAAAGCAAATATACTCACCTGTAGCCACCTCTATCCCAGCATTACGTGCATCAGATAATCCTCCATTCTCTTTGTGGATCACCCTGATTCTGTCGTCCTGCATAGCCAGTCTGTCAGCAATCTGTCCAGACGCATCTGGCGAACCATCGTCGACAAGAATTATCTCAAGCTTTGAATAACTCTGAGCCTGTATACTATTCACACACCTCTCAAGAGATGTCTCCACATTATAAATCGGCACTACAACCGAAATCCTGACCTCTTTCATCTAAGCGTCTCTCCGCATCAGCTATGCATAGATCTTAAGCATCCTGTCTGTATACTCATCTACTGAATCGAATACTATACTGTCACATCCAGCCCTAAGTTCCTCGAGAGCTGATACATCTGTCATCAGTCTGCTAATCGCTGCCCTTAATTCGTCTTCATTTCCTGCTTCAAAGAGGACTCCGCCACTTATAAGTTCCGGAATACCACCTATATTGGAACCAACAACTGGGACCCTGTACATCTGTGATTCCATAACTGAGAATGGACAATTCTCATACCATTCACTTGGATATATGGAAAAACTTGCCCCTTTTATGAGACTAACAAGCTTATCTCCTGTCAGAAAGCCATAGTTAACAACGTTAGCCGTCGCATTGACCTCATCCTCAAGAGGTCCTGACCCAGCGAACACAAACTTTATATCCGGAAGAGACTTTGCAACCGACAATAACGTCTTTACACCCTTCTCTACTGAAAACCTTCCGAAGTACAAAGCATACGGCTTTTCTTCAACTGACTCACTCACACCTTCCTTCACATCAAGGAAGTTATGCATCATAACCAGCTTATCCTTAAGTAACGGATTAACTGCAAAGCGGTCGTACAGGAACTGACTCGGCGCTACAATTACATCTACCAGCCCATAAGTCTTTCGCATTTTGTAATAATAGCCTTCGACTGCACCAAGAATGCTTCTAAGCTTTGAGCCATGGATACAGCTATACCTGATACAATTGGAGAACTTCCCTCCAGTACAGGCATCACACACTGTCCCATCAGTTCTGCACATCATATGATTAGGGCATATCCACTGGTAATCATGAGCAGTAAACACAATCTTACACCTGCGTGAATTCTTCTTCTCCCAGGCACGAATCTCATAGATAATACTTGGCGTTATCTGAAAATTGATGTTGTTAAGATGGACAACATCCGGCTTCATATCATCAAGAACTGCTCTAATCTTCTTACGCGCTTCAAGACTATAGATAATCTTAAATGGATAAAGAAGCTTCCCCAACTTTCCGCCATGAAAGTCCATATTCGATGTATAGCTTTCAACATTATTGGATACAATACGACCAGGGTGTTCCATTCCGAAGTACTGAACCTCATGTCCCTTATTCTTAAGTGCTTCGCCAAGCTTGAATATATACGTCTCCGATCCACCATTAGGATAGAGAAACTTGTTAACAATAAGAACCTTCATATCTTTTCCCTGACTACATAACAATATCTGTGCCGTTCATATCCTTTATCATAATCTCGTTGTACTTCATCATGCAGATTCCTGTACTATATTCGCCGATGCTTATCCTGTTCTCAATACCATTGAGGTTATTGATAACCTGCGAAGGCATATCTACGCCACATTCATATGCATGCGGATAACCACCACCAAATCTTGGATTGACTTCCGAGAAGTAATAAGTATCTCCAATTTTGAATATATCAATATCAATCATTCCTCTGAATCCAGCCTTCTCGACAAAGTCCACAATCTGAGAGAATAACTGCTCATCCTTAACAGATACAGACTTGTCCGTCTCTCCTGCTCTCATCTTGATCTTCTTCTTAAGGAAAATCGATGTACACTTACCACTAATCATATCGATATATACATCTGCTCCGTACTCATCACCATCCATAAATTCCTGAATCATAAGGTCATCATACATATGGAAGAGTCCTTCGAGTTCCTCATCTCCGGATACCTTGTTGATATGAAGGCTTGCGCTTCCACATACAGGCTTTACAAACACCGGATAATCTATAATTCCTGCCTTCCTGTCAGCGTTAAAGTCCTCTATGGACATATACACCCTGGCAGTCTTCAGTCCTTCACTTGCAAACAGAACCGCCATCCTGCTCTTGTCAAAACATGTCTCAACAAGTTCATATGGTGAAATAACAGGTGTAGTACCTACAGCCTTAAACTTATCATAATGAAGTGCAAGCATACTTAGTTCCGGATCAATAAGGCTGAACACACCATCTATCTTCTCCTTGACGCAGATTTCAATTATTCTGTCGATATAACCTTCTTCATTTATTCGCGGAACGAGATAGAAATCATCGGCTTCATATACTGCTGGGGCAAGATTACTGCAATCTGTAGCTATTACTCTGCCACTGTCGCCAACTGTTCTTTTAAAGTACTGAACCACCTTATCTCTTGTTCCTGCGCTTAATATAAGTATGTTCATATCACAATCTCCAATTTATTCTTCAATTACTTCTCTATATCTTCTTACGACAATCTGCCTGTCAAAGGTATTCCTGACATGTTCCCTTCCTGCCTGTCCCATTCTACATCTGTCTTCGGCAGTTTTTTTGGTTAACATAATTCCAAGTGCTTCCTTCAATGCTTCTTTACTCTGTGACTCAAAGAGTATGCCTGACTCACCATCGATTACAGTCTCCCTGCATCCTGGTACATCACTCGTAAGAACTGGTCGTCCTATAGCTGCAGCTTCAAGACACACATTAGACAGACCCTCATGATAAGATGGATGAACAACCATATGACAAAATTCATATACAGGATTCATATTGCCAACATATCCAAGATATTCAAGCTTATTCTCTCTGATAAGCCTCTCTATCTCAGGTTCGTACTTCTGCCTTGTCTCCTCTTCATACTTGCCTGCAAGAACAAACCGCACCCTGTCGCTTCCATATTCATCTATACTCTCAATTAACTCTTCAATGCCCTTATCCTGCATAATTCTAAGGACTGAGAGAATTCTTATTCCATCATCCTCTGACGGATAACCCTTATAATCATGTTCTGAAAGATTGACACCGGACCCTGGCAGCATCCTGCTATTAGTCTTTGCAACTCCCTTTGCAATCATGAAATCTCTGTTGTACTCATTCTGGAAGAATACACACTTAGCCCTTAACAAAGCAGTCCTATACATCTGAATCAGAACCTTACTAAGAACTCCTCCATTCTGAATTGCCGTACCAAGTCCGGTAATATTACAAATATATGGCACCCGACTCAATCTGCTTGCCAATCCACCATAGATATTAGGCTTGATTGTATATGTACAGACTATGTCTGGCTTCAACGTTTTAATCAGCCGCAAATATTCCCTAAGAAGTCCCAGATCCTTAATAGGATTCATACCTCGTCTTTCAAATCTGGTAAGAATCATACTGCATCCAAGTTCTTCCATTTTTACCGTATATTCATCCGACTCAGGAAGCGATACATATACTTCACTATCTGACAAAAGATCGGATAGTACTTCTTTTCTGAATTCATATAGTCCGCTTGATGAATTGGACAGAATCAGTATTTTTCTCATAATACTCTATCACCATATTCTTCACTCTTTGATACCATAACGAGCTGAATCTGAATCATTTTGATTAAAGATTAGCCTTATACCACTCGATGGCCAGTGCTATTCCCTTGGAGAAATCATACTCTGGATCATACGAAAGAAGCGTCCTTGCCTTTGAGATATCTGCATTGGAATGCTTAATATCTCCGGCTCTGTCTGGACCAAAGTTAGGCTCACGCTCAATCTCAAGTGCCTTACACAGATCATAATATATATCTATGAGATACTCTCTTCCACCATATGCAATATTAAATGCATTGCCAGCCGCCTCGCTTGGCGCAAGACATGCCTTAAGATTGGCTTCTATTACATTGTCAATGTATGTAAAGTCTCTTGACTGCTTTCCATCGCCATTAATAGTTGGTGTCTCTCCATCAAGAAGCTGCTTGATGAACTTAGGAATAACTGCTGCATACGCACCATTAGGATCCTGACGTCTTCCAAATACATTGAAGTATCTCAGACCATATGTGTCGAGACCATAGAGCTTGGTATACAGCTTGGCATATTCCTCATCGACTCTCTTGGTAAGTGCATAAGGACTTAACAGATTGCCCTCCTGACCTTCTACCTTAGGAAGAACCGGGTGATCGCCATATACAGAAGAACTTGATGCATATACGAACTTCTTAACACCGTTCTGTCTGGCCGCTTCCATCATATTAAGTGTGCCCTGAATATTATTCTGGCAATAGAAAAGTGGCATCTCTATACTTCTTGGAACACTTCCCCAGGCAGCCTGATTAAGAACATAATCAACTCCCTTTGTTGCTTCAAGACATGTATCAAGATCCTTGATATCTCCCTTAATGAAGCTATAACCAGCTCTGCCTGACAGGAGATCTACATTCTCCTGCTTACCTGTAGACAGGTCATCAAGACATCTTACCTGATATCCAAGGTCAAGTATTGCCTCACACAGATTAGAACCAATAAAGCCAGCTCCTCCTGTAACAAGAAATACACTTCCTTCTGGAAAAACAAGATTCTTATATCCCATAACTATTCATCCTTTCCTGATAATACTGAATTTATACACATTAAATAAACCGGAATGCATAAAAATACCGGGAATATATATCTAAATGAAAATGCTAATGGTGTTGCAATCATCAGTGTGGCCCATAGTGCCAATCCTGGTATAACAGGCAGCACTGCACAGGCACGACGCTTATTGTCAGTAACAGCATATGTAAAAGTAAGGAGCATTATCCATGCTATGAGGCCAGCGCTTATATAATGCTTCGGCGTAACAATATCATCCCACGAAAAATCAAAATAGTACTCCATATAATCGCTCATAAAATATTCCGACTGCATGGTATGGTCCTTACAGATATATGCACTTGATGAACTCTGCCACATATCCCAGAATCCCATTGTTGCAAGCAGATATCCCTTGACTGCCTTAACTGGATTCCTGATACACACACTCGCATACATCCTGATAAATTCACCAATATGATTTCCAAAATACTCACGATCAAATTCCGGAGCAAACTTCAGACTGTCAACGACAAGCGGATTATACAGATACTTCCAGTTATCTATCGCCATAATTGATTCAATAGTCTCTTCATCTTCAACACTGAGATTACCCTCCGTGGCAACTATATATGCTACCTGCTGAAGAGGTATTCCCATACTCTCAACAGTATGACTCTTCTCAACACCTGCAAGTCTGTATACAGGTCCCTGAACAATTAAAATCACTGCTACCATTGATACAACAGATATTACAAGAGGCCTGATCTTCTGCCCCGAGTTCCTTATCAATATGATAAGAACAATTGCTGTTACAATGACAACATATATTCCATTATTACGAAGAAATGCAATTAGTAGCGACAGTATAATGAATAATGCAATCTGCTTTCTGCTAATCTCTGCACTTTTCTTTCCAAGTGATATTGAAGCAAGTAAGATTGTATATAAGAACAAAACAATTCCGAACGGTGTATCCTTCCACAGGCTTATGCCATAGTATGGAAAAATTGGAACTGTCGCAAATACTACTGTAAGTGCAATAACAACCCAGAGTCGTACACCTCTTCTATACAACCAGTAGACGAATACAGAAAGAGTCAGAGCCACTAATACTACTGATGCAACCGTGAACATCTTAAGGCCACCGTATTCACCCTGATTCATCAATCCACCAATCCAGAAGAAAAATCTCCAGATGAGGGCATAAAGAACCGTATTCTGATTATCCATTGGCTGCTTACGCAGTGCAATATGAATTGAATCAAGGGTATCATTATAGATTCCACCAGGCCAGTAGCTCATAAGATATGGAATATAGACCACTACTATACATATAAATACTATAGGCAATATATACCATCTGTTTTTCCTTGCCTCGCCTGTTGTCAGATATGACGATACTCTTGGAATTACTACCTTTACAATCTGTATCACACAATACACCAGTACTGTAATGACTGGAAAAAGTATAATATCAATTGGACCTATTGTTGTGATATAAGTTGTAGCAAGTGTTGACGGGGTTGCATCGATATTCGTTACATTCCTCTCGAACACACACATGATTGCAAAGAATATGCTATAAACTAATTCACCAATTCTAATCTTAATAATATAATCTCTAACTTTATTCATAACCTGTTTAGCTATAAGCAGTCTGCTATCTGCTTTCAATTATTCCTTCCAGATACTCTCTCCAGCGTTCATTAACCACATCCGGATGAAGCTTATCAATTATCTTCATCGCCTCTGTTCCAAGCGACTTACGCAGTCCTTCATCTGCCATTAGTCTCTCAAGATTCTGCGTCAGTGCATCCGTATCATCAACGTCAATCAGAATTCCATCTGTTCCATCCATAATAAGATCACGTGGTCCTCCGCATGGACAGTCTGTGCTTATACATGCAAGTCCAAGTGTCATTGCTTCTATAAGTGCATTGGGCATTCCCTCAACCTTAGAGGGCAATGCGAAAATTGATGCTTCCTTCATTCTCACTGGGATATCATCCACATTCCCATGAAAAATAACTCGCCCTTCCAGTCCAAGCTTACATGTATATTCCTTGAGATCATTAAGTCGTTCTCCATCACCATATAATCTGACATTCCAGTCAGGATACTTTGAAGCGAGTGGACTAAAAGCATCTATAAGCATCTTCTCATTCTTATTATCATCTATTCTTCCTACAGCAATAATATCTTTGCGTACCTCATATACTCTGTCATCACCAGAAAGTACATCCTGAATAAATTTCGGATTAATACTGTTAGGCAGAATTACTGCTTTTCTTTTAAGGCGTGCTGGGAAGAAGTCTACTGCTTCTGAAGTCTGCAATACAATTCCTGCTGCCTGCCTAAACAAAGTCATACACGCCATTCTAAGTCCGCGCGATGCCATTTCCCGCGAAGGAGCACTCCTTACACTTACAACTACCGGTATACGAAAAGCTCTCGCCGATGCAAGTGCCATAACATTATTCTTCCCAATGAAGGACACTATAATATCAGGCTTAATATCTCTCCAGATTCCTTTTAACTTATTCACCCTTGCGATAAGATTGCCTATTCTTGAACCTGTCTCTTCCTCTGAAGTGATATCAGCAATTATTCTCTCTATGCCATCACTCAGCTCATATTCTGTGCTGGCACGGAGCTTTGTGACAACATATACATGATATCCAAGAGACTTGAAGTATTCTGCAAGATTGCAGATTACTCTTTCAGCTCCACCTATTGTAAGGCTTCCAATATAAAAAGCTATTGTTCCTTTATTCTTCATCCTTAAGTCTTCCTGTAGCATCAAGTCTGGCCTGACGTTCTTTGGCAAAGTTACTTTCCTTCTGACTTGTATCAACCTCTACACCTGAGTGACTGAGAACCACCTTCACAGTCATAAGTATTACCTTGATATCCATTACAAAGCTTATATTCCTGACGTACTCCACATCTTTGGCAAGTCTGTCATCCCATCCAATCAGATTACGTCCCGACACCTGTGCAAGTCCTGTAAGCCCTGGTCTGACAGTATGCCTAAGTTGTTCTTCCTCTGTGTAATATGGAAGATAACTTACGAGCAGGGGCCTTGGACCGATAAGACTCATATCACCTTTGAAGATATTCCATAATTCAGGAAGCTCATCAAGGCTTGTTGTTCTTAATATACTTCCGAATCGTGTAAGTCTAATAGAATCAGGAAGAAGTTCACCTTTTTCATCTCTTTCATCAGTCATAGTCCTGAACTTACACAATGTAAATATCTTCTGATTATATCCTGGTCTTTCCTGATGAAAGATTACCGGACTTCCCAGCTTAAGTCTAATCAGGATTGCCAGTATTAGATATACTGGCGAAAGAACAATAAGTGCTACACCCGAAACAATAATATCAAGCAGACGCTTAACAATTCTATTGTACATTCTTCTTTACTCCTTCAGATATTACATATACAGGCAATACTGGCACAATAAGCCAGAGTATAAGGACATATCTTACTAGCGTCGTTGGACCAAGCAGTACTGTCAGCCATACTAATGCAACTATACTAAGTGGCACAGCCATAAGATATCCATTAATCCCTTCGCATCTTCGTCCACGCATCAACAGGCCCACAAAGGTTAACATAAATATCCAGAACATACATCCAGGCGAGAACATCATACTTACTATCGGAACCTTCTGCTGATACAGATCAAGACTTATATGTTCATAGAACTTCTCAAGAAGACTAAACTTGCTGTCTCTGTGTCCTGGTGGCTCAGTCTCAAAGCCAAAGAACGAACTCTTATCGTACTGGAAGGTATACATCTGATTACCTTTATATACATTGTTCAGCGCATCAGGATACCAGTATCCGTAGCTCGTTCCAAGCCATGCATTAATATATACAAGAGGCTTCCTAAGGCCTATATCAATCCATAGTCTTCTATATTTTCCCGGATTCTTCTCATACGCCGGATTATTAAAGCCACTCTTAACTATATCTGATACTCGAAGAGAATATGTCTGAAGATATTCTTCCGGAAGAACCTCATATAATGTCTCGAGTTCATCCTGGGTAAAGACTTCCTTATTGTAGGTGTATACTCTGGTTAACTGCTGAATAGGAACAGTTAATATCTCCTGATGTTCTCCTGATGTTGCCTGTGTAGCCAGCTTGAGACACACGTTAAGCCCCGATGCCATAACAATCGAGAGAATCATAAGTACTACAACCTTCACAATGGGATTCCATCGGTCTCTCTTCCCACCTGAAGAACTACCACTCTCCATAACCTCTCCATCGCTCTTGCCATTCAGCCCAATTAGGAGAAGAACTGCAGTTACCGGAACCGCGACAATATATGCATACATTCCATTATTACGGAACATCATCATAAGAACAGATGCGGCTATAAATAGAACCGTATTCATATTAAATGACTTAATATAATCTGTTAAAAGCAAAACTATCAACAGAAGACATCCTGAGAAAAGTGTGTCCTTTGCAGTGCATACCGCATACATAGGAAAGATAGGAAATAACCCATAAGTTAACATAACTGCAAAGCAGTACCCTTTCTTAAGTCCCCATCTGTATAGACAACGCACACTATATGCAAGAATCCAGGAGAAAATCAGCATCTGAATCAGAACATATATGGCAATTCCTGTATTGGCTTCAAATCCAAGATACTCTGCCGCATGTACTGTTCCCCCAAGTGCAAGAACATGAATTAGTGGATGATGCGTTGTAAACGTTCTTGATATAACTTCAACATATTCTTCCTGGGCATCATACACAAAGGCCCCTGGATATAACGCAAGAAATGTAGGTATCCAGAGCACAAAAATAATCAGCCATATACTTAATATTGAAAACTTCTCTTTCTTTGTATCACTTCCATCGCAGATAAGAGAAGACGTAAAAAGCCTTGGTGTCATATCCCAAAGATATGCGACAACAGGCGTTAGAAACAGCGCAAGTACAATAGATCTCATCCACATACTAATATCCGTAAGTCTTACAGCATCTGATGCTTCCATTCTGGCACCAACATGTAATGCTATTGACAATACTACGGAAAATGCCAGCGAATATCCCTGTTCTCTTCTTCCAACGCCTACGAAAACAGGAAGAATTCTGGAGAGAATTATTCCACCGGCAACAAACACAAATACAGACATCATACTATTGGTATATCGTATGCTGTCCGCATATTCATTTGCCATAACTCCCTGTACTCCTATTGCTCCCGCAATAGCTAACAAAACGGATATGACTCTGTATGTACTTGTCCTATTCTTATTATTCAAGTGCATTCTTAGTTGTCTCTCTTACAATAAACTGAGGCGCATTATTCATTCCTATATACATTCTTCCAATGTATTCACCCACAAGACCTAACATCAGCATAATCATTCCACCAATGAATAACATTGCCGACATCATGGAAGCGTAGCCCATTGGAGCTGTCCCATCTACAAAGTGACGGATAATTGTATAGATTCCATATAAAAAGCCGATTACTGCAAATGTAGATCCTGCATATGTAGACACTCTGAGTGGAGTAACGCTGAAAGCAGTAAATCCATTCATCCACAGATTGAGAAGCTTGGAAATAGTATATCCTGACCTTCCCTCTTCCCTCTGGCGATGAGTAACTGGCACATTACATATTCTCCTTGTAGAGCGAAGTACAAGCCCCATAAGATATGGGTAACTCTTATCATACTTAAGCATTTCATCAATTATGAATCTTCTTGCAGCAAAGTAGCTTCCGACATACAACTCCTTAGGCTTTCCAATAAGAATTCTTGTCATCCATTCATTAATCCCACTTCCTATATTGCGGAAAAACGAGTGCTTCTTGTTCTCATACTTTGCGTAGACAACATCCATACCGTTATCAATCTCTGCGAGAAGCTTGTCAACTTCATCAGCGGGGGTCTGTCCGTCATCATCAAGGCATACCACTATATCACCTAAGTCGGATCGTAGCCATGTCGTTCTGTGAGCCAAGGAGTTGA
>JAZUGT010000031.1:0-5871 GCA_045641365.1 Lachnospiraceae bacterium
TAATCAGCTTATCGATGAATTATCAAAATATGCCAAGATTTCATATAATCAGGATTTCTATGGTAATGTTCTTATAAAGCTTGAAGGTCATGATTTCGTTACTATGAATCAGGTTAATGAGGTAGCTTACCAGATTAACGAAGATTCGGGATTTGTTGATGTATTCTGGCCTGATATGGCTAAGTCATATGTGGATTCAGCTGGCAATAAGATTTATAGACCAGAGACAGCACCAGTATTTAATTTTGATATTAAGATATCTTCAACTATCGATACTGATCTTGGTGTACTTAAGAGTGCAGTTCTTGCACGAGGTGATCATCGTGGTAACTGGACAGACCTTGAGTCTGATGAAGCTTACGACAAAGTGAAGGAATCAGTTATGATGAACGTTATGGCTGAGTTCGACGGACTTGTTCGAAATGTGGTTAATGCAGTTAATGATGTTCTTAAGGACAGTGCAGAGGCAGCAAGACTTAAGGATCCATCAAGCAATTACCTTCGTGATGCGGATGGAAATCCTATTCAGTTATTTACTCGTATTGCGTGCGATGATACTACTAGACCTGAGACAGTTAAGCTCGCTGATGTTCAGGCGACTGGTCAGCCAGGCAGCTTTGAAATAAATGCAAGTGGCCAGTACAAGCTTGTAAAATCAATTAGTGGCGGAAACAAACAGTATTATGATGGTACATATACTTTCAATGAAGAAACAAGTGAGTATATCTCTGATTCGACAGGATGGTTCTCTATAAAGAATCTTACGGTTAATGAAGATTTACTTCAGTATCCAACACATCTTGGCTTCAAGGGGCCAGATGGTTCTATGGACTACGAAACTGCCAAGGCTCTTGAGACAGCATTCAATGAAAAGAATTATAAACTCAATCCTGACCTTACTAATCCAATTAGTCTTACAGAATACTATGCCAATCTTATTGCACAGCTTTCTAACTCTGGTAATGTATATAAGAGTCTTTCAGAGAATCAGGGACTTACAGTTGAGTCAGTTGAGTCGCAGCGTCAGGGCGCTATGGGCGTATCAACGGATGAAGAACTTTCTAATATGATTCGTTTCCAGAATGCTTACAATGCAAGCAGCCGTTTTATCAATGTAATTGATGAGTGCATGGAACATCTTATTAATACACTTGGTAGATAATATAGTATAATGAATGATGTAGGGGCGTGTGCGTCGCACATGCTCCTGTTTTTGATATAGTCTATTAATTTTAATAGTTAATTAACAAAATATAAAAGGATAAAGTTATGAGTGATAAATTAAAAGAAACCATTAATAATATGCCGGACCCTAGACTGGTTATGTATATAATAACTTGCCATGTTGATAAACCTCTTACAGAAAAGATGCCAGATTCTATATACTATGTACCTATTCAGGCTGGTGCTGCACTTACTGATAAAAGAGTATGTGATATCAATGATTATGATGGCTTTGAAGAGGAGAGTATCTCTGATAGAAACCAGCGCTATAGCGAGATGACTGCTATGCACTGGGCTGGTAAGCATATAGAAACTCCTTATGTGGGTATTATGCATTATAGAAGAAGATTTTTATTAGATGATAATCAGCTTAAGGATTACCTTGATAAGGGGTTTGATATTATAACTACTAATGAATATCCTCTTCCAGAGAATGTTAATGATAATTATCTTGCTGCTTATTATGGGGCGGACTGGAAGCTGTTATGGGAGATTAGAAGAAAGAAATCCAGAGTATATTGATATTGCTAAGGCGCAGTTTGCACGAGATCATATTCATCCTTGTAATATGAATATTTTCAAAAGTGAAGTTTATAAAGAGTATTGCGATTTTGTATTTCCTATACTTAACGAGTTTTATGAGAGAAGTCCATGGAAGAAGGATACTTACCAAAGACGCGATGTTGGATTCATAGGAGAAAGACTCTCTTCTTTATTTGTCGAAAAGAAACGGGCAGAAGGAGCGTTGGTGATTGAGTCTCCATTTAGGGACCTTCGCTCTAAAGGCTGGTCGCCAGAGGAGGAGTGCGATTTATCTGATTATGCTGCTGTATATAAGTCATGTGAGAAGTACTATGCGATGGATAATATTACCAGATGTCGCAATCTTGTGGCAGGAGCATTAGGGGTAAATAGTATAGAAGATGCAAGAATTCGTGACCTTGCGTTTTTATTTAAAGCGGCTCTCGAAGAACAGAAAGTATTACCTGAGACTATTTTTGAGTATTTACCAGATGCCTGGAAGAAGGATCTAGAAACATTAATAAATATGTATACTGCTTTACGCGGAATTGTGAATAGTGCAGCGAGTGGATCAGTAGAAGCTCTGGATATGGTAAAAGAATTTCGGAAAATGACCAGAATAAGTGACATTTTTATGGTACAGGTTGGCAAAAGCCTTAAGTTAAGTGATGCAGATATTGAATTGCTTATAAAGTAATGGCCGAAAATGTCGATATACTACGTGTAAATAGTTATTAATTGTTATGTGATAATAGATTGAAGACAGGAGAATTAATATATGTCATCAACCTTTTTAGGATTAAATACAGCATATTCAGGACTTCAGGCTGCCAATGCAGCTCTTAATACTACGGCCAATAATATCTCTAATGCTGAGACTAAGGGCTATAGTAGGCAGACAGTTACAACTCAAGCTGCTGATGCAATTCGTTCTTTTACAACATATGGTTGTGTTGGCGCAGGTGTTGAGACTTTGGCTATAGAGCGAGTACGTGATAAGTTCTATGATGAAAAGTTTTGGACTAATAATACCAAGCTTGGTGAGTATGAGTCTAAACAATATTATATGTCTTGTATAGAAGAGTATTTCTGTGATGACGACTCTATAAAAGGCTTCACTTCTATTTTTAATGAATTTTATGGAACACTTGAAGAACTTGCTAAGAACCCGGGCGATGCAACTAATCGTCAGCAGACTATAGGATATGCCAATAATATATGTACTTATTTCAAGGATATGTACTCAAGTCTTCAGAAACTTCAGGATGATGCTAATCAGGAAATTTCAGTTAATATTGAGCGAATCAATGGTATAGCCGAGGAAGTAGCTTCACTTAATAAGCAGATTAATGTTATTGAGATGAATACAGGGGCTATGGCCAATGAACTTCGTGATCAGAGAGATCTTCTTATTGATGAGCTTTCAGAGATAGTTAAGGTCGAGGTAGATGAAGTACCTATCATCGACAATAACAATACATCACGTGATACAGGTGGTACCAGATATTTAGTGAAGATATGTGGTCAGAATATCGTGGATGGTAATTATTTTAAATCATTCAAATGTATTCCAAGAACAACAGCTGAGGCCAATAACCTTACAGATATAGATGGTCTTTATGATGTATATTTCGCAGGTGATGATTCTTGGACTACAGCTGATTATCATAATAAGGGTGTGCAGCTTAATATGTACACTGATACAGTTGGTGGAAAGCTAGGCGGACTTATAGCTATAAGAGATGGTAACAATGCAGAAGGCTTTGAAGGTACAGTGACCAAAGTTGGCGATGTAGATGGAGCAACTTCCACGCAGAAGGTTGAGGTAACAGTTAATAAGTCGTATCTTCAGGATTTGACCAAGCTTAATCTTACAACTTCTGGCGGTATTATAAGTATAGATGGTGGATTATATCATTTCGATTCATGGGAATATGATCCAGCCAAGTCTACATACACATTTGATGTAATGGTTGAGAAGGGAATAACAGTTCCTGAAAGTGCAGTAGCTAATAGTATTAGTGCCAATGTTGGGCCTTCCATTAAGTATCAGGGCATTCCTTATTATCTGGGACAGATGAATGAATGGGTAAGAAAATTTTCAGAAACATTCAATGATATATTGGCCGAGGGTGTAATTGATGAAGGAGTGGATGAAGATGGTAATCAGCTTCATGGACCTAATCTTTTCACAGCACTTGATAAGGATGGCAAGGAAATAGAGTTCAAAAAGGACAAGAAATACGGTGAAGGTTATACCAATAAGATTGGTAGCAGAGATATAAATAATTATTACCAGCTTACTGCTGGAAACTTTGCAATAGCCGATGATTTACTTAAGAATCCTGCTAAGCTAGCAACTAGAAGCGAACGTTATGAAGGTGCTGAGATGAATGACATTGTGAAGAAACTCATTGACCTCAAAACCAACTCAGAAAAGATGAATTTTAGAGGCTGTTCTTCTGATCAGTATTTGGTATGTATTTTATCTGACGTTTCACTGAACGCGCAGAGAGCCAATGATTTTACAAGCAACTACACAGTTCTTAAAAACTCCATTGAAAGTCAGAGACTCTCAGTAAGTGGTGTTGATAATGATGAAGAGGCTGTAAATCTTACCAAATATCAGCAGCAGTACAATATGGCATCCAAGATGATATCTGTGCTCAAGGAAGTATATGACAGACTAATTCTTCAAACAGGTGTATAAGACCGTAAGTATTAATTTTGGCGATAGAGTAAAGAGGGAATCATATGAGAATTACCAATAAAGTTATGCAGAATAATGCATTAACCAATATTAATAAAAATAAAGAACTTCAGGATAAGCTTAACACAGAGCTTGCTACTGGCAAGAGGGTCGATAGACCGTCTGATGATCCAATAGTTGCAATTAGAGCACTTAGACTTCGTTCTGATGTTAATCAGGTATCACAGTATTATAAGAAGAATGTTCCTGATGCTAAGAGCTGGCTTGAGCTTACTGAGAGCTCAATCAAAACTTCGGTATCAGTAGTCAAGGATATGATTGAGCAATGTGAAAAGGGATCCAACGATACTCTTACAACTGAGGATAGAAAAATTATCATCGATGCACTTAAGGAACTTCGTAATGAAGTATATGCAACAGGTGATGCTGATTATGCAGGAAGATATATTTTTACTGGGTATAGAACAGATACTTCACTTACTTTTCGTGAAAATGAGAAGACTAATTTTCAGATAACAGAGATGTTTAGTGGAGATGATCTTGAGAAGATTACATACATTGAAAAAGGTAATCTTGAAAATGTATCCGAAGCTAATTACATGAGTGGCACAGCTGCTGTTGCAACGGAAAGTGATGTTCAGAGTCATACATACTATCGATTCAGAGCTTCTTATGATGGGTTGAATGCTTCCGATGCTTCGTTTACTAATGGAACAACTACTTATAATGTGACAGTCGAGGATAATCCAGAGACAGCTTATATGAATGCTGAAACTAATAAAAACGCTGTTTACTTTGTAAAGTCGACAGGCGAATATGTAATGGGTGAAGATGTCTATAATGCTATAAAAAAAGCTGCAGATCAAGACGAGACCAAGAATTTCACTGTTACTTACGAGAAGAACAACTGGAAAGTTGGAGACCTTAGACCACAGCATTATTTCCAGTGTGTACAGACAACAGATGCAAAGGGTACAGAACTGCAGTATACAGATAGTACAGGGGCTACTAAGCCTGCACCTATTAGTTATAATATGGGTGATGAACCTGAATACAGTCAGCCAATTGAATATCAGGTAGGATTTAATCAGTATATACAGGTTAATACATATGCTAATGAGATCTTCCAGCATGATATCGGACGAGATGTTGATGAAATAATAGACTTAGCCAACAATCTTAATGATACAGAGTTGTTAAAGAAAAAACTTAATGATATGTATAAGCAAGTTAAGGATGATGAAACAAAGGCTGATGAGACTAAGGCGCTTAAGAGCGACCTGGATGCTGCTGATAAGGCAGTAACTCTACTTAAGGACCAGCTTCAGAAAACATTTAGTAAGTATATTACTAAGATGCAGGATTATCTTAATGCAACCAATGAAGCAGTAACTACTGTTGGTGGAAGATCCAAG
>JAZUGT010000032.1:0-2599 GCA_045641365.1 Lachnospiraceae bacterium
CCCCCACAGGAGAACAATTATGCCATTAAAAATAGTTCGAAATGACATTACAAAAATGAATACAGATGCCATTGTAAATACGGCTAATGATCATCCGACCGTTGGGACAGGATGCGATTCGGCTGTATATAAGGCGGCCGGATATGACGAGCTTTTGAAGTATAGGCAGGAGAAGATTGGATTTGTTGAGGAAGGGGATGCCTTTATCACACCAGGCTTTAACCTTCAGGCAAAGTATATTATTCATGCGGTAAGTCCATTATATATGGGTGGCAATCAGGGCGAAGAGGAAAAGCTTCGCTCTTGTTATAGAAAGAGTCTGGCACTTGCCAAGGAAAATGGTATTAAGTCAATTGCTTTTCCGCTGATATCAACAGGGGGATTTGGTTATCCCAAAGAGGAAGGTATGCGTATTGCAGTCGACGAGATTAAGGACTTTCTCTTTTCTAGTGAGATGCTTATATATCTGGTTGTGTTTGATACCAAGTCCACCATACTTGGTGGGAAGCTGTATCCGGATCTGGAAGCATATATTGATTACAATTATGTGAAGGATGCAAGTGTAGAAGAATATGGAAGCTTCTGTCCTGAAGCAGTGAGATCACAGGAGGCTGGACGCGGGCGACATCTGTCTATTTCCCAGATGATTGAGCGACGTACCAGCAGAACTGTCGAGGATAGAGAAGCCGAGCCGACCAGATGTGCTATGCCAGTGATTGATAGCGCCATATCCGTTGATTTTGAAGAGCACGAGGGTAAGCTTGAGGAAAGAATGCGACATCTGTCGGATACATTTTCAGAGTATCTTATGTATCTAATTAAGGAGCGTAAGATGGAAAATGCAGAAGTATGGAAGAATGCCATTGTAGATAAAAAGGTCTTTTCTAAGATAAAGACCAATCCTAATTATCATCCACAGAAGATCACCGCGCTGTGCCTGTGCATTGGAGCCAGGCTTAACCTTGACGAAGCTAAGGATTTGCTGGCAAGAGCAGGATATGCATTATCTCCATGTGATAAGACTGACATTATTTTTTCTTATTTCATCGAGAATAAGATATATGACATGATTGAACTTGATATCCAGTTAGAGGAGCATGGATTACCATGCATTATCACATAATTTATTACGGTCGCTTTCCAGGAGACTGGTTTTAAGATAAGCCTTTATATAATAAGCCCATAAGATACATCACAGAAGGTGATACAACATAAGGAGGGCAATATTATGCGTAAAGGTTTAACAGAGGTAGTTTTTATTTTGGACAGAAGTGGTTCTATGAGTGGTCTTGAGGCTGACACAATCGGAGGCTTCAACTCTATGATCGAAAAGCAGCGTAAGGAAGAAGGCGAAGCTTACATTTCCACAGTGCTTTTTGACGACGAATCAGAGGTTTTATATGACAGAGTTCCTGTTGGTAAGGTAGAGCCTATGAACGACAACCAGTATTATGTCAGAGGATGTACAGCACTCCTTGATGCACTGGGAGGGGCTATTCATCATATCGGAAATGTCCACAGATATGCCAGGGAAGAAGACAGGCCGGAGAAGACTTTATTTATCATAACTACTGATGGTATGGAGAATGCCAGCCATAGGTATTCATATGACAGAGTGAAGAAGATGGTTGAGAGAGAAAAGAAGAAGTATGGCTGGGAATTTCTTTTCTTAGGTGCAAATATAGACGCGATTGAGGTTGCTGGCAGATTTGGTATTTCAGCCAACAGAGCAATCAATTATGAATCAGATCGCAGAGGAACGCAGCTTAATTATGAAGTCCTGAGTAGAACTGTAAGTGCATTCAGAGCCTGTGAAAGTCGTGATGAGGATGCGATGGATGATATCGTAGAGGCTTGCTGTGCACCGATAGTAGAAGATTATAATAAGAGACACCGTGCTTATTGAAGATAAGGGGGTATCGCTATTATGAAAAGAAACATATGGCTTGATGGTATGATGGGACTTGTAGTCGGAGATGCGCTTGGATGTCCGGTGCAGTTCTTATCAAGAGAAGAGATTATGAATAGGCCCCAGGGACCTGTTACTGGTATGGAAGCCGGGGGCGTATATAATATGCCGGAGGGAACCTGGACAGATGACAGTTCCATGGCTATAGCTACCATGGCCAGCATTATAGAGAGAGGCGAAGCCGATCCTGCAGACATCATGGCGAGATTTGTTAAGTGGGAGATTGAGGGCGAGTATACGCCGTTTGGTGCAGCTTTTGATCAGGGCATCACCTGCACTACGGCGATTCATAAGTATATTAGCAATCCTGATGTTGATGCCTGTGGTTCTACTGGCGAATATGCCAATGGTAATGGGGCACTTATGAGAATTATGCCAGTATGTCTCTATTACTGTGACAGACAGAAGATGGTATGTACTTCGGAAGACGAGGCTATTCATAGTATTCATAAGATTAGCGGACTTACTCATAACCACTTAAGATCTCAGATGTGTTGTGGAATCTATTATTTTTGCGCCAAGAGCATCATAGATGGAGTGAGGAAGGGCAGTAAGACTTCGCTGCTTACATTATTGCAGGAAGGAATAGATGAGGGCCTAAAGTATTATGGCCGGGATATAAGGAATCTG
>JAZUGT010000033.1:0-18479 GCA_045641365.1 Lachnospiraceae bacterium
TAATTCTGCAATATCCACAATTCATCTTTCTCTTTCAATCAAAAATAATAGGAGTATTCCTTTCGGAATACTCCCTAAATCATTAACATTTATATTTAATATATTAAAATTCTTGTGATGTATTTAGCATCATATGTTTTCTATTCATATAATAACCTTCCTTCAGTCTCTATATTTTTATAATATCCATACCAGTCTTAAAGCCTTCTACCAGTTCCTCTATTGCCTGTGGCTGATCGCCAGTTGGCAAAGTGTCCCATTCGGGACACTTTTATTTCTTAAAGTCCGCTGTTATATAAAAGCTTCCATCCGCCACTTTCCTTGACAGCAACAAGATTATCAACATTGTAAACTGCCGACTTCTTAGAGCCCTTAACAGTAATAGTGATATCTAGCTTTACCATCTTCTTTATTGCACTTGTATCCATGTTATATGCATTCTGAAGATCTTCTCTGTATGAATTGAACTTTCTATCAGATACCTCTGTAGCATCGTTAATCTTTACAGAAATCTTCTTGATATTACCTACCTTGTCCTCATACTTATCAAGAACACTTGAGATCTGTCTGTCATACTGGTCATAGAAGTCTTCACCATACCATGACTCATTAATCTCATCACTTATACAGCTTGAAAGATTGTATAATGCCTCATTATCATTATCCTTAAGAGCCTTAGCCATCTTATTAACTGCGCCATTATAGCCTGTAATACCTGAAAGGATCTTAACTGCTACAATTATTACAACTACTGCAACTACTGCAACAATTGCAACCGGAAGAATCTTCTTAACCTTATCAGAACCTGCTACACTGGCAACCTCTTCCTTAGATGGAACATTAATCTTAGCTGCTCCAGGTACTGGTGTACCACAGTTACCACATACCTTATCATTATCATCCATCTGTGCGCCACATGAACCACAAAACTTTGCCATCTTCTCCACCTCACTAATTATAAAATATGCTTTGTTACAACATCATCAATTACAGGAACAACTATTGTACCCTGCTTAAATGCCTTAAGACCTAAAAGTAAAAACAGAACCGTTCTGATTAAAGAGATTGTATCCTGAATAAGGTTAACTATTCTGCTAATTATACCGAAGTTAAACTCACCCTTAAAGATCTCTACAAGATTCTGAATCCATGAAAGAGCACCTGGAACAAGACCTATAAGTCCAGATAATATTCCAAAGCATACAAGTAAAGCTACAGCCTTAACCGCTGCCCTGCGAAGCCAGAGGTTCTCTTCCTTAATGAGGATATAACCTGTCAAGAGGATTGCAGGTATATATCCGCCTGCAAGTGCTGAGAGATACACAACAGCTGCAAGAAAACCGATTGAAATTCCTAAATTACTCTTCTGCATATTAATTCTCCTTTGATGAAATTATGCTACTCTATAGCAGCACCACATGACGTACAAAACTTGATATTCTCATTAAGAGCATTTCCACACTGCTTGCAGTATATCTTCTTGGGTTCTGGTGCTGGTTCAGGAAGCTTAACTGCTGCTCCGCATGTTGGACAAAACTGCGAACCGGCAGGAATCTCTCCACCACACTCTGTACAACGTATCGAACCCTTAAGAACAACTATCTCACTCTCAAACTCTTCAATCTTGGCCTTAGCCTCATTAATTGCATTGAAGAAATCTGTATATCCTTCAACCTGCTCGTCTGTATGTTCAGCCATGAACTTCTTACCTATCTGAACATAAGCTTCTGTAAGCTTCTTCTCTTCATCGGCAATCATAGACTTATACTTGCCCATATCAGCAAAATCTTTGGTCTTCTGAAGTGTTGACTGTCCGACGTCAGTAAGCTTCTTTGAAATATCATCAAATAATGCCATGACACACTCTCCTTCTAATCATAGAGTCATCGACGACTCCCTTAATGCAACGTCTATTCTATCACAATATACGCAATCTGTCAGTACTGCGATACTTGCATAATTACTGTTTCCAACATCTAACTCTGATAGAATGATTAAGGTTATATATTATCTATAGCCCTTTTCTTCTTCATATTCTATGATTCGATCTCTGTTCTGCATCTCGATATCACTCAGCATTGACTCCTTAAAGTCCTTAGCCTGGATAATCTCCTCATACCAGTCGAACTGTCTGAAATGATTCCTTAATTCTTCGTCATCGAACATTCTTCCGTGACGAGCATATATTTCATTTCTCGCAATACGACATTCTTCCTTGGAGAGTCCCTCGAGTTCAGACCATTCAATCAATCTTGTGCTGCTATCTGGAAGAATCTCACCAGATCCTGATGCACCCGCCATAGACTGATACATATATGCTGGTTCAAGTCTGTCTGTTGATACCTGAAGGTCAGACAACACTCTTTTATCTCCATCCCTGACGTTCTCATACCAGTTGCTATATGCCGTAGAATCAATAACGTGGACAACAGATATATTGGATAGAAGTTCTGCTCCGCCAAAGTAATCACTTGGCCACTTATCACCCATAAACAGATCATCCCATGATACACCTGTAAGCCCCATGTCTGTTAACGGAACTGTGTAAGAATCGCTAAGTCCATCTGAACCGCTATATGTATTGCTTGCAAGCGAAGAGAAACCTGCCTCCTGCGTGTATGTAATTACGTCATAGCTAAGCCATACTCCGTCTGCCTGAACCCACACAGAATTCCTGTTCTCAATCAGAATCTTGTTGGCATCCACAATCATAAACCTGACAAGACCCTCGCCATAACAGATTGCCTGTCCCGGAAGATTATCAATCTTCTGTGTAGATACGAGCTTAACATCTCCATCCGCATATTCGTACATCTCAAGCACGAAATCACGATTGTCTGTAAACTGTATCATCAGAAGTTCTTCTGTTCCATCTTCATCAAAGTCGGATATCTTACTTGCAAGACATCCTGAAGGCATCAATTCTGAATAGTCAAATGTGACTGCGCCTCTGTCATACGACATATATACATTGTATAATCCATCGACTGAGAAACTGTTATCTGATGCATAATTATACAGAGCACCATATACGTCCGAATTGTCAGCCTCTGCTGCTTCCGCTGCCGGTGCATCTACATCACTCTGCTCCTGCTCCTCAGACTCATCATCTATACTCACATATCCATCAGGCATATAGTCTTCCTTGTTGAATCCATAGGAGAATCCGCTGTCAAGAACCTCGATAAAAAAGTAAAGTCCTGCTACACCGACTACAACCACAACAATAATAACTATCAGAAAAATCATTAATGCCTTAAGCGGAGAACCTTTCTTCTTCACGGGAGCACTTGGTGGTGGTACTGGTCTGGCTACATGAACCGACTTCACCGGTTCAGCCTCTGTTACTACCTCTCCTGTAGTCTGTTCAACAGGTTCTGCCTGAGTAACAATATCCTCTTTGATAGCTGCAGGCTGTTTCACAGGAACATTATCATATACCCTCTCTACCTTGGTTCCACATCCAGTACAGAACGCCTGGCCTTCTAATATTTCCTTGCCACATTTTGTACAAAACATTATCTATATCCCCCTGAAAGAATTATGACTCTAAGAGCATGCGGTCATTATCAAGTTCCTTGCCTGAATTAAGCTTAAACTTATCAAGAAGATCGCTTACTGTGGTATTCTTTCTCTCTTCATTACTTACATCGTAGATAATCTGTCCTCGATCCATCATAAGTGTTCTGTTACCCAGTTCGAGTGCCGTATGCATATTATGAGTAATCATAAGACATGTCAGATTGTTGTCAGCAACTATACTCTGTGTAAGTTCAAGTACCTTATCCTGAGTTGCAGGATCAAGTGCTGCTGTATGCTCATCCAGAAGTAACAGCTTAGGTGGATGAATTGTAGCCATCATAAGTGTCAGCGCCTGTCGCTGACCACCTGAAAGAAGTCCAACCGGATGATCCATTCTATCCTCAAGTCCCATATTAAGAAGAGCTATCTTCTCTCTGAACATCTCCCTCTCCTTCTTGGAAAGCATTGACATCCAGCCACCATTGCCTGCAGCGAGGCTTAAGTTCTCCTCAATACTCATATCAGGTGCTGTTCCCTTAACCGGATCCTGGAAAAGACGTCCAATGGTCTTAGCCCTCTTATGCTCCTCCATGAGTGTTATATCCTCACCATCAAGGATTATTGTTCCCTCATCGGTTAAAAAGTTGCCCGCAATAGCATTAAAAAGCGTTGACTTTCCAGCTGCATTAGCACCTATAATCGATATAAAATCCCCATCATTAACACTTAAAGACAGATTCTTAAGTGCCTTCTTCTCATTAACAGTACCAGGATTAAAGGTCTTAGATATATTCTTAATCTCAAGCATATCAGTTACCTCCCTTGATTCCCAGTCTTCTTCTGACAACAGACTGCTTTGACTTAAGATATGGGCCAGATATTGCAATAATAACGATTACAGAAGATACAAGCTTAAGCATATATGCCGGCATATTGAATCTAAGAGCAATCGTATATACAAGTCTGAAGATAAAAGATCCAAGAATTACTCCTGTAATTCTTAATGGAATTCCACCCTTGCCAAGAACTGTTCTACCGATAAGAAGTGAAGCAAGTGCTATAGTAACCATTCCTGAACCTATATCAATATTGACCGACTTCTGTGACTGAGCAAGAAGACATCCTGAAAGACCTGTAAATGCGTTCGCCACGCACAATCCAACAATTGTGGTGAATACAGGGTTAATGCTGGATGATTTTACCATGTCAGGATTATTACCTGTTGCTCTGATTGCCAGTCCAAGTCTGGTACGTAAGAATAACGCCAGAAAAACTGCAACCGCCGCAACAGCAATTACTGCAACCAGGAGCTTATATCCACTGGCAATTCCTGTTCCTTCTAAAAGACTCTGTGCCTTGGTGAACACTGTCTCTGTCTTGTTCATATTAAGAATTGACGAATTGCCCATTACAGCAATATTGACAGAATAGAGCGCAGTATTGACTATAATACCTGCGAGCAGACTGTCAACACCCATCTTAGTCTGCAGGAATGCTGTAATAAATCCTGACAGTACGCCTGCTAACATAGCAGCCACAATTGCCAGGTAAGGATGTCCTGATATTGCCACGACAGCCCCGACTGCCGCGCCAAGCGTAAAGCATCCATCCGTGGACAAGTCACACACATTTAACATGGAATAGCTCAAAAACAGTGCAAGCACTGTTAATGAGCTTATAAGTCCTAATTCTAATGCTGTCTGTAAAAGCGGAAGCATAGTAGTCATTAATTATTCCTCAAAACTTTCTGCAGTAGTAATCTCTACAACCTTTGTGCAGTATGGCTCAAATGCAGACTTAACTGTAGCGAAGTCATAGCCAAGAGTTGCACATACTTCTGTATTGACTGTTGCTGTACCATTATCGAATGTCATTACTGCATATGATGCTGGATCCTTACCATCAACAAGGATTCCCTTAACCATATTAGCTGTCTCAACACCAAGGTTAGCGTAATCAACACCATAACCAACAAATGCACCATTAAGTGCGAATGAATCAGCGCCTGCGTAATGTGGAATTCCAGCTTCAGCAAGTGCCTCATAGATTGAAAGCTCAGCTGTCATAACTGTGTTATCAGAAGGTGTAAATACAGCGCTCACGCCATCTGCAACAATTGACTGAACAGCAAGTGTTATCTCATCTACATTTGTTCCTGTATACTCCTTGTACTCTACACCCTTTGCATCAAGGTATTCCTTAGCTTCTGCAATTGGTGTTGCACTTGAATCCTGTCCGATATCGTAGAGAAGTCCAATCTTAGATGCATCAGGATCGTTAGCAAAGATAAGATTCATTACAGATGCTGTATCAAGGAAATCTGATGTACCTGTAATGTTAGCACCTGGTGCTTCAAGCGAATCAACAAGACCTGTTGCAAGTGGATCTGAAACAGCTGCGAATACTACTGGAATATCACCTGCCTCTGACTGCATAGCCATTGCAACTGGAGTAGCGACACCTACCATAAGGTCAACCTTGTCTGCTACAAAGTTACCAATAATCTGATTCATTACATTAGCATCTGCATTACAGTTGTCATACTCAATCTCAAACTTTACACCATTCTCTGCGCCGAGTGTCTCAAGCTGCTTCTGAATGTTGTCAACAATCTGATTAAGTGATGCATCATCAACATAATTACAGATACCAACCTTATAAGTTGTTGAAGCTTCTGCCTGATCAGCTGCAGCATCTGGAGCTACATCTGCTGTATTAGCCTGACCACAGGCTGTAAGTGACATTACCATTGTTGCTGCAGCAAGTACTGCAACTACCTTCTTAAATACTTTGTTTTTCATAAATTTCTCCTCTCATAATGCAAAACAATGTGTTTATTATACATCATTATACTTTTCAGGTATATATCCTGATTATTTCTTTCTCCACTTACTATAAAGTGTTATATCTCCAGATGTACCCTTGGCTATAGCTGTAACCCTGTTAGTACACTCCTCATCTGTATACCAGCCCTGGAATACGTATCCTGCACATGTTGGATTAGAAAGCCTTGTTAATGCACTCTGCTTGTATACCTTAGCATTCTTATTTACAACACCCTTGAGCTGTGTTTCGTATGAATTGTCAGAATCATATGCCATTCTTGGGCTGATGTTGACATAGGTAATGTTATATGTGTGAACCTGCCACTGTGCATACAGCTTCACAATAGCTCCATTGCTCTTGCTAAGGCCGGCAAGACATACATTACCATCGCCATCCATTGTTGCTGCTATTCCCTTACCATTAGCCTTAGTATTCCAGCCTGTCAGTTCATACCATTCATTGGTTACTATATCACTACTCTTAAAGCTGTCATATGCATCATTATACTTTATGCCTGAATATCTTACAGTAGCTGCCTCTGTAACTACTGCCTTGGCATTGTTCTTGTTAAGAACTACAGTATATTCTACAGGCTTCCAAGTTGCTGACAGCACCACGCCACCTCTTGCTCCCTTATTGAGCTTATTGACAGCAAAGAACTCTGCACCAGTACCTGATACTTCCCATCCGTCGAAGATATATCCTGGTCTGGCTGGAGCCTTAATTGCTACTATTTTATCCTTGCTATATGTATAGTAGAATGGATTCTTCTTATTATTGGTTCCACCATTCAGAGTATACTCTATAGGATATGATGCTGTTCCCCATACTGCATAGAGATCAATTACAGTTCCATCTACCTTGGCTAACTTACTATACACCTTCTTCAGGTCATACCTTGTACCCTTGCCATTCGCCTTAGTTGTCCAGGCAACAATACTCTTAACATCCTTGTATTCGTCGGCTACTGTAAATATATCAGCTGCCGCAATCATATCAACTGCCTCTGTATATGTAATGTCCGCTACAGAATAAGGTTCCTCTACGGAAGTATAATCAGATGCACCATGGTAGTTAATTGTGTACTTGTTCTCTGTCCATTCAGCTGTTAATACAATATTTCCATTTGAACCTGCCGGTATTTTTGTCACCGTATAACCACCGACCTTCCAGCCAGCAAATGTGAATCCCTGCTTGGTTGGATCCTTTAACTGGATTTCCGGACTCTTAATATTGTACTTCTTAGGATTGTTTTTATTGTTCTTTCCACCGTCAAGATTGTATGTAATCGAGTAATTAACCGGCTTCCACTGTGCATAAAGAGTAATATTCTTCTCTGAAAGAGGCATTATATCTATATTGGCATATGCTTTTCCCTTGCCATTAGCCAGCGTATTCCAGCCTGTCAGCGCATATCCAGTTCTTACATATTCTCCACCTGTAAGCTTGATATACTCACCATACTCAACAGCAATACCGTATGTATCATCATCTGTGTCACTTATATATTCTCCATCTACATTGTAGACTCTTCCCACTGATGGTGAGACAGACACTCCCTTACCGGTTACCATTCTTCCCGCTACTGCATCCTCAGCGTTGCCATCAAAGTATATAGCATACTTAACCGGCTCCCACTTTGCATATAAAGTAGCAAATGGTGTCGCTGTAACTGATTCTGAAGCCCATGTATGACTTCCGCCAGCACCTTCCGGCTCTGTGAACCATCCTCTGAAGACGAATCCCTTTCTAACCGGTGTATACTCATCTACAGCTGCATATGTCTTGTTGAATACAACCGATATTGTCTTTGTAGCATTCTTTCCAATCAGACCGCCATCTGCATTAAGCACTACGTTATATGTTCTTGGCGTCCACTGGGCATATAAGTCTATACTTCCGTCAGCAGGTGCAAGATTCTTCACCACTGCACCGTTAGCATACTGAACACCTGTTCCATCCTGCTTTGTATTCCAGCCAGAGAACTTGTATCCTGTGTATTTAAATGTATTGGCAAGAAGATTAATATCGTATCCCACTGATGCAGGCTGAGTCACTGTCTTATCTACGCCATCATTACTGTGGAAGATAATGCTGTAGCTTCTTGTGAGCAGACGATTATCTTTTTCCCAGTCATACTTTTTAACAGCATCACATCCACCAGCAACTACTGTTGGCAACTTATCTCTCGTATTCACATAGAATGCGCCACTGGCAATTTCCTCTACATTAGTCGGAATATAGATACTTGTTAATACCGGACAGTATGTCGCCATCGCCTTCGGAAGTTTCTTCACATTATTGGAAAAACGAATACTGCTTAACTTAGGACACTCTCTGAACAATGTAGAGGCCTCTGCGTATAATCCAAACTCAATTCCATCAAGAGTTGGTATATCAGCATCTTCAAACTCTACGCTTCCTAAGTACGAACAATTTTTGAACGCACTGTATCCGATATAATCTACAGTCTTAGGAATAACAAGTGCACCTGCTTCAGTCTTAGTTCCAAGACCTGCTCCTTCGAAGACGCTATCACCAATCACAGTTAAGCCCTCTGGGAGTTTAACATTGTGAAGCTTCGCACATGCCTTAAAAGCACCTGTTTTTATCACTTCAAGCTTTGTTCCTGTTAGATCTGCTTCCTGCAGTTCGGCATCTTTGTTGAATGCATATGCACCAATTGTTCCGATATTTGGTCCCCACTCTACAGTCTGAAGCGCCGTACATTCTTCTGCAAAGCCTGCTGGTACTGTTACGAAGTTATTCGAGAGAGTAATCTTGGTTAATCGCGGACATTTACTGAATACGCGTGCTCGTTCTGCATACAGACTAAACGCGATTCCTTCAAGAGCTGGTGTCTCCACATCTTCAAAGCTTACGCTTCCAAGATACTGACATCCCCTGAACGCATCATATTCGATGCTTGTTACCGTTCCTGGTATAAAAAGTGACTCTGTTGCCACTTTAGTTCCAAGACCTGCGCCTTCGAAGGCGCTATTACCAATCACAGTTAAGCCCTCTGGGAACTTAACATTGTGAAGCTTCGCACATCCCTCAAACGCACCTGTTCTTATCACTTCAAGCTTTGTTCCCGTTAGATCTGCTTCCTGCAGTTCGGCATCTTTGTTGAATGCATATGCGCCAATTGTTCTGATATTTGGTCCCCACTCTACAGTCTGAAGCGCCGTACATTCTTCTGCAAAGCCTGCTGGTACTGTCACGAAGTTATTCGAGAGAGTAATCTTGGTTAATCGTGGACATTTCCTGAATACGCATGCTCGTTCTGCATACAGACTAAACGTAATTCCATCAGAAGCCGGAATCTGCGCATCCTCAAATTCTACACTTCCAAGATATTCGCATCCCCTGAACGCATCATAACCAATATAAGTAACAGATCCCGGGATTACCACCTTTCCAAGCTTTGTTGTAGATCCAAGTGCTGCGCCTTCAAATGAATTCATATCTATTGTTTCAAGGGTTTCTGGAAAAGTTACAGAGCCTATTTTCTTCCCATAGAAAGCTCTGTTTCCAATAGCAGTAATTGTCACACCGCCAATTTCAGATGGAATAATAATATCTGTATAGTCTGCATATGTTCCTATGTACTTTGTAATAGTTCCACCAGAAAGAGTAACATCAGCCGCTGTAAGTGTAACTGGTGTACCCTCTACATATTCCATTACTTCTGTCTCAGCCTCTTCTGTTGCTGATACTGTCTCTTCCATGTAGACTTCACTGGAATATTCTTCAGAAGTAGTCTCTGTCGTCTCAGTCTCAGTTACCACAGACTCAGACACTTCCTCTTCAGAGGACATCTCCTCATCTACAGTTGTCTCTGTAAAGTCAGAAGTCATCTCCTCAGTGTACACTTCTGTCCCTTCATCAATCACAGATGGAACGTCTGGCGACATTGTCTCTGCTGACACAGGTGTCACAACTGTGCTCACTGTAACCATTGCTGCCATTATAACAGCCAGTAATCTTCTCTTGCTCATTGCTCTCCCTCTCATTTCTTAATCTATATGCACTAATTCTCTGAATTTTCCCATTTTCTGTGTATCTCAGCGATAGCTGCATCAAGCTGGTTGTCTGAACCGTCCTTAATATAAGCTTCGTTGTCGAAGGGAACCTCAATATCCGGCTCAATTCCTGTTCCATGTATGCATGTTCCATTAGGTGTATAGTACTTACTTACCGTAAGCTTCATGGCTGAACCATCCGAAAGGGATATAACCTTCTGAACGACACCCTTACCAAAAGTGGTCGTACCTATGATTGTTCCTATGCCATAGTCCTTAATTGCACCAGTCATAATCTCAGAAGCACTCGCTGAGTACCCATTAACTAATACAGCAAGTGGAACATCCAGCTCCCTGCTTCCATCACATATGTACTCATCTCCTACACCATGCTTATCTCTGGTATATACTATCTTACCCTCTGGCAGTATCTGTCTGCACATATCGACAACTGCATCAAGATTACCACCCAGATTACCTCGTAGATCAATTATTAATCCCCTCGCGCCTGACTCCCGACATACAGCCAGCGCTTCAACGAACTGATCTGCTGTTATAGCATCGAACTCCGTAACCTGAATATATCCGATATTATCCTCTAGCATCTCCTGGTAAACCGTTGGAGACTCTACTCGACGCCTCTCGACATCAAGTTCAAGCGTCTCGTTACTCTCGCGTCTAACGATTGTAAGATGCACAAATGTTCCTTCATCACCCTTAATTAGCTTGACTATATCACTGCTTGTAACTCCCTGCGCCGATTGTCCATCAACCATTGCAATTACATCTCCAGCCATAAGTCCTGCTTCTTGTGCCGGGGCATCATCCATTACTCCTGCTATTGTGCAATAGCCTAATTCCTCATCCCAGGCAATATATGCTCCAATTCCGTAGTATACTCCCTCTGAATCTTCCTTAAGCTTCTGAAGTTCATCCGGTGAATAATACGCTGCATACTTATCACCAAGAGAATCAACTATTCCATCGTACAATCCGTCTCTGAGAGTTTCCGTTGTATATTCATCCAGATAATACTTGTCGATTACTGTCTGGATAATACCTATCTTTCTCACTACATCATCGCTTATTACGGACTCCGTCTCCTTGTCGGCCGCCTTATTGATAGCTCTCTTCAGTGAATAGACAGAATATGCCTTTCTTCCAACAAGTGCCAGCAAGACAAAAAGCATCGCCATTAGAAATCCTATAAGAATTCCTTTAACAAGAAGCTGTTTATTTTTAGTTGACATAACTTCTGAGTCCTTCTTTGTTACACTACTCTCACTCAGATTCTGTACATCTATTTCTTCATTCATGAAGAATACTCCTTTTACCTAACAAAGCAGGGAACCTCCCAGATTCCCTGCCTGATTACTTACTTAAATAATTCCATGGACTTGCGTATGCACCATCTTTTCTAACTGAAAAATGAAGGTGATTACCTGTTGAACGACCTGTCGTTCCAACCGCAGCAATCTTGCTTCCCTTGCTTACAGTCTGTCCCTGCGATACATACAGCGCAGATGCATGCATATATATTGTATAGAGACCGTCACCATGATTAATCATTATGTAATTACCCATCGATGAATTATACGCCGCTGCAACAACACTTCCATCATAGGCTGCAAGAATCGGCGAACCACCTGGTGCAGCCATATCGACACCATTGTGGAACTGCTTGATTCCAAGTGTTGGATGAATTCTGTATCCATAATCATCCGATATTCTTGTATATGAAGGCGCTGGCCACTTGAACATTCCACCATCATAAGTGATTGCTGTTCCACCTTCTTCGGAAAGCTTTCTTCTCTCTTCTTCAACCGCCTTCTCAAGTGCCTGAATTGTGGCGTTTCTAGCCGCCAGATCATCCTCAAGTTCCTTGATTGCCTTCTCCTTGTCATTAATTGTAGAAGATGCAATGCTAATCTCGTTCTCTTTTGCCGATATCAGGGTCTCCAGATTCTTCTCCTCTTCATCGACCTGAACCTTGGCCGCATCGAGAACTTCCTTCTCTGCCTCAAGCTGATCCTTGCAGGCACTTATATACTCACAGGTATCCTTATACTCCTGAAGCTTGGCGCTGTCATATTCAGACATAAGTTCTGCGTAATCCGCCTTGTTAATCATGTCTGAGAAAGACTTTGCCCCAAATATCATATCTATATAGAAAGCATCACCTCGTTCGTACATGAACTTGATTCGCTTCTTCATATTGGCATACTGCGTAGCCTGAGTCTCTTCTGCTTCCTCAAGATCTGCCTCTGCTTCAGTAATCTCCTTCTCCTTATCAGAGATGAGCTTCTTAAGCTCCTCAATCTTGTTCTGCACTTCGGTAAGATTCTCATCAAGCTTTGTAACATACTCTTCGAGATTCTTCTTGACCGCCTGAAGATCAGATACTGCCTTCTTAACATTAGTTATGGCTCCCTGAACCTTCTTCTTCTCAGCTTCTGCTTCTGCAATTTGTTTCTGCTTATCGGCTATCTTGGCCTCTATCTCTGAGGTATCCTTTCTGCTCTTGGATATTCCTGCTTCGGATTCCTCAGTCTGAGTAGACTCCTCCTGCTTATCATCGTCCTCGTCAGCATATACACCTGTTCCAAGTACAATGCACAGAGTCATAAGAGCAAACAGAGTTCTAAATAGCCCTCTCTTCTTAATAACCATTCAATTAGACCCTTAAATGCTTTCTTACTGTAATGAAACTTCCGAAAAAGCCGATACCTGCTCCAATTGCAAGTGATGCAGGCATAAGTGTAGCAAATACTGTCTCTATAGGAAGGAACTGCAGAATTGATCCAATCTCAGTGAATCTTGCAAGAATCACATCCATAGCATTGATATAGATGAAGTATACAAGTCCAAGCGGAATTGCTGCTCCAATCAGTCCTATAATCAGACCCTCTACCACAAAAGGTGCTCTTACGAAAAAGTCAGTTGCACCTATGTACTTCATAATTCCTATCTCTTCCTTACGTACCGATATACCAATCATAACTGTGTTGCTGATAAGGAATATGGATACCGCAAGAAGAATTCCTATTATACCAATTGATATATAGCTTATCAGCCTGTTAGCACCACTGAGTGCATCTGCTGTCTGCTGTGAACTGTTAACCTGTCTGACACCAGGAATAGTCTGCAGATATGACACCAGGCTGGACTGAAGGGCAATATCCTTCATATATATCTCATAATTCTCTGAATCTTCGAGAGGATTCTCTGTGAATCCCTCAGAGTATTCTCCAAGATACTCATCCTTGAATGACTCCCACGCTTCATCAGCAGATACAAAGTTAATCTTATCAACTTCCTTGCGTGAAGTAATTAACTCACCTATGTACTGCTTCTCTTCATCAGAAAGACCCTCATCAAAGAATACAGTGACTGCAACACCTGCCTCCGCATTCTTCACAATGTGCTGGAAATTGGCAATTACAGAATAGAATATGCCAAATAACAGCAGACATGAAGATATTGTTGCTATTGACGCTAAAGAGAACCATGCATTACGGAAGATATTTCTGATTCCCTGCTTAAGTGTATAGAAGAAAGTACTAATTCTCATCGATGTAGCCTCCCTTCTCCTCGTCACTTACGATTACACCCTTTTTCATGGTGACAACTCGCTTCTGCATCTCATTAACAATCTCTCTGTTATGTGTAACTACAAGAATAGTAGTACCACGCTTATTAATCTGCTCAAGTAGCTTCATAATCTCCCATGAGTTATTAGGATCAAGATTACCTGTTGGCTCATCACAGAGAAGAATCGGCGGCTTATTAATAAGTGCTCTCGCAAGAGCAACTCTCTGCTGCTCTCCTCCTGACAATTCCTTTGGCTTAGCCTTATACTTTCCTGCCAGACCTACGATTGAAAGAATAGCTGGAACGTTACGCTTGATTAGTCTGTTAGGTGTCTGTATAATACGCTGTGCAAAAGCAACATTCTCATATACGTTACGGTCTTTAAGAAGTCGGAAGTCCTGGAATACAACACCAAGATTTCTTCTGTACTTAGGCACCTGTCTATGCTTCAATCTCGATAAATTGTAGCCATTAACATATATCTCACCCGAAGTTGGTGTGAGCTCCTTAAGTAACAACTTGATGAGTGTAGACTTACCAGAACCGCTGTCACCTACGATGAACACAAACTCACCTCTTTTTACAGTGAGGCTTACACCGTTAAGGGCTGGCGAACCAGTCGCATATGTCTTCGTTATATTATCTATGATGATAAGCTCATCTTCTGCAATTGTACGCGTTTTCTTCTTCTTACCGAATGCCACGATCTCTCTCCTTAAATACTATTAATCAATTAGTACTCTAATGACTCCATATAGTTCATGTACTTAACAACCATAAGGGCAATCTTAAAGGTGATTGCATCCTCAAATACTCTCAGGTCAAGCCCTGTCATCTTCTGAAGCTTATCAAGTCTGTACACAAGAGTATTTCTATGAATAAACAGCTGTCTTGATGTCTCGGATACATTGAGGCTGTTCTCAAAGAACTTTGTGATTGTCACAAGAGTCTCCTCATCGAAATCATCAGGGCTCTTGCCATCAAAAATCTCCTTGATAAAAAGCTTACAGAGCGGAATAGGCAGCTGATATATAAGTCGGCCTATACCAAGCTCACTGTATGCAATAATACTTCTGTTATCGAAGAATATCTTGCCTACATCAAGCGCCATCTTAGCTTCCTTATAAGAGCGGCTGACCTCCTTAAGTTCCTTGACAACAGTACCGAAGGATACCCTCAGGTTCTCTATGCCTTCCTTGTCAAGAAGTGTCTTATATGCTGTACAGAACTTCTGAATCTCTGTCTCTGTATCGTTATCTCCAAGTTCCTTGACAACTATAACATCTCTCTCATCTACCGCAGTAATGAAGTCCTTATTGTTGGATCCGAAATTAGTGCGCATAAGTTCAAGAATATTATTATCCTTGTCAACGGCACCTTCTAATATAATCGCAACTCGTCTCACATCTGCCTGGATATGGAGCTTCTTGGCTCTGCTGAAAATATCAACCAAAAGAAGATTGTCCAAAAGAAGATTCTTAATAAAGTTGTCCTTATCGAATCGCTCCTTATATGCTACCAGCAATCCCTGTATCTGAAATGCCGCCATCTTGCCTATTGTATATGTGTCCTCCCCGGATCCGAATACAACAAGCACATATTCTAAAAGTCCATCGTCATATATCTTAAAGAACTGATGTCCAGATAATTCCTGATTCTCAGCTGGAGACTTGATGAATTCAAGTGCCTGTGGCGCATTCTCATCCATATCTGGTGATGTAGTCGCAACAACCTTACCATCAATATCTACAACACACAATTCTATACGGGCAATTGTCTTCAATCCATCAATTGTACTCTGTAAAACTTGATTTGAAATCATAGATAACCTCCATAGTTATATCCCAACGGTTATATTGTAGTAGAAAATCACAAAAAAATCTATAGGTTTTTCGTCATTTTTCACAAAAAATTCAAGAATAAGAGCCGTAGCATTGCTACGGCTCTTATATTATCGAAGATGAATCCCCCCTGGCGACCTGTCCGACATGATCCGAGCGACAGTCACTTCACCTTCGCGATATGCATCCCTGTCTGTCATCCCATCGAGTCAAGATACTTCTGAACTCGCGCGACCATATTTGAAGCATCACTATACTCTCTTTGAATTCTTAGATTACTTTCCCTGATATCTATTAGAAGTTCTCCGTGTGATGCCAATTCTCTGCTAATACTCTCAATCTCCTTCTGCTGCTCAACCATTGCCTTATGCTGTGCCTCAATCATCTCATTCTGGATAAATATCAGCCCGCACATCTTGGAAATAACAGAATTAATCTCCTGAAGATATTCATCATTACGATACAGGCCTTCTACCACTTCTGTGAGATCCGATGAAAACTGGCGCAAACAGAGAATATCCTGTGGCAAGGCCTCTTCTCCAATAATCACTGCTACAGGTACATTGAAAACTTCTGCAAACTGTTGAATCATATCTGAACTAAGAATACGTTCACCATTTTCAAGCTTTGACATGGCTGACTGGGTTATTCCCACCTTTTGAGCAAGTTCCAACTGAGACAGATTCTTAGATTTTCTTAGTGTTCTCACTATATCTCTTGCATTAGCATTGATATCTTGTCTTATGCTCATTGATGTCTCCTATATATATGTGTATTCTGGCTCGTAACCACTATATATAGTATATCCGCCACATTATCCTATAATATTCCTATCTGGAATAATATATTCCTATTTGGAATATCCTTTCGAAGACCTTTTCGCGTTCATATTTTGTTCATATTTATTTTACTGTTTCTTAAATGTGGTAACACTTTTTAGACATTATTCGAAACTATACTATCATTATAAGGATGACATAATAGTAAAATACTTTTTCATATAAAATGCCAAGCACAGAAGTGCTTGGCATCCTCCCTTTTCATATGTTTATTTAAAAACCTCCAACTTACGTTGGAGGTTTAATACTGTCTATAACAAGCTTCTATCTGTCTGCAAGCTTCTCTGGTTCTGGATAATCAACACCAAATGTATCAACTGTGACTGTCTCCATAACCTGATCAACCATTGGATGATCATTCCAGTCAGTTGGACACTCTGCTATCTCATTAACTATCTCCATTCCTTCGATAACCTTGCCAAATGCTGCATAAGCACCATCAAGATGTGGACTTGTCTTATGCATAATGAAGAACTGTGAACCTGCTGAATCTGGATGCATTGCTCTGGCCATTGAAAGAACACCTTCTGTATGCTTGAGATCATTATCAAATCCGTTCTGAGCAAACTCTCCCTTAATAGAATAGCCAGGACCGCCCATTCCTGTACCGTCAGGACAGCCTCCCTGAATCATAAATCCATTGATTACACGGTGAAATATCAGACCGTTGTAGTATCCCTTATTAATTAGACTAATAAAATTATTAACTGATGTTGGAGCTATCTCTGGATAGAGTTCTGCCTTAATAACAGCTCCGCCCTTCATTGTAATTGTTACAACTGGATTCTGTGCCATATTCATATTTCCTTTCATTTCTGATAAAATTGCGATATGTACATTGTAATTGATATTCTCGAAAAAGTGAATAGCGAAGTATTGCTCGGCCATATTGACAGGCAGATTCTTGATGATGCCATCAATGACTACACTGCTCTTAAGATGCAGACGAATCAGCAGGATGCCCTGGATGATATCTACAAGCTTCATATTACGGATGACCTTCCATATGCAAGAGAGCTGCTTACCAGAGGACGTCATGTTGTTCCTGTTCTAAGCAGTACCAACTCATCGGAAGACTTTAGTGGATTCTCACAGATTGTAACCAGTCCTGATGAAATTGATATGGAGTATTATTATAAGATCTGGCAACGTCTGATGAACCTCCCCTGGCATATAACTGATACACCCCGCTGCATCATACGGGAAATGTCACCCCGTGACCTTGATTCGCTTTACAGAATCTATAGTGACAGCACTATAACAAAATATACTGAGCCACTTTTTCCAGACTATGAAGATGAACTCGAATATACACATAACTATATTAAAAATGTGTATGAGTATTTTGGATTTGGTACGTGGATTGTAATTAATAAGGAAAATGGCGAAATCATAGGAAGAGCTGGCTTCAATCTAAGGCCTGACTTCGACTATCCAGAGATTGGCTTCGTTATTGCTGCTCCGTATCAGAATATGGGATATGCTACCGAAGTATGTAAGGCCATAATAGAATATGGCACATCAGTACATGAATTTGAAAGAATACAGGCTATGGTCATTCCTGAGAATGAATCAAGCATACATCTGCTTAAAAAGCTGTCATTCATCTACAGAGATGATTATGAACAGTTTTCGAGATATATTCTCGACTGCTAATTATAACGATGTAATAAAAAGGCGCTCGCTTACGCGAACGCCGTTTTCTTTGTTATAAGAAGGAAATACCCCTTTTGGGGTTAATAGTCAGCGAACTGACTATTATAGAAGGTATTTCTTTCTTAAATTGGGGTATAGCAAAAAACTACAAAATGTATTGGGGGGGTTACAAGAAGTAT
>JAZUGT010000034.1:0-83254 GCA_045641365.1 Lachnospiraceae bacterium
ACCAATACTACCGCCTAATACGCCGGCATCCTGGCTGTAGACATACACAAGATTGCCATTGATAACTCCATATCCGGTTACAACACCGTCTGATGAAGCATCAGAAGCCTTCAGATTGAAGTCAGTTGCTCTGGCAGTAACCTTAGCACCGATTTCAACGAAGCTGTTTTCGTCAAGCAGAGAAGCTATTCTCTGGCTCGCCTGGGTTGTGTTACTCATTTTAAGCCCTCCATTTATATAAAAATTATAAATACGCACTATCATAAATTATAGCACAAAAAATCCTAAAGAAAAAGGCTTTCTTTAGGATTAATTAATCAAAAAATATTAACTTACAGACTTCATATTTGTTATTCTTTAACAACTATTCTGTCTCTTCCACCAGTTTTACCCTCGTAAAGAAGTTCATCAGCATCTTTTACGATTGCATCAAGACTTCTGCTGTCTCCTTCAACAAGTCCAAATGTCATTGTAATCTTCAGCTTCTCGCCCTGGTATTCCAGCTCATTACTTCTTACAGCATCACGAAGTGTATTAAGTGCCTCCAGCGCCTCTTCCTTGGTCTTATTCTGATAAAATACAATAAACTCTTCTCCACCCCATCGAACAGCAAAGCCATCTTTCCGAAGTGTCTTATTGAATACTGCAGCAGTTCCGCTAAGAACAAGATCTCCGCAATCATGTCCATAGGTATCATTAAATCTCTTGAAATGGTCAATATCCGCCATTACAAGACAGAACGGATTACCAGCCTCGACGCTTTCATCCTGAGCCGTATGCATCTTGATCTCACCAATTCTACGCGTATACAGCTTAGTAAGCGGATCACGCTCTATCATGTCAATGATGAAAGTCTGAACCTTGAGAGTGAACCTGCTCATCTCTCCCAGCTCATCACTTCTCCCTGTAATCCTCTCATCAATTGTAGCCCTAAGCTCACCCTGTGCAATTGAACCAAGGAACACCTTCAGAGCTTCGATGACATTCGACAGATTTCTTGCTGTCGAGATACTTACCAATGCTCCAAGCAGTATCATAATTGCCGATATACCTACGATTGGAGCAATACTCTGCTTAATTCGATTCTCAATATCAACAGTTGGCTTACCAGCAAAAACCATTCCCACAATCTCGCCATCATTGTTCTCAATTGGCGCATAGTAGGCATAGAAGTACTGCCCGCCTATAACCACATTGTTATAGAATCCGGCATGGCCTTCCTTAATAACACTATTGGATATATCCCTGTTAGAAACTGTACCTTCAATCCTCTCACCATCACGTCGAATTGTTGTCAGTACACGAATGTCATAGTAAAAAAGTGAGATATCTATGTCTGTGTCTGCATTAAGTCTGTCAAGATATTCGTAGTAATCATCTAAAGATCCATCTGCAAGTTCAACTTTATAACTGTTTTCATCAAGTTTCTCTACAACAAGTTCACGCTCATAAAGGTCCTCACAGGCATACTTTGTAGCCATCGCAACACTATGAAGCCCATTCTGAACCTCTTCATCCATTGTCTTTAAGAATCTATAATAACAAAAGACCATTATGACAATACCCGTAATCATAATTGGGATTATTGTCATCGCCAACAGTCTTCGGCGTATTCCTCCATTAGTCTTATCCTTCATAAGCCATACCTCTGACATAACAATTAGAAATCAAGTCCAAAATCCTCTAACGAAAACTGAATGGAATTCTCATTCAGTAACATATCAGAATCTTCCTCATCAAAGTAATCCTCATCCGACCACTCGCCTGCGCTCTCCTTGCTGGCATCACTGGTATCTGAAGCCTTTTCTTCCTTCACAGAAGCTGGTATCTTCTCGGCTATAGGCTTAGCTTCCACGTCCTCCGCCGGGATATCTGCCGCTACTATATCTGCATCTTCAGCATCCGCCTCTTCAGTAACTTCAGACATATCTGTCTCAAACTCGCCCTTATGCTGTCTTATAGAAAAGCTCGCATTATATCCCCACTGGGTAAGCTTATCTCTTACATCCTTAATTGAGTTCTTCATAGATGAACCCTCTGGAATAAGAACTGTTACCACAGAATTATCATCTGTAACCTGATAACCTGCTGCTTTGAGTTTCTTTTTTGCTTCTTCCTTCGTCATATCTGCTCCATCCTAACTATATATCAAGACGTAATTGAACTTCCTGCTCTGCCTGTTCTCTAAATTCCTCGAGCTGTATCTGTGACATCTCTGGAAGATCTTCAAGACTCTTTACGCCAAAGCTTCTTAAGAACTGCTCAGTCGTACCGAACAGAATAGGCTTACCTGGCGCATCAAGTCTGCCCAGTTCCTTAACAAGATCAAACTCTAAAAGTCTGTTAACCGCATGATCACTGTTAACACCACGAATCTTCTCTATATCAAGCCTTGTCACAGGCTGCTTATAAGCAATAATCGAAAGTGTCTCAAGAGCCGAATCACTTAGCGCAAACTTACGCTCGCTCTTAGTAAGTTCAATAAGATACTCATACATATCCTGCTTTGTACACATCTGGAAAGAATCTCCAAGTTCAGTGATATATATACCCCTGTTCTCCTCTTCCATCTTCTCCATCATTGAGTAGATCAGCTTCTTTGTGTCCGCTGGTGTCGACTCTGTCAACTCTGCCAGCTTATTAAGGCTCACTGATTCGCCCATAGTAAATAAAACAGCTTCTATAACAGCTTCCTGCTTCTTCTTATCCATCGCAATCCTCACCTCTGACAGTCCAAGTCATTAATTAGCAGACTCGTCAGTCGTATCAGAACTTCCTTCCTGATCCTCAACTTCTGCTGCAAAAAACTCATCTCTGTCATCCGTACTTACAAATATTCTTATATCGTCAAATAGTTCATCCTGAACAATCTCTATAAGTCCCATCTTAATCAGTTCAAGGATAACCAGGAATGACACAATTATCTCTATCTTGGAATTCTGCTTCTCAAGAAGCTCTCTAAATCCAAGTTCCTTCTTATCCCAGATGTACTGCTTAATATAAGATGTCTTGTTATCAAGATCAATCTGATCCTTCTCTATCTTTCCAAATGTGCTTCTGATCGGGTCGATCTTGTCTTCCTTACGCTTTAGTGTCTCCTTAAAAATCGTATTAAGGCGTTGAAGATTCATGTCTCCTAAAAGCATCTCATAATCTACAGGTGGTCTGTACTGTGATACTTCTTCAGGAATAGTCGGCTCCTTATAGAAGGCACGCTGTGCATTCATCGACCTGTCCTTAAGCTCGAAGCTCATATACTTATACATCTTGTATTCCAATAACTTCTGAACAAGCTCCGTTCTTGGGTCTTCTTCCTCTCCTTCTTCATTAACTTCCTTAGGAAGAAGCATCTTACACTTTATATCAAGCAAAGTTGCGGCCATAAGCAGGAATTCACTCATTATATTCATATCTTCCCGCTCCATTGCCTTGATATATTCCAGATACTGCTCAGTTATCGTAACAATAGGAATGTCATATATATCTATTTTATTCTTATCAATAAGGTGCAGAAGAAGATCCAAAGGTCCTTCAAACACCTCTAACTTAACTGATAGTGACATTATTCTCTCCACAAATGACTGCCTATAGTCCAGTCATATATTACTGCTTCAATTCTACTTAAATTGCGTCATTTTTGCAAGGTATCAGATGAAGCACAACAAGTTCTCCAGGATTAAGAAATCGAATCGGCAGCGTATGGCTTCCAAGTCCCCTGCTCAAAATCATTGTAGAATGAGATTGTTCAAACCGACCGCCATCATACTTCGGAAAAAGGCGAAGTCTTGGTGAAATCACACCACCAAGAAACGGAAGTCTGGCAATACCGCCATGGACATGCCCTGACAGAACAAGGTCCGCCCCACTATCTGCATATGACTCGAAGTAATCCGGATTGTGCGCAAGCAGAATATGAAATCTGCCGTCGTTAAAATCATTCCCCACTGACTGATTAACATAGCCATCAGCCATTTCCAGCTTGCCAAATCGCTTATAATACTCCCTTTTGATGCTTAGTCCGGAAATACTGAGACTGGACTCATCCACATCAAGCGTCTCATTATCTAACACATTAACCCCATACTTCAGCAGTTCGCCAGTGTATTCCAAGAATGCCTCGCCATAGTCATCCTTGTACAGCTTCATCCTGAATTCATGGTTACCAAGTGAATAGTAGACAGGATAATTCCTTATATACGAGAAAAGTGAGACAGCCGAAGAATAATCCTTCCCCGGTCTGGCTGTAAGCATATCACCGGACACACAGATATAGTCAGGATCAATATTCTTAATTGCCCCAATAAGCTTATAATTATCCTTGCCATACTGCTTATTATGCATGTCAGACAGATGAACTATAGTATACTCCCTGTCGAGCTTATCTGATTCAATTGTATATTCTACAGTCACAAAGTTATTCTGATCATAGACAATCACCATTACAACTGCCAATAGCACCAGAATTATCAGTGAAACAATGATTTTAAGCATATAGCTACCCATCACCTGTGCGCTGTGATGTATACCATCCGCGCGAATATCAACTAATAAGTTACCAAATATTTCATAGAAAAAAAGCCCCTGGCATAAAAGCCAAGGGCTCTCTACATACTAGTTATACTTACGCTTTCTAGCTGCTTCAGACTTCTTCTTACGTCTTACGCTTGGCTTCTCGTAATGCTCTCTCTTGCGGATCTCCTGCTGGATACCTGCCTTAGCACAACTTCTCTTGAAACGACGTAATGCGCTATCTAAAGTCTCGTTCTCTTTAACTATAACGTTAGACATCTAATCCTGACCTCCCTTCAGTCCCTTAAGTAATGACTGTCCTGGGTTATTATGTGATTACACACACGAATATTATTATACTAATTATTTGAAATTCGTCAACACTTTTTTGAATATTAATATGACAAAACCTTATGCAAGCTGGCCCTCGAGTACCTTCTTTGCCTCTGCAAGACATGCATCGATTCCAGCAGGATTCTTTCCACCTGCCTGTGCCATATTAGGACGACCGCCACCGCCGCCACCAACAAGTGCAGCAATACCCTTAATAAGGTTACCAGCATGTGCTCCCTTGCTCTGAGCACCATCAGTTGCCATAGCTACAAGGTTAACCTTTCCATCAATGTCTGATGCTAAGACGATAACGCCCTCTCCAAGCTTGTCCTTAAGCTGATCGCCCAAGTCTCTAAGTGCATTCATATCAACTCCGGAAACCTTAGTCGCAAGCATTTTTACGCCCTTAATCTCCTCAACAGCACCCATTACATCTCCGAGTGCTCCCTGAGCGGCCTTGGCCTTAAGACTCTCAACCTCAGACTGAAGGCTCTTAATTTCCTTCATAAGTGTTGTAAGTCGGTCTCCCAGATTAGCTGGTGTAGACTTAACAATCGCAGCTGCATCATTAAGCTTAGCCTCAATGTCCTTATAGTAAGCAATTACATTAGCTGAAGTAATAGCTTCTATTCTTCTTACTCCTGCAGCAACACCGCTTTCAGATACAATCTTGAAATTCTGAATCTCACCTGTATGAGCAACATGTGTACCACCACAAAGTTCCTTAGAGAAATCACCCATACCTACAACTCTTACAGATTCACCATACTTCTCACCAAACAGAGCCATAGCCCCGCTATTCTTGGCCTCTTCAATAGACATTACATTAGTAACTACTGCAAGCTCTTCAGCTATCTTACTATTAACAATTGCTTCAACCTTATCAAGTTCTTCTCTTGTCATTGCCTGTGAATGAGAGAAGTCGAATCTTGTTCTATATTCATCCTGGAATGATCCAGCCTGCTCAACATGCTCACCAAGAACTTCTCTGAGTGCCTTCTGAAGAAGATGTGTAGCTGAATGGTTCTTGCAGATTGCTGCTCTCTTAATCTCATCAACACATAAAGTAGCTGTATCTCCACACTTAACAGTACCAGATACAACCTCACCAATATGAGCAACTCTTGAGCCAGGAAGCTTAACAACATCCTTCACCTCAAACTCACCAGTAGCAGTTCTGATAACTCCTGCATCAGCACACTGACCACCCATTGTTGCATAGAAAGGTGTATTAGTTACAATTATAGTTCCTGTCATTCCAGTTGAAAGAACATCAACCATCTTATTATCATCCGCAAGTGCCTTGATAACACTTTCGTCCGATAACTTATCATATCCTGTGAACTCTGTAACTACAGCTGCATCAAGTGATTCAAATATATCAGAGTCAGCAACTAACTTAGCTGAGAAGTTCTGATTCTCTCTTGCCTTCTGCTTAGCCTCTTCCATTGCTGTATTGAAGCCTGCTTCGTCAACTCCGATACCTTCTTCTGCAGCCATCTCTACTGTAAGCTCAATTGGGAATCCAAATGTATCATAGAGACGGAATGCTGAAACACCGTCAATCTCTGTAGCTTTTGCCTTGATCTTCTCATCAAGAATCTTACGGAACTCCTTCATTCCATTCTCGAGAGTACTCTCAAATCTTACAATCTCCTTCTCAAGCTCACTCACAACAAAATCATGATTCTTAACAAGAAGTGGGTAACTCTCGCTATAGATATTATTAATATACATATCAGCAATATGAAGCAGATTCTCCTTCTTAAGTCCAAGAGCTCTGCCATGTCTTACTGCACGTCTGATAAGTCTTCTAAGAACATATCCGGCACCTGCATTGGAAGGAAGAAGCTTAGCCTCATCACCTATAAGCATTACACCGGTACGCATATGATCAGCAAGAATACGCATTGACTTAGTCATCTTCTCATCCGCATCGTACTTGTTACCAGATGCACTCTCAACATACTCAATGATTGGAGCAAAGAGGTCAGTTCTGTAGACATCCTTTGTTCCATTAAGGAATGCAAGATTTCTCTCGAGTCCCCATCCAGTATCTACATTCTTCTGCTTAAGTGGTGTAAGTGTTCCGTCCTGATGCTTCTCATACTGCATAAATACATCATTACCAAGCTCAGTGTATTTTCCACATGAACAGCCTGGGCCACAGTCAGGACCACAGTCTGGAACATCTGCTATAAAGAACATCTCACTATCCGGACCACATGGGCCATACTCAAGTCCCCACCAGTTATCCTCTGCTGGAAGATAATATATATTCTCTGGCTTGAAGCCTGATGCTATTCTGAACTGAGCACCCTCCTCATCACGTGGTGCATTCTCGTCTCCAGCAAATACTGTTGCTGCAAGATGATCCTTGTCAAAACCGAATACCTCTGTAAGAAGTTCATAACTCCACTTACAACGGTCCTCCTTGAAGTAATCTCCAAGGCTCCAGCTTCCCATCATCTCAAAGAATGTAACATGGCTCTTATCGCCGACAGAATCAATATCATTAGTACGAACACATCCCTGAACGTTGCAAAGTCTTGTTCCCTTTGGATGCTTCTGACCCAGAAGATATGGCATCAGTGGCTGCATTCCGGCAACATTAAACAGAACGCCTGTTGAACCGTCAGATACAAGTGAAACTGCACCTACGTCTACGTGTCCTCTCTCTATATAGAATTCCTTCCATAACTTTCTTAATTCATTTGAGGTAAACTGTCTCATTATGGCCTCCTAAAAACCTTGATATAATATTAAGCGAAATCGCTAAAATCCAACTATACAATTATAAATTCTGGCACTTGTCATGTCAAACCTTTATTCTTCTGTCAATCTCCATTACAAGTACTCCAATAAGTGCCCCTGTAACAAATGCTACTACCAGAAGCGGTGGCGCGTATGTAAGAAAAATTGCCGGCGTTGTAATAATTGCAGCAACCGTCATCTGACCAATAATATGGCCAATCGCTCCACAGATACTTGCCGTTACAATATGCATATGAAACACCCTGTATGCAACATACATAACAATGATACTGACTACTGCGCCAGACAGAGAGTACATTATTGATGCCATATTAGCAAAAAGGAGTCCTGCCAGACACACTCTGGCTACAGAGACTGACAATGCCGAAAGGAAATCATGATTGACCAGTGTATAAAGAACCACTATATTAGCAAGACCTATCTTAATCCCGGGGATCCCAACCGGCATTGGAATAAGTGATTCTACGAAGCTAAAGATTAGTGCAAGCGCGGTAAGCATTCCAAGTAATGCAATTTTCTTAATATCATGTCTTTTACCGCTCATTCTCACCACCCAAAAACAAACAGATTAATAACTCCAATAACAGTAAGGTGCAGCGGATAGAAGCTATACTTCACTATCTTAGGGAATCTTCTTCCCAATCTGAACTCCTTCATATATACATAGATTGGCGCAAATCCTATAATGCCGTAGGTCTCAGACGTCATATACCACTTGAATACTCTTCCTGTCAGACTAATTATGCTTCCAATCTCATTATACGAATCACGATACTTTAAAACCAAATAAATCGTATTATCAAGCGTCAACAGACATATGAACACCGCAAAGCCTAATACAGCCATCGCATAGAAGTTATACCTGCAAATATACATAATAACTATCAGTGCTACGCCACCATAACCGTAATCCGTCTTAAGAATACCTGCCAGTGCCATAAAAATCAGTACAGACAGAAGCTGTAATGCTCTCCTGCCCTCAAAATACTGAATGAGCGCAATTGCACATGCCCCAAACAAAAGCGTAAATCCGACATTCTGATACTCAATATCCATATAACTGTTAAAAAGTCCAAAATCAAATGGAACTTCCGAGATAATTGAGAACGCCAACAGCCGCACAACATACTTAAAGTTATCCTTCGTATACTGCATCGCCTGAGTAATCATAAATGCAAAAATAATAAATGCAATTCGGCCAATCGCTCTTCCGGCAGACTCAACATAACTGCCGTTAATCCCCATGATTGTTCCATCATATGCATCTGATGATATATATGCCCCAATCAGAGTGGCAGTCACATGATCAACAAGCATCGTAAAATATGCAATTATCTCAAGTCCAAACATTGTAATGCTCAAAACATTCACCCTGCCCTGTGTATTAATTAATTAATTAGTCCAATATGTTCTGTGAATACGGTCTTAAGTACTCTCTGACCATTATATTGAATCTGCTTCATTGTCAGAAATACTTCAAAACCCAGTAATGCTAATTCTACCACATTTTCAACATATATGATATTCTATTACTTATGAAAAAGAGAGACATTATCACATTAATATCAATTGTTATTTTAATACTTTTATCACTAATGGTCTCACGTCTGAGTCTGCGTAGTGATGGATCACTTGTAAAGATCACTCAGAACGGTGATATCTACGGCATATACAGCCTGAACGAATCTAATCGGATTGTTCTTAGTAACAATACCATCAGCATCGCAAACGGAAAGGTGTCTATGTCCGAGGCTTCATGCCCTGATAGACTGTGCGTCAACCATGCACCTATAAGCAAAGTGGGCGAAACGATTGCCTGTCTCCCCGAGAAAGTGATTATAGAAATAATTGATGATTCACCTTCTCTTTCGAGAACATCGCTTCACTTCGACACGGTAATCACAATCACTTTACTGGATACAAGTGATAATTCACTGTTAGACAAGGCTGAATCATTATGCACTTATTATGAGGGTATCTGCAGTCGCACCAATCCAGATTCAGAACTGTATATGCTCAACCATCGACTGCTTCCATCTAAGGATATACTTCTTCCTGATGGCACTTCATCCCTGGCATATGCCATATCGCCAGACTTATATACAATGATTGAAACCGGTCTTGAATATTATAAGCTTACCGACGGAGTCTTTGATATTACAATTGCACCTGTTACTGAATTGTGGAATTTCTCATCAGGGTCCCATATTATACCTGACGAAGATGCCATACACGAGGCGCTCTCCCATGTATCCTGTGACAATATCGTATTGCTTCCTGACAACATGATTGCATTCACAGACTCATCTACCATGATAGATCTTGGCGGTCTTGCCAAAGGCTATATTGGCGACTGCATTGCCAGAATGCTTATATCTGAAGGCGTAAAAAATGCCACCATTTCACTTGGTGGCGATTGTGTAGTCCTTGGTACTAATCATGGCAATCCATTCAAAATAGGAATTCAAAAGCCATTTGATACAACTGGATCAGCTATTACTGTACTGGATATTTCAGATTCATGTATTGTTACCAGTGGTATCTATGAACGGTATTTTGAATCAGATAACAGAATATACCATCATATAATCAATCCCAAAGATGGCTTTCCATTCGATAATGATCTTTTAAGCGTATCTGTCCTGTGTGATAAGGGCATCTATGGTGACTGTATGGGAACATACCTGTATTCACTCGGGCTTGACGGGGCTGCGAATTATCTAAGCAGCCACAAAGAAGTCAAGGCAGTACTAATAGATAGCGATATGAACCTGCACAGTTATAACTTCTAGAAATCTTATTGCTCGCCACGCTGCTTATTGTTCAATGGAAACTGCTTAATATGTCTTGATGCATAATAGCATGTCTATGCATTAGAGCTCATTATCCAGCTTATTTCTTGCGTAATACTTATAGAAGATCGTATCATCCATATCATATGTATAATAATTAAACTTAAGATCCTGCGTCACATCATCGCTCTCTCTGTCTGTAAACCACTCCATGGTATTGAAAGCATCTGAAACTTCCATTCCTGGCCAGTTGAGCCTTATATTCTCACATAATTCAACAAGCGGATACCATGAACCAATCACAAACAGCACAATAATAATAGTCTTTCTGACTGTAAGGCTCTTGATATAATCGATTCCATCCTTCTCTACACTGCCATCCCTGAACAGAGTCTGCAAAACCATAATAAGAATAAAGAACTGCGCCGGAATAGACGTACTCATTACAACATCGTTACATAGTCCCATTCTGCAGAACGGCAGAAACAGAAGTATCGCAACACTGATATACCAGAATGAATTCTTAGCATTATCCTTATATACAATAATTGCATGAATCCCGAACATAAACAGACAGAAAACAATATAAACCCATATATTGCGTGCACTGTATAGCTGCCACCTGAACGATGATTCATACGGTTTCTCAACCTGAAGATTACCCAGAAAATAGAAAAATAAAATGCTCCCCAGTGATATTCCAACTAACAGATTGCTTAGAGAGACAACTTTCTTAAAATTCACCTTTTTTGACAGGACAAGTATAGTACACTCTGCCACCGCTGTAACGAAAAGTGCAACGAATGAAAAACTGCCATAAAGCAGCACTGGCAATACAAGTGTTACATAGTATTCTACTCTTCTTCTGTTCTCGAATAGCATAATACAGACAAGCCACGGAACTATGCACTGAGGGAATACCCACCTGAGCATCACATAGTTATTTCTGTACTGAAGCATAATATTCTTAACAAGAATCCAGTGATAACTGCCCAGAGAATTCATAAATTCCCCATAGATTCCAGTAAGAACAATCTGCGCAACAGATAATGCACCTCCAAAGAAAAGTAAAAACAGCATTGTAACAAGCTGCTTCTTTCTTGTGCCGGCATTAACAACTCTTACAAGATTGAGATAGACCAGATAAAGCCCCAATATGCCCCATACAGCCATCATATAATTGCTTACCATAAACGAGCCAAATAACTTGCCAGTTAATGCTGGAATAATATATTGTCCCAGATAATATGTAAGCATACAGTCATCAAACATCGTATAGTATACTGGCCAGTCGTTAACTGTAAGATCGCTAAGTACAGCATTATGCTTATACCAGTCCCCCGACTGAGGATATATGCCACCCCATCCACTGAGAATACAAATAGCAATAAATACAGCGAATACAATAACAAGTGTTACCGCATCAATGTGAATTGCCTTCTCCGTAACGTTCACATCTGACTCGCCCGACTTGGATATGGCAGACGAAGCAACTGACTCTGTTCCCTCAACAGCATCACCTGATGTCTTTCCAGAAACTGGTAAAAGTTCCATCCCAAGAAATGAAAAAATCATTGCACCAACAGACATCCCGGTAACGAACAGCGTAGGGATTGATATATACCACTTCGTGAATCCCGCCACGAAGAACATTACTGGTATATAGATGTATAAAATTGTAATAACCGTAAGCACTTTGGAATTGACACTTATTCCCGGAAGCCTTCTAACATCATTACGCATTGCGCACCTCGAAATTGATTCTTGATTTAACTTATTCAATCTTGATTATCATACTAGGAAAGTCTTCATGATTATCTGAATACACAACAAACCCAAGCGGAACAATATAGGATGCATCAATATATCCATATTCTTCATACTCTTTGCTGCCTATATAGATATACTTAACATCATACTTCTTTAGAATATTCCTCTTAATGTCCATATCAGTCCCTGTGTAGAGTTCACGAACATCTTCTTCTCTCTCTGTAATAAAGTTCCTGCTATTATGCCAAAGCCACTCATGAACTCTCCAGCCGAGTGGCGTAGAACAGTTAGCTAATACAGGTATTACGTCCCTCATAGAATAACTGTCACCCGGAACAACGACGCATACATCTCCATAGTCAGCATTTTCTTTGAGGTATTCTACTGCAGCATATTCCTTTCCAATCAGTTCCTTTACACTATCCATACTGTCAAGTGTAATATACTGGTCAAATCCAGGAGTGATATACCACTGCTTAATTGAATCATATGTATACATAACGGACCCAGCCAAAAACACCCCCGCGATTACCACAAGTATACGTATTAAGAATAATCTCATTGTGCCAAGGTGATCATTACAGTATCTATATCCGGCATTAAGAATACTTACAAGAACGTATCCCATCATCACACCAAGAATAATGAATGCAGCAAATGTCAGCTTAAACATCGTATTGGCACGTGGAAAGCCTGCTTCATATATATCTTTTACATATATTAATTCCGGAAGTATCGTCAATCCCATACCACACAGACCTGTAAGCACAATATATATATCAGCCACACCTGTATCTTTACGCTTATAAGTAAGCAAAAAGATTATAAACAATATAAGTAAAGTTAATGGAATACCCCAGAGAACCATGTACTGATAGAACTTTGAATGATACTTACTGATTGCAATTCCTGATTCCATCATCTCAAAGTTCATCCTGAATGGGAGATTCATAATATTGATAACGACATAGGCAACTGCGCCCTGTAATCCGGTTATAAGCACCGCTCTACCAATCGCATGCCTTCTATCCGAAGCTACAACATCATCTCCTGAAATATGGCCAGATGATATTGCCTGATATATATTGCCAAACAGAAAGATTCCACCCCCTACTACAAAGTAAATCGGGTAATCCCAATAGTTTGTCATAGAAGAAATAGATACGAGAAATGCGAAGATTATTAAATATGGATTTAATATTTGTTCGTGGAAACTTCGTGATTTTTCCTTTCTTTCATACATATTTATAATAGCTGCAAATAGTATGGCCAACAGTGTAATCGATATCAGCATACCAAGTACGTGTGCATGCAGATCTCCTACAAGTAGCGAATACCATGGCATCTCTGTAATTGTTCTGTCCTCTTCAACAAACGGATAATAACCAATATAACGTGTCGAGTTGGTAAATGAATATTCAGTTCCCTGTTCCAAGCCAAGCACGTCTTTGATAACAGGCGCTATTTTACCATATATCACATAGTGCATATTTCCGGCGAAGCAGACAAATAACACCGATATCATCCCGCCAATACTGCTTACTACTCTGCCCGGTATTCCATTTTTAACAATCAGTTCTCTGGCAAGACTGAATACTCCACATATCGAATAAGACAGTATAAATGCCATCGCAAGACTATATCCTCTCTCAACGCCAACACCTGCCATCTTCGATAAATATGTCATGAGATAATGGCCAAAATAGTAATAATTCACGCTATTCCCTGCAGCCCACATATCAAGTGCAGGAAAGAATCTGCACTTGTCGATCGAATTCATTAGCGCAAAATCCATTAAACGTTCTGTCTCAGTCGAAGGAATTCTATGACCAAATAGCCATGTAAAAAGAATCATAAGTGCCAATATTGCCAGTTCATATCGCATTGCTGTTGCAACAATTCCCTTGATTTCCTCAAAAAGACTCTTTAAACCGATTCTTTTCTTCCTATTATATATGCCCAAAGTAATATATACGATAAGAGCAACCAAAAATAGTGATATATATGAATTAATTCGGGTAAATTCTAATAAACGGACTGACGCAAAAAGCCACATAACATATCCAGCAGTGCATAATCCAATAATTCGCCCAAATATATACCCTTTATCCGTAAACCTACCAAAAACATACGCACATAACGGCATCACGCCTGCCCCTAAGACAAATGATGATCCAACCCAACATGCGACATATGTGATATCACGCCCTAATATCAGTTTTCCTACCAGCATTTCTATTGATAAAAGCGCAACAAAAGCGATGATATACAAGCCAAAACGCTGAATATCACCGCTTCTATCCAATTTAACCTTCTTAATCCTGTCAAATATCATCAAAATACCCTATAAAATCTAAAAAAGAATCATAAACAAGCCTGCGCTCGCAAGGCCCATAATAACACCAGCCAGTACAACTCCACATACAACAGCCAAAACACTCTTCTTAAAGTCCATATCAAGAATACTTGCTGCAAGAGTACCTGTCCATGCCCCAGTGCCTGGAAGAGGAATACCTACGAACAAAAACAAAGCAAAATACAGGCCTTTTCCCGCCTTCTCCTGAAGCTTCTCGCCTCCCTTATGTCCTTTACTAAGACACCATGAGAAAAAACCACCAATTATCTTCTTATCTGCACCCCACTCCAGAACACGTCTTGCAAAAAAGAAGATTATTGGAACAGGGATCATATTAGCAATAATACATACTGCATACGCAGGTATTAAAGGAAGCCCCATTCCATGAAAAACTCCAAAAAACATCTCATCAGCTGGAGATAGTGCCACCGGAATGGCTCCTCTTAATTCAATAAGTGGAATCATAGAAATTATTGCAATCAAAAGATACTTCTTTAAGTTATTCATAACAAAATCCCTTCATCAAAACCTATTAATATAATAACACTTGTAATCAATATGTAAAATATGCGAAACTCTGTACTAATCAACATAATAAATACTTATGTTATCCACAATATCTTGGCCTTACGTATAAGCGTCGCGCCCTTTTGTATCTTATAATATACCCACAAATTGTCAGACAATTGAATCGCCGGTTGCATTTTACATGCATAATCATGATAAAAAAATGCTACTCGGAAGTAAAATCTTGCATTTTTTGCATCATTTTTGCAACTTATGTAACCTATTTAATCAATATTTGGTATATACAAAAGAACTACTCATTCATTTTAACACAATATATTGGAAAAGCCTATATTAATAGCAAAAAAAGCAAAATATCCTTGGTTAATTGTATATAATGTTACGAGCATTATATAAAGTCATCATATATGCTGCTTTTTAATGTTTTTCCCATACCACTATATATAGATTACGTATATTTAGTGTGAGTTCAACGATATTTCCACATTTTACCAATCCAATATTTGTTCTTTTCTAAGCAGATTTATAACTAATATGATTTCCAGATCCGAAAAATGGACAATTTTTACTATCAAAATCCGGCGACTTGTAAGTTTTATAAGGCATTATGATTGCCAGATCAAATGAATGGAACAGTATTAACTATTGAAATCCACTGGCCTGTCTACCTCACGTTGCATCAATTTCACTCCTTACATACTATAGCTCTAACAACTATAATTACCTCTCATGCTCTATCAATGAATAACAGCTATCAAGTAAAGCATAAAAAAGATCCTCTGTGGTGCGTTTTCACCACAAAGAATCTTAGAATTCCACAAATATCGTTATAAAAAGCGCTCTCAGCGCCTACATTGGCCCGTTCTCATTTAGGTTTTTCTTCCAAAGGAAACCAAATACACCAAATATTATCAAAAATACTATCGTTCCCGGAAGCGTTCCCAAAAATGCCTCAATTATCATCATAACAATACAACCGCCAGCTAATAGGAACATTAGGTATCCGCTATTAACTGCGCACCTATCCGGGTCCTTAAACACCTTTCCCTTGCTGTTTCTGCTAATTGAGCTAACGTTCTTGGTAACAATGAGATATACTCCATATCCAACCGCAAGAACAATAAGCGTAATTGGCATATATATCGAATTAACAAACTTTGCTATTAAGTCCATAATCCCCTCCCGTATAATTGAAGTCTTATCTAAGCTGTACTTAGCTCAGTTCCTATATCCTTGCCTATTATAACACAATTACTACAATATAGCATATCTCATTGTGACAATGGGACACTCTTCGTGACAATGGGACACTCCTCGTGACAAAAGAACCGTCCCCAAAACAATGGGACACTCCTCGTGACATAAGAACCGTCCCCAAAACACAGGGACACTCCTCGTGACAAAAGGACCGTCCCCAATGTAGTCCCCAATGTACCAAAAAAATCCCTCATCTGCTTCCAGATGAGGGATCAAAACTCATTAATATTTATTTGTTGTCGTTGTATGCCTTCTTAGCTTCTTCAATTCCCGCCTTGATTCCTACGGCACCTGCCTTGGCTACTTCCTTACCAACCTTAACAGCTTCCTTAGCAATCTCAACGCTCTTGTCTGCTACGTCCTTAGCAACACCTGGTGCCTTGTCAGCTACATCCTTAACGATATCAGCGACCTTGCCAGCAGCCTGTGTAGCCATCTCCTTAGCTGCCTCAAGCTTATCATCAGTAGATGTTCCCTTATTAGCAATAGCAGCCTGTGCTGCAGCAAGTCTTGCAATAGGAACTCTAAATGGTGAACAGCTTACGTAATCAAGTCCAATCTTGTGACAGAACTCAACTGATGATGGATCTCCACCATGCTCACCACAGATACCAATATGAAGGTTAGGATTAATTGGCTTACCAAGCTTAATTGATACATCCATAAGCTTTCCTACACCTGTCTGATCAAGCTTAGCAAATGGGTCATTCTCAAAGATCTTAGTATCATAATATGCCTCAAGGAACTTACCAGCATCATCTCTTGAGAAACCAAATGTCATCTGTGTAAGATCATTAGTTCCGAAGCAGAAGAAATCAGCTTCAGCAGCAATCTCATCAGCAGTAAGTGCAGCTCTTGGAATCTCAATCATTGTACCTACTTCGTACTTAAGATCAATTCCTGATGCAGCAACCTCCTCATCAGCAGTTGCAACAACGATATCCTTAACAACCTTAAGTTCCTTAACATCACAAACAAGTGGAATCATGATCTCAGGCTTAACGTTCCAGTCTGGATGCTTCTTAGCAACTGTAACAGCAGCTCTGATTACTGCCTTAGTCTGCATCTTTGCAATCTCAGGATATGTAACAGCAAGTCTGATTCCTCTATGTCCCATCATTGGATTGAACTCATGGAGTGAATTGATATACTCCTTAATCTGCTCTACGCTCTTACCCTGCTTATATGCAAGCTTACTAATATCCTTCTCCTCTGTAGGAACAAACTCATGAAGAGGTGGATCTAAGAATCTGATTGTTACAGGGCAGCCTTCAAGAGCCTCATACAGCTGAACGAAGTCATTCTCCTGATATGGAAGAATCTTACCAAGCGCAGCTTCTCTCTCTTCAACAGTATCTGAACAAATCATCTCTCTGAAAGCAGCAATTCTGTCTTCTTCAAAGAACATATGCTCTGTACGGCAGAGACCAATACCTTCTGCACCAAGCTCTCTGGCCTTCTTAGCATCTGCTGGTGTATCTGCATTAGTACGAACCTTAAGTCTGCGGAACTTATCTGCCCACTCCATAACACGGCCAAACTCGCCTGCTATCTGAGCATCAACTGTTGTTATTATTCCATCATAAATGTTACCAGTAGAACCATCGATAGAGATTGGATCACCTTCAACATATGTCTTTCCGGCAAGAGTAAACTTCTTGTTCTCCTCATCCATGGCAATATCGCCACATCCGGATACACAACACTTACCCATTCCACGGGCAACAACTGCAGCATGGCTTGTCATACCACCTCTTACAGTAAGAATACCCTGTGCAGCCTTCATACCTGTAATATCTTCTGGTGATGTCTCAAGTCTTACAAGAACAACCTTCTCACCTCTTGCAGCCCACTCTTCTGCATCCTCTGCTGAGAATACAATCTTTCCGCATGCTGCTCCTGGTGAAGCTCCAAGGCCTCTTCCAACTGGTGTTGCAGCCTTAAGTGAAGCTGCATCAAACTGTGGATGAAGAAGTGTATCAAGATTACGAGGATCAATCATTGCAACTGCCTCTTCCTCTGTACGCATACCTTCATCTACAAGGTCACAGGCAATCTTAAGTGCTGCCTGTGCAGTTCTCTTACCATTTCTTGTCTGAAGCATATAGAGCTTGCCATGTTCAACAGTAAACTCCATATCCTGCATATCTCTATAATGATTCTCAAGCGTCTTACATACTTCATTAAACTGTGCGAATGCCTCAGCGAACTTCTGCTCCATCTCAGCAATCTTCATAGGTGTACGAACACCGGCAACTACGTCCTCGCCCTGTGCATTAGTCAAGAACTCACCGAAAAGTCCCTTGTTACCAGTTGCTGGATCACGAGTAAATGCAACACCAGTACCACAGTCATCACCCATGTTACCAAATGCCATTGACTGTACATTAACCGCTGTTCCCCATGAATAAGGAATATCATTATCACGACGATATACATTAGCACGAGGATTGTCCCATGAACGGAATACGGCCTTGATTGCTCCGTAGAGCTGCTCCTTTGGATCATCAGGGAAATCTGTACCAATCTTAGCCTTATATTCAGCCTTAAACTGTGTAGCAAGCTCCTTAAGATCATCAGCTGTAAGGTCAACGTCCTGAGTTACACCTCTCTTAGTCTTCATCTCGTCGATAAGCTCCTCAAAGTACTTCTTACCAACTTCCATTACTACATCCGAATACATCTGAATGAATCTTCTGTAGCAATCCCATGCCCAACGAGGATTACCAGACTTCTCAGCTATAACATTAACAACAGACTCATTTAATCCAAGATTAAGGATTGTATCCATCATACCTGGCATTGATGCTCTCGCACCCGAACGAACAGATACAAGTAATGGATTCTCCATATCACCAAACTTCTTGCCTGTGATCTCTTCCATCTTGATGATATGCTCATCAATCTGAGCCTTAATCTCAGCATTAATCTCTCTGCCGTCCTCATAGTACTGAGTACATGCCTCTGTTGTAATTGTAAATCCCTGTGGAACTGGAAGACCAAGATTAGTCATCTCAGCAAGATTAGCTCCCTTTCCACCAAGAAGGTTACGCATATCTGCCTTGCCTTCGCTAAATAAGTAAACCCATTTTCTCATTTAGTAAACCCTCCATTATCATTAATAATCCTTTTCTATTTAGAAAGTGAACTTGTCAGCAAAATAAGCATCCAAATCCGCTATCTTAACTCTTTCCTGCTCCATGCTGTCACGGAATCTTACAGTAACTGACTGATCCTCCTCAGAATCAAAGTCATATGTAATACAGAATGGAGTACCAATCTCGTCCTGTCTACGATATCTCTTACCAATATTGCCTCTGTCATCAAATTCACAGTTATACTTCTTGCAAAGATCAGTATAGATCTTCTCTGCGCCTTCATTAAGCTTCTTAGAAAGTGGAAGTACTGCAATCTTAACTGGTGCAAGTACAGGATGGAAATGAAGTACTGTTCTAACATCGCCTTCACCAATCTCTTCCTCATCATAAGCTCCGCAAAGCATAGCAAGGAACAGTCTCTCTACACCAAGAGATGGCTCAATTACGTATGGAAGATACTTAATTCTCTTCTCGTCATCAAAGTATGTCATATCCTCACCAGATACTGTCTGATGCTGTGTAAGATCATAATCTGTTCTGTCAGCAATTCCCCAAAGCTCACCCCAGCCAAATGGGAACAGGAACTCGATATCTGTTGTAGCCTTAGAGTAGAATGAAAGTTCTTCTGGATCATGGTCACGAACTCGCATCTCTTCCTTCTTCATACCGAGACTTGTGAGGAAGTCAATACAGAACTGCTTCCAGTATGCAAACCACTCAAGATCTGTGTCTGGCTCGCAGAAGAACTCCATCTCCATCTGCTCAAACTCTCTTACACGGAATATGAAGTTACCAGGTGTAATCTCATTTCTGAATGACTTACCAACCTGACATATACCAAATGGAATCTTCTTTCTTGATGTTCTCTGAACATTCTTGAAGTTAACGAAAATATCCTGTGCAGTCTCTGGTCTGAGATAAACTGTATTCTTCGCATCTTCAGTTACACCCTGGAAAGTCTTGAACATAAGGTTAAACTGTCTGATATCAGTAAAGTTATGCTTACCACATGTTGGACAAGGAATATTATTGTCCTCAATGTAATTCTTCATCTGCTCCTGTGTCCATCCATCAACAGATGACTCAAGAGTAATTCCCTTCTCTTCAGCATAATCCTCAATAATCTTATCTGCTCTGAATCTCTCATGGCATTCCTTACAATCCATAAGTGGATCAGAAAAGCTTCCAAGATGTCCAGATGCTACCCATGTCTGAGGATTCATAAGGATAGCGCAGTCAACACCTACATTAGTTGGGCTCTCTGCAACAAACTTCTGCCACCATGCCTTCTTGATATTGTTCTTAAGTTCAACACCAAGAATACCATAGTCCCATGTATTCGCTAATCCACCGTAGATCTCACTACCTGGGTGTACAAAGCCTCTTGACTTTGCAAGTGCAACAATTTTATCCATTGTCTTTTCCATTATTATCTCTCCTTCTATCATCACCACATCTTATGCGGCTAATTGCTTAATCAAAAACTATATATCCTGTGCCATCACCATCAATGGATGCAGCCTTCCTATCTTCAGAAACCGAAACTGCATTACTTATGTAGTCAATCTTCTTATAAGTCACAATATCAACAGGCTCCGAATATATAAGTATATGCGAGTCAGTCATCCTGGCAAGCTCGTCTGATGAAATTGCTGTGCCGTCCTCTGCACTGACAACCGGAACCATCAGACTATATCCCGCCTTAACAGCCTGTCCTATCGTCCCGTAAAAAAGTGCGATTCCATTGAAATCATAATAAGCATCATCATCCCTGTATTCTATCGAACACCTGAGAATGGAATCTGACAGTTCTACATCCTTAAGCTTAACAACTTCATCTCCGGATGCCTTATTGCATGAGTCAATCTGGTCGTTACATTCACTCTTCCACTCATCTATATCGTACAAATCAATTGGGAATTCTTCGCTTAGATACTCTGTCACTCCACCGTCCTTACCAAGCACAAGTGTATTGGTCTCATATCTGGTTGCGCCACATCCAGTAAGTAAAGCAGATATTCCAACTATACAGAATAAAAGAAAGCAGGCAGATAATATATTGGTTATATACTTCTTCCTACTTAAAAACATCAAAATCATAGATATACATTCTCCTCGCAAGGTGTATATCTATTATACAAATATGTCGCCACGTTTTCAACTGTTTCGTGACTTATTTTGCACATATAAACGAATAAAATACTACAGTTCTGACGGACCTTTTCCAGCACTTACAACATAAAATTCAGGAGTTATACCTGTAGAGGCAATATATCCATCTGAAAGCGACTTTTTGAACGCCTCAATCGAGTCATTTTTAACGATGCTTACAGTACAGCCTCCAAAGCCACCGCCAGTAATTCTTGAACCAATTACTCCAGGTACCTTCCATGCAAGATCTACTAACAGATCCACTTCCTCACAGGATACTTCATAGTCATCCCTGAGAGATATATGGGATGCATTCATAAGCTTGCCAAACTCGGCGACATCGCCTCTCTTAAGTACCTCGATTGCCTTGATTGTTCTGGCATTCTCATATACTGCATGCTTCGCACGCAGTCTGCACGTCTCATCTTCAATTGCAAGCTTGTTACACTCAAATTCCTCTTCGCTAAGATCGCCAAGAGTATTAATATCTATCACTTTTTTAAGAGCCTCCAGTGCACACTCGCACTCGTTCCTTCTGGTGTTGTATGCAGAATCAACCAGCGAGTGCTTCACCTTGCTATTCGTAACAACTATTGACGCATCATCCATTACTATTGGTGCATATTCATACTCAAGAGTTGCTGTATCCAGGAATATTGCATTATTCTCCCTGCCCATTGCTGAAGCAAACTGATCCATTATTCCACAGTTCATGCCATTATAGTTGTTCTCCGAATACTGTCCTGTAAGTGCAATCTCCTGATTAGTTATACTAATTCCAAGAATACTCTTAACAATATACCCTGTAAGCACCTCAAGTGAAGCTGAGCTTGAGAGTCCTGAGCCGGATGGAATATCGCCATAAAGCATAAGATCCATGCCCCTCTCAATCTTATATCCCTTTTCAATCAATGCCCACATAACTCCCTTAGGATATGCAGCCCAGCTGTTATCATTCTTTGGTCTGAAATCTTCAAGCGAGCTCTCAATAATCCCATCGTCTTCAAAGTTCATTGAAAAAAGCCTTAATCTGTTATCATCTCTAAGTCTGGCAACCCCGTAGGTTCCAATAGTAAGCGCGCATGGAAATACATGCCCACCATTGTAATCTGTGTGTTCACCAATAAGATTAACTCTTCCTGGCGCAAAGAATACTCTAACGCCTTCCGAATCACCAAACACCTCTGCAAACTTCTTAATTAATCTATCCTTCATAGTAACCTCCATCTTACAAATCAGCTGTCGAATCTTTAATCATCACCTCATACCCAAGTAGCTTTCTGCCTGGTAACATACCACCATCAATCCGCTCTAAAAGAGTTCTGCACGCCTCACTTCCCAGTTCAATCGGATCATACTTAAGTGAGGTAATCTCCGGCCTGTTGCCTTCGATAAGCGAGCTATGGTAAAAAGATGCAATCTTGATATCTTCCGGTATTCTAATTCCTCGATTCCTCAGAATATCAAGAGCTGTATAACATATTCTGTCATCCATACAGACAATGCACTCTGTATCCGTCCCTAGAATCGCCTCGATGGCAGCTTCCACCTCTGACCGGTCATCTACATCAAGATATACCCTTGAATCATCATATTCTATCCCTGATTTGATAATGCCCTGCCTGTATCCCTCAAGACGGCTCATTGTAACTACATGAGTCCTTGAACCGCCAATTATTGCGAACTTTGACACTCCGCCATTTGCAATAGCACGTGTTATTGATTCACAGGCTGCAATATGATCATTGTCTACCTGAATAACATTATCGTAATCTGAACTTCCAATTACTACGAATGGAATTCCTGTCTTAATAAGATACTCGATTCTTGCATCCTTATTAAGTGTACGCCCCAATATAACTCCATCCACCTTGTTGTTCCTTACAATTCTCTCAAGACCATCAATATCATCATCTGTCACAAGACATATGAGCACATCATAATCGCTCCCCGTTGCTTCATCTATGATTCCCTTCATACATCGTTGAAAGAATGGAAGCTCAGTCGGATTAGAATCAGATGGAATCACCCACCCGATATTATAGCTTCTTGAATTGGCAAGTCCCTTGGCCATTGGATTAGGTCTGTAGTCGTGCGTCTTAATATATTCCAACACACGACTTCTTGTCTCCTCGCCTATTCGCCCCTTACCGGATATTGCACGAGAGACTGTGGTCTTGGAGATTCCAAGAGCCTCTGCCACATCTGATATTGTAATCTTCTCATTAATACTCATATATCCTCATCCATCCTGTCGTCATCCACGGTCCTGACCACGACTAATTATATACGTATAATAGGCGTTATTAAGACGACTGGTTAAATACACCAAACGGCGCTTTTACAGCAACGCAATCGGTTGCTCAACTTGATAATATCAACTTTATATCCCCTGTGTCAAGCGTTTTTGCCATAACAAAAGAGCTATGATGCGTTACGACAATCATAGCTCTTATTAATATCATTATTATCTTTCTTATTCCCAAGGAATATCTGAATTCTCAATCTTCTTATCGCGCCCCATAAGGTCCTTCATAGCCTCGCTGGCTGGCTTGTTCTCAAAGAGAATTGCATTAACCTGCTCAATAATAGGAATCTCTATCCCATACTTCTTAGACAATCCAATAGCTGCCTTGGCGCTATAGACACCCTCAACAACCATCTTAACTTCAGACATAGCCTCGTCATATGTCTTGCCCTGTCCAATAAGTATTCCTGCTCTTCTGTTCCTGCTGTGCATACTTGCACAGGTTACAATAAGATCACCAATTCCTGTCAGTCCACAGAATGTCTCAAATCTTCCACCCATAGCCATTCCAAGCCTTGCAATCTCGGAAATTCCTCTTGTAATCAGTGCAGCCTTGGCATTGTCACCATAGCCTAATCCATCTGCAATACCTGCGGCAAGAGCAACTACGTTCTTAAGCGCAGCCCCAAGCTCTATACCAAGAACATCAGGACTTGTATATACTCTGAACACATCACTCATGAAAGTATTCTGAAGATACTCTGCAATATCCTTCTTGTGCGAACCCACAACAATTGTCGTAGGAAGTCCTCTTCCAACTTCCTCTGCATGAGATGGACCTGAAAGCACAGCAACCTCTGCCTGTGGAACTTCCTCCTCGATTATCTCTGAAAGTGTCATAAGTGTTGCTTCTTCAACACCCTTAGCAACATTAACAATAATCTGGCCTTCCTTAACAACATCCTTAAGGCTTGCTGAAGTACTTCTTGTGAATGGTGAAGGAACTGCAAGAACAAGTATCTTCTTGCCATCGCAGGCACTCTCAAGGTCAGTTGTATACTTAATACTATCGTTAAGCTTTACTCCCGGAAGCTTGTCAACATGCTCATGCTTTTCCTCAAGCATCTTAATCTCGTCTTCAATTATTGACCATACAGTAACATCATGTCCATTATTAGCAAGAAGCTGTGCAAGCGCTATTCCCCAGCTACCAGCTCCTATTACGGCTATTTTTTCCATATGATAATCTTCCTTTGCTATTATTACTTATCCTCTGGCTTCTTGCCGAGATATGTCTTTCTCTCTGTTCCATTAAGAAGCTTGACTATATTGCCCCTATGCTGATAATATGCAAGTCCCATCAGCAAAAATGTGAGAATATACATCTCTATCAATGCTGACTGCGATGCACCATCGAAATATCCAAACTGTCCGAGTACGATCATCTCAATAAGAAAGACCGGATATATGCATAATGAGCCAAGTGATACATACTTTGTAATTAAGAATGGAACAAAGAAAGCTATGATACCTGACAATGTGAACCAAGGGTCAAATGAAATAACAAGTCCGGCAGTTGCCGCAATTCCCTTTCCTCCCTTAAAGTTCATATAGAAAGGAAAGTTATGTCCCAGGATAGCACCTGCTCCTGCATACCATACCAGAAGATACTTAAGCTCTGGATATGATGGAACAAACAAAAGACGAACAACCAGTATTGCTGCCGCTGTCTTAAGTATATCTCCCACGAGAACTATCAATCCCGCCTTCTTGCCAAGAACTCTAAGCGTGTTGGTAGTACCAGCATTGCCACTTCCTTCTGTTCGGATATCGATTCCATTAAGCTTTCCGTATATAAATGCTGTCTGTATAAGACCAAAAGCATATCCTATAAGTACGCACCACAATCTTACCATGATTATCTATCCTCTTTTCTCTCTCGGATTATGAACTTAAGAGGTGTACCCTTAAATCCGAAGGTCTCTCTAATCTGATTCTCGATATATCTTGTATATGAGAAATGCATCAGTTCCCTGTCATTGACGAAAATAACAAATGTCGGTGGCTTAACGCTTACCTGTGTAATGTAATATAGCTTAAGTCTCTTACCCTTATCAGACGGTGGCTGCTGCATAGCTGTTGCTTCAGCCATAATCTCATTAAGCACACCTGTTGCTACTCTAAGCTGATGATTCTCTCTTACCATATCAATAGTCTCGAAAAGCTTACCTGTTCTCTGACCTGTAAGAGCAGAGATATAGAGAATCTCGGCATATGGCATAAAGCTGAGAGTCGAGCGCACCTTCTTGGTGAACTCATTCATTGTCTTATCATTCTTCTCAATAAGATCCCACTTGTTAACTGCAATAATAAAGCCCTTGCCACGCTCATGCGCTATACCTGCAATCTTGGCATCCTGCTCTGTAACACCTTCTGCCGCATCTATCAGAAGAACAACAACATCTGCTCTCTCGACAGCACTTACAGTACGAACAATCATGTACTTCTCAAGTTCTTCCTTGATCTTATTCTTTCTTCGAAGACCAGCAGTGTCAATGAAGATGTATTCGTTGCCATTGTACTTAATAGCAGTATCAACCGCATCTCTGGTTGTACCTGCAATATCTGATACAATAAGTCTGTTCTCACCAATCAGCTTGTTAATAAGCGATGACTTACCTACATTAGGCTTTCCAATGATTGCCACTCTTGGCCTGTCATCCTCTTCCTCATCCTCGCTGTCATCTGGGAAGTATTCGACTACCTTCTCAAGCATATCACCGATTCCAAGTCTGTTAGCTGATGATATAGGAATAGGATCGCCAATTCCAAGATTGTAGAACTCATATGTATCAACAAGAAACTTATCGAAATTATCGACCTTATTAACAATAAGCAGAACTGGCTTATGAGCCTTTCTAAGCATGTCGGCAACCTTCATGTCAGCATCAACAAGTCCCTGCTTAACATCTACCATAAAGAGTATTACATCTGCCGTATCTATAGCTATCTGTGCCTGCTCTCTCATCTGGCTAAGAATTATATCCTTACTGTCAGGCTCGATACCACCTGTATCAATAAGTGTGAAGTTCCTGTCTAACCAGCTTACATCAGCATATATTCTGTCTCTGGTAATACCTGGTGTATCCTTGACAATAGCAATCATATCCCCTGCAAGCGCATTGAATAATGTCGACTTTCCTACATTGGGACGACCAACAACTGCCACTATCGGCTTACCCTTCTTCTTACTCATATCGTCTATATCTCCATAAATTCAATAATTAATATCCCTTTGAGCATATAGTAGAATTTTACAATAATCTACTACTAAAGTAAAGCATTCAAAAGGCCGTGTCCGCCTTCACCTGAGACTCCAACAGCTACTCCCAGTTCCCTCTTAATATCCGTAACTGTAATATCATCAAGCAGAATCTCTGTATCGGCCCTTAACACGCACTGCGGAAGGATGATTCTATCTCCAAGGCTCTCCCTTTCCTTACACTGCGCGATTATGTCCTGCCCTGTCAGAAGGCCTGAGACTGTAATCATCTCTCCGAAGAAGTCATTACGAATTGCTACAACATCAATTTCTTTCTCAGGAAAAATCTCCATGACTCTGTCTGACATATCCTTAATATACGGAGCAGCAAGGCGACCTGTTATTACAGTAATATGCTCTTTTCTGATCTTCATTCTTCTGATGGCACCAACTATCCTTTTAACCAGTGAGTTTCTTGCCCCACTTTCATCTGTGCTTATTCCGTAGTAGCCACAGACGTCCTCTAACGCATCTTCAAATTCAACAAGCATGGATCTTATCATTCCAACGCCATTCTCTATCTGAAGATAACCATCATACCTCTCTTCTTCCGGTACTTCCTTACCGGCAAGTATGTACCATTCATCAGATGCATGCACAAAGTGAAGTCCATGCTCTGCATAGGCTTTCTTCTGCCAGCGCTCAATCTGCTCTATTACTCTGGCAGCATCATCTGCATTAAAAGGCTCAAGCTCGAACAGTCCCTCCCTGTACTTCGTCATTCCAACAGGTACAATTGATACCGACTGAAGAATCGGAGCATACTTATACATCTCACTTAGTGAGTACTCCAGTTCTTCACCATCATTAACATTCTTGCACAGAACGATCTGTCCGTTCATGATGATTCCACCCTCGTAGAATCTGTCAATTTTCCTGATTGCATCACCTGCAAACCGGTTATTAAGCATCTTACATCTTAGTTCAGGATTCATTGTCTGAATCGACACATTGATTGGACTAAGCCTGTACTTTATTATTCGCTCCACATCATGGTCAGACATATTGGTAAGTGTAATATAATTACCCTGCAGAAATGAAAGTCTTGCATCATCATCCTTGAAATACAATGTCTCACGCATTCCTGGCGGCATCTGATCAATAAAGCAGAAGATACACTTGTTGGAGCAATGTCTGTATTCATCCATTAGCCCATGCTCAAAGACTAGCCCGAGGTCATCGTCTTCGCCCTTGTCAATGGAATACGTGTCGACACTTCCGTCCTTATGCCTGATGGTAATATCTACGTGAGTATTCTCACACATATACTGATAATCGAAGATATCTTCGATATTCTCACCATTAATGGCAACAACAGCGTCTCCTGCGCTAATTCCACACTCATATGCATATGAACGGTCTATAACCCTGTCAATTATATGTTCCTGTGTATTCATAGTTCCTCGCATACATCCAAACGATAATTAAGCAGGCATCTGAATGCCTGCTTAAGCTGCAAATATCAAGCGTGTTCATCAAGCTCACTAAAAGCTCTTCTATTGTATCTGTCTATAGCGGTCTGAATAGCATCCGCAGTCTCATGTACATTAGACATAGACACATCATGGTTCATCATATTGATGATATCGGCCACAAATCTGCTCATATCTGTCTCAATAAAATATGGCTTATCCTTGAGTTCTGGTGGCAGATAACAGAGATTGGTTGTAACAACCTTCTCAAACCAGCATCTCTCATATGCATTATCAAATGCCTTAAGTCCATTCGTAAATAATCCAAATGTACAGCAGATATATACTCTCTTGGCATTCATCTCCTTGAGCTGCTTGGCTGTGTCTATCATCGACTCACCAGATGAAATCATATCATCTATGATTATTACATCCTTACCATCTATATTGTCTCCAAGAAACTCATGAGCAACAATCGGATTCTTGCCGTTCACTATTCTTGTGTAGTCTCGTCTCTTATAGAACATACCAGTATTGACGCCAAGTACATTAGCAAAGTATACTGCCCTGTCAAGCGCTCCCTCATCAGGCGAAATAACCACTAGATGATCCTTATCAATGATAAGATCCTTCTCAGAGTGAAGTATTGCCTTAAGGAACTGTGTAGGTGGTGTATAATTGTCAAAACCACTTAATGGAATTGCATTAGCAACCCTTGGATCATGCGCATCAAATGTAATGAAATTATCAACACCCATTCTATATAATTCTTCAAGCATAAAAGCACAGTCAAGCGACTCTCTTGTGCTTCTCTTATGCTGTCTTCCTTCATAGAGGAAAGGCATAATAATATTAATTCTTCTTGCCCTGCCAGCGGCTGCTGCAATAATCCTCTTAAGATCCTGATAATGATCATCAGGGCTCATATGATTAACAAATCCATTCATTCTGTATGTAAGACTGTTATTACATACGTCTACAAGAATGAAGAGATCCTTACCTCTTACCGATTCATCGAAGACACCCTTGGCCTCACCAGTTCCAAATCTTGGACATCTTACCTTAACAAGATATGAATCCTTCTTATATCCCTGAATAGCAGGATCATCACATACCTTATTCTTCTCTTTCTTACGCGTCTCAACCAGATGAACATCTATATCATGTCCAAGTCCTCTTGCTGAATCCATAACAACTAATGCTAATGGAGCAACCGGAAGGCTTGTATCAAGTTCTTCAAAATTCGGCATATTATCACCTCTCACTAATATACAAAGTGGCGCGGATATCCACGCCACTTAAATGTAACATTGATAAAATGCAGTGTCAAGCAGTCCGCTTAACACTTGTCCGACTATTGCACACTACTTAGCAGCAACAGTATCAAACGAAATTATAGTCTTAAACAGATCACCATCAAGCACGATATCAAAAGTTCCATCAAGAGCTTCTGTCAGACTCTTTGCTATTGAAAGTCCAAGTCCTGATCCTTCAGTTCCTCTTGACTTATCACCTCTAATAAATCGCTCTGTGAGGTCATCTGCACTTACTCCAAGTGCATCTGCAGAGATGTTACGTATTGAAAGAGTAACCTTATTGCCACCCGTCGTAACATCCATATATACTCTCGTTCCATCCATAGCATACTTGTACAGGTTAATAAAGAGGTTCTCAATTACTCTGTAGAGCCCTCTGCTGTCCGCCATAATATACACAGGCTCTGAAGGGAAATTAAGCATAAAGTTAAGCGATTTTGCCTCGAAACGTTCTGAGAACTCACCCATGGCCTGATTAAGCAGTTCAACAAAGTTAATCTTATCAATTGTAAAGCTGATGTTGCCGGAACTAATCTTGGAAGCCTCTACCAGATCATCTATTAACTGCTTAAGTCTCTGTGACTTCTTATCAAGAACATCAACATATTCGGCAACACGCTCGTTATCGATATTCTCGCGCTTAATCAGATCTACATAGTTAATTATCGAAGTAAGCGGTGTCTTGATATCATGGCTGACATTCGTTATGAGATCAGCCTTCATCTTCTCATCCTTCATGCTTGTCTCTACAGCTTCACGGATGCCTTCTCCAATGCTGTTAACCGAGTCTGCAAGTATGAGGTTATCACCATGCATCTTATCTGTATCTATCTTGTGCTTAAGATTACCACCTGCAATACTACGGATTCCTTCTACAATATCGCCTCTTGTCTTGCTCTCAGTATAGAGCCAGTATCCAACCAGAAGGTCGAGTATAAATGCAATGATTGTTGTCCATATTCCAAGCAGAACAAGTACAAGGTTGATTGCAAGAAACAGCATAAATGGTAGCCATGTCCTCGTTATAAGTCGACCATTATCATATATTCCTACCGCAGTTGCTCTTATCTTATTGCAGAGTGCCTGCAGAAGCGATCCATTCCATATATGTCTGCACTTAATCTTACGGACCAGTATCAGATATAGTGGCAGCATAATGATATTAACAAGTACTGCCTCAGCACACAGAGTCACAACAAAGATATCTGTCACGTCCAGAATCGATGCAAGAGTCTCACCCACAAGAGTCATAAGCAGCAATGCAGCTACAGCTGTTATAACAAGCCATACCTCCACCGGCATATGATCAACCTTCTCCATGCGGACAACACTTTCCTTATTGCCTTCTTCATCCACTTCTACGCACTTACCTGCCTGAATCGTCATAATAATGAAGATGAGCAGATAAAGAATAAGTCCGATAAACAGTGCAAACATACTTGGAACAAACATATCGCTGTTCCTACTGTACTCCTGTCTGGCCACACTGCAGATATCGGTCACAGGATAAGATGTATCTACGGCAATCCATACTCTTGAAGCGTCCATAAATACATATCCGTACTGCTTAACAATCTCATTAAGCACCTCAACCGACATAGCTTCAATATTGGTCACAAGCTGAAGCTTGGATGGGTTGAAGCAGGCGTATCTTCCCTCTGCTGTAAAAAGCGCATTAATTTCATCATTGGTAAGCCCGGTAACACTCTGTGAAAGATTAGTAAATCTAACAGTTTTTCCATCACCATTATCAAGCTGTATACAGTATCTGAGATTACACTTGTCGGCACTATATGCATCACTGTGTGAGTCATACTCAGAATAATTCATAAAAAGTTCTCTTGCTGATGCCCTAAGATTCCTTACAAGCACCTCATACTCTTCACGGTCTGATGCATAATCTAAAAGCGAACAGTTTTCAGCAGACTTATATCTGTCAACCAGAATATACATTGTCTGTGCATCAGAAGCGACATCCGTGTCATCTATGAACATATCATCGTCGTTAAGTTCGTCATGTACTGCTTCAGAGGAATCTATTGCCAGTCTGTCATCTCCTATCTTGAGTGCATAGAAAAATGTATCAAGCTGCGCCTTTGTTCCAGTTACCTCTCTGTAATCGAATCCGTAATTACCCCACTTTACAAGGTCATCCAGATAATATATTGCTGTTGGCATTCCAGCTGAATACCCTTTATGTCTGCTCGCATAGGCACTAATATCAACCTTCTTCTTAGCGTCATAACTGCCCTTGCTCTCCATCTGATTGCTGATGACACTGGATCTGATAATATCAGAAGTCTCATCAATTACAATTCTTGCAAACAGTTCAGAATCTTCAAAAGGAATGTCATTGCGCTCGGACTGCATTGCAACTTCTGTATACTCAGAATCACCATATGCTATCTTTATGTACGATGCATTGAATATCTCAACAAGTGACAGTACCATTGCAACTGATAAAGCTGCACATATTATCGTGTAAATAACACTCAAACTCTTCTTCTTTGTCTTCATCTCAACTCCACTAAATCTGCTTTTCTATCTTGTAGCCGACTCCCCATACAACCTTCAGATACTTAGGCTCCTTGGGATTAATCTCTATCTTCTCACGGATATGACGAATATGGACAGCAACAGTATTATCAGCTCCGATTGCATCCTCTTCCCAGATATTCTCATATATCTGGTCAATTGAGTACACCCTCCCCTGATTCTTAACTAACAATAGCAGAATACTGTATTCAATAGGTGTAAGCTTAACCAGCTCACCATCAACAGTAACTTCCTTGTCGTCATCGTTAATCACAAGGCCACCTGCTGCATATATATTGTCCTCGTTCTCAACTGCATTACCAAGCTTGGTAAAACGTCTGATATTGGACTTTACACGTGCAACAAGCTCAAGAGGATTAAATGGCTTGGTAATATAATCATCCGCACCAACGTTGAGCCCCAGAATCTTATCGACATCTTCTGACTTTGCAGAAAGAAAAAGCACCGGAACATTACTATACTCACGTAACTTCATTACAGCGTGAATACCATCAAGCTTTGGCATCATAATATCCACAATAACAAGCTTAACATCGCTGTTTGCTCGAAGCATATCAAGCAGCTGTTCACCATCAAATGCTTTGATAACTTCATAGCCTTCCTGCATAAGGTAGATCTCAATCGCATCAACTATTGCCTTATCATCATCGCATACAAGTATCTTTGTCATGACATTCTCTCCATACTTCCTATCCAACTTTAATCATTATTTCACATAAGTCAAAAGAAAAACGTGCTAAAAAAGTTAAGAAATTCTTAAGTTGCCTAAAACGCATTCTTTATCCAGTCTATCTGTTCTCCCTCTATTGCAATCACATCAAATCTTATAAAAAGATCAGTCTTATGATTCATTAGATAATACTCTGCACATCTCCTGATAGTACGCTGCTTGGTACTATTAACTGCCTGTGCCGGATATCCAGCACTATGATTCTTTCTATACTTACATTCAAAGAAAATAAGACAGCCCTCGCCCTCTCCTATCAGATCAATCTCGCCAACCCTGCCACACTTATAGCTGTGCTCAATAATTCTGATATTCTGCTTCTGCAGATAGGCTATTGCTGCCTCTTCATAAAAAGTTCCTATTACTCTGCTATTCAATAATCCACCTCTAACGAATCCTGCTACATTCCCTTGGCTCTAATCTTCTCCATTGCATCAACGAAGACAAGAATCTCGGCAACAGCCTCATACAGTTCTGGTGGAATCATATCTCCGATTTCCAACTTGGAAAGTGTTCCCGCCAGCTTACTATCCTTATGAAGCGGAACATCCGCCTTTTTGGCTTCTTCTATAATTCTCTCAGCTACAGCTCCCTTACCTGAAGCAACAACCTTAGGCGCATCTTCGTTCGGATTATATTCAAGTGCTATAGCTGTGAGTTGCTTCTTCTTCTCCATATCAATCTGCCCTCTGCTAAGCTCTCGCATCAAAAGACTGTGTGCTTAACATTGTGACACCTCCGTCATTACTCACTATATGTTCAATAACATTCTTCTCGGGCTCATCCATCTTAGTTACTGTAGTTCCAACATTATATCCCTTGGCCATAAGTCTTACGTTGAGTTCATCAATGTGACTCTCAATAAAATCAATCAATTCTTCCTTCTCAAGGCAGAACTTTGTACTCAGCTTATCATTCTGAAGTGAAAGGAAGATATCCATATTCCCGAGATGATCCATCGAAAGCCTAAGTAATGCTGTAAGCTTACCATCATCTCCTCCCATGCCTCTTCCCTTCTTCCTGGCATATACATAGAGATCGCCATTAGCCTGAGTCTCATTCATCTTAAGTGGCAGCTGAACATAATTGTACAGGTCATTAACCTGATTCATAAAGTTCATATTATCCTTTATTGCTGTAGCCGTCCTGGTAAATGAGGCTTCAGCCTTGCCATTCTGATTCATAAGTTCTGTAAGCTTATCAGTTATATCAGCAACCTTCTCATAGTACTTCTTAACATACTTATCTTCGCCGACTTTCTCCGGCTCCATAAGGAAGTTATCCTTGAGCAGATCAGCAATTGCACTCTTTACCTTTGAGCGCACCTCTGGATTGGCAAGTACCTGTGAATCAAGCTCCTTCAGCGCATTGAATACATTACTCTTATTAATCGATACATCCTGTGTCTGTCTGGCCGATGCATCCATCTTAGCCCCTGTATCAGTCTCTGCGGCCTTAGCCTGTCCCTGTGCATCACCTGATACTGTAGAAGACTCCTTATTCGCTGCATTCAGAGCCTCCGCGCCTTCGCCGCCCTTCGAAAGAGTGGCCGCTTCAGTCTGAGCACCAGAATCATCTGCAATTACCGCCACATCAGGCCTTCCCTGTGCAGCCGCCTCGCTTACTTCGCCACTATCAGCTGCCGTTATCTCGCCACCTGCCTGTGCACTGCCCTGTTCTGCCTCAGCAGGCTTAAGTATCTCATTAAGTCCATCCAGAATATTATTACTTAGTTCTCCACCATCCTCGGCAAGTGAATCAAATAACTGCATGAGTTCATCAGCAGCATCGGATACACTATCCATCATCCACTGATTATTATTCCTATACATATGCATCTGCTCAATGCTCTCGGGATTAACTGGTATCTCCATCTTATGAAGCATTACAATGTCGCCTATCTCCGCTTCGGGATACATGGACAGTTCCCTGTTAATTGTCTGAAGGAGTTCCTTATTGACTGACATTCCATTCTGCATAAGCGTATCGACCATCTCAATCGATGTATCGCTTGCAGCAATGCCAGCCGCATCAAGTGCATTCATAATATTAGTGGAATTACTAAGATTAGCGAAAAGCGGTCTGAGTGTCAGCTGACCTGCATGATTGCTCTTCACCTCAAATGTCATCTGTCCGCCTGGTGCCACATTGACATCCTGGTCTAAGACAGTATTAAGAAGTGTATTATTACCTAACATTAACTGAATATCATTGCCACTCTTGGCAACAAGCTGACCTGTAATGGTATCACCAGGTGTTAATGAGCGCAATTCATTAAGCATTGCGCTTGCCGCCTGACGTAGCGCTGCCTGACCAGTAACCGGACTCCCCTGACCTGCCGTACCCTGAAGCCCTGTCGGTATGTTGTTGCTTACACCATTAAACAGATTAATAGCCATAATATTCCTATAATTCTAAACAAAGTTTCCAATAAAACTACTTCTGTGAATAGGACATGGTCCTATCTCCCTAAGTGCCGCTATGTGCGCAGCTGAACCGTATCCCTTATTGGAAGCGAATCCATATCCGGGGAACACCTCATCGTACTGAACCATAAGTCTGTCCCTTGTAACCTTGGCAATTATGCTCGCCGCACCAATTGATATACTCTTGGCATCACCCTTAATAATAGGCACCTGCTTTATATCTACACCCGGAATTGTAACCGCATCATTAAGCAGTACATCCGGCTTTACCTTAAGTTCACTGATTGCAAGTCGCATTGCCTCATATGTAGCCTGCAGGATATTAATCTCATCGATTCTTCCTGGCGGGATGATTCCTATACCTGTTGCAACCGCCTCGCTCATAATAACATCATACAATTCCTCACGCTTTTTCTCAGAAAGCTTCTTGGAATCATTGATATACAGAATCTTGCAATCCTTAGGAAGGATAACTGCTCCGGCAACTACAGGACCCGCAAGAGGACCTCTGCCAACTTCATCTATACCACAGACATATCCCAGTGACTCGTACTGTCTCTCGTATTCCTTGATTGACTCTATCCTTGCTCTCTCTATTCTTAACTTTTCTTCCTTCTTCTGTTCCCGTAACAGGGCCTTCTCTTCTGCTTTAGTCATAATATCTACTCAACAGATCCCATCTCTCTGAAAGGATATAATCTAAAAAATGCTCTACCTATAATATCACTCTTTTTGATATTACCAACATCTTCCCATCTGCTGTCCCTGCTGTTATTTCTGTTGTCACCAAGAACAAAGTACTCATCCTCACCAAGCGTAACTGGCTCAATGGCTCTTCCAGGATCTACGATAATCTCACGTCCATAATACTCAGTAAGCTTCTCACCATTAATCAGAATATCGCCCTCTGTTGTGATCTGTACAGTCTCACCAGGCAATCCGATTACTCTCTTGATATACTTTGAATTGTCATATCTGTATGGGAATACAACGATATCAAATCTGTCAGGATTTCTGAAGCGATATGATATCTTGTCCATTATAAGATTGTCCCCATTGGAAAGTGTACGCTCCATACTGCTTCCTATAACTTCTGTCCTCTGACCAATAAAGTGAACAATCAGGTATGCTGCAACAAGTACTGACAAAAGATACACGCTTGTATTAAGTACCTCTCGTAATATGCTATTAGTTATTCTGCTCTTTCTATACATCTTATTCTTTATCCCCTGTTCTGTCCGGACGCTCCAGAGTCAGCCTTCCAAGCTTTCCATCTCTGTAATCATCCATTAATACTCTTGCAGCCTTTGTAACATCAAGCTCTCCACCTGCCTTAAGAAGTCTTCTTGCTTCAGCAATTGCTTCAAGCATATGATAATCTGCTGCAACATCTTCATCTATTCCATAATGCTGTCTGATTGCATTAGGATATATATCATTAATGTATGCGATAAAGTCAGTTGCCAGTTCCTCAATAACAAGAATCTCGTCATTGATTGATCCAATAAATGCGAGCTTCATACCTGTCGCCTGATCCTCGAACTTAGGCCAAAGAATACCTGGCGTATCAAGAAGCTCTAACGACTTATCAAGCTTAATCCACTGCTTGCCCTTAGTTACTCCCGGCTTGTTACCAGTCTTGGCACAGGCTCTTCCCGCATAACTGTTAATGAATGTGGACTTGCCTACATTGGGTATTCCTACAACCATTGACCTGACAGGCCTGTTAAGGATTCCTCGCTTTCTGTCACGCTCAATCTTCTCCTTACATGCCTCTAACACTGTTGCCTTAATACTCTTAAGTCCTGATCCATTCCTGCTGTTAATCTCAAGTGTATGAATCCCCTTATCCTTAAAGTACTGAATCCATTCCTTGTTAAGCGCAGGATCTGCAAGATCTGACTTGTTGAGAAGAACCATTCTTGACTTGTTTTTACCTAGTTCATCTATGTCTGGATTACGGCTGCTAAGTGGGATTCTCGCGTCAACAATCTCAATAATGAGGTCGATTAACTTGATATCCTCCTGCATCTGCCTCTTTGCCTTGGTCATATGACCTGGGTACCACTGATAGTTCATAACACTTCCCGCCGCATTATATATATGATAATCGGCTACCTTTCATCTAATCTTAATATCATCCGGACATCGCTGTCAGAATATAAATCCAAATGTGGAATCTTCCTTGCCAAGCTTGAACCAGGCTCTTCCCTCTATGAGGCTCTTCTGAACCGGTCCAATATTACCTGATCTTGAATCTTCACCATTATTACGGTTATCACCAAGTACGAAATACTCATCAACGCCAAGTGTAAGCTCAGACTGTGCAACACCGGCATCAGCCATCTTGTCATAGCCCTTCTCTTCAGGCTCACCGTTAACATACAGCTTGCCACCCTTAATCTCGACCTTGTCTCCTGGCACAGCTACTACTCTCTTGACATAATAGTGCGTATTCTGATTACCATTCGGTAGAAATACAATAATATCATCAACCTTAGGCTTGCTGGCCAGATATGACAGCTTACTGATGAATATCGTCTGCCCATTGTATAGAGAAGGTTCCATACTTGATCCAATCACACTTGTCTTCATTCCAAAGTTATATATAAGGAATGCAGCCAGACCGATTGCAGCTACAATACCGAATATATACCTGAAGACTTCCATCAGATGATCATTGGAGACCTTTACTCTCTTTCTATTGAAATTAAGTCCTTTACTTCGTCTACTCATAACGATTTATTTTATCATAAAAAAAGGGACAATGCTATATAGCATTGTCCCCACATAAGTCATATTATCTAATAACTTCCTTAACCTTTGCAGCCTTACCTACACGATCTCTTAAGTAGAAGAGCTTAGCACGTCTAACCTTACCACGACGAACTACTTCAATCTTCTCTACGTTAGGGCTGTGTAATGGCCATGTCTTCTCTACGCCTACACCATTAGATGTCTTACGAACTGTGAATGTCTCACGGTTCCTTCCACCCTGTCTCTTAATTACTGTACCCTCGGAGATCTGGATTCTCTCCTTGTTACCTTCCTTAATCTTGTTGTGAACCTTAACAGTATCACCTACGTTGAATTCAGTAATCTCTGCCTTAAGCTCTGCTGCTTCGATTTCCTTGATAATCTCGTTGTTCATTTCTATTCTCCTTATCTTAAATTGGATGTTCTTAATACATACGTAACAGAGGACCATCTAAATTGACGACCGTCATAGTATATCACAACTATTTATTAGTTGCAACATATTTTTCATATAAGTCTGGGCGCCTCTCCTTAGTACGAATCAGACTCTGCTCATGACGCCATTTCTCAATATTGGCATGATGACCTGACATAAGAACTTCAGGTACCTTCTTACCCATCCACTCTTCCGGCCTTGAATACTGTGGATACTCAAGCAGTCCATCATCAAAGGACTCTGTCTCGCCTGATATCTCATTACCCAACACGCCTGGAACCATTCTTGCTATTGAATCCATACAGACAAGCGCAGGTAACTCACCGCCAGTCAGAACATAATCGCCTATAGAGACATATTCATCAACTATCTCTTCAAGCACACGCTCGTCTATACCCTCATAATGACCACATAAGAATATGATATCATCCTCAGCAGCCATCTCTTTAGCCATCTCTTGTGTGAACACACTTCCCTGTGGTGTCATATATACCACGCGAGGCTTTTTGACTGCGTCAGGATACTTCTTGGCAATCTCCTCTGTAACAGCCTTATGACAGTCATATACCGGCTGAGCCTGTATAAGCATCCCTGCTCCACCACCATATGTGTAATCATCAACACGATTATGCTTATTGGTTGTGTAATCTCTTATATTAATAGCATCAACGCTTATTATTTCCTTCTCAATTGCTCTCCCGAGAATGCTTGTAGATACCGCACCCATTATCATCTCAGGAAATAATGTCATTACATGAAATCTCATAGGATCCCCTTTGAATATCAGTCAAGTAGTCCGGGCAGTGTGTGAGCCGTCATAAGACCGCCTTCTATATCAACGCTCTCTACGCAGTCTGCAATTGCCGGAAGCAGAAGCTCCCTGCCATCATCCAGCTTAATCTCATACACATCATTAGCTCCTGTCTGAAGAACATCAGTTATTGTCCCTGTCAGACTGCCATCATCAAGTGACACCTTAAGTCCCATCAGATCAGCCACAAAGTACTCATCCTTTTTAAGCTTAACAGCATGTTCTCGGTCTACAAGAAGCGGACACTGTCTTAGTGTCTCAACGTCATTCATACTTCCAAATTCTTCAAAGCCAAGAATGACCATATTCTTAAAATACTTGACACTGCGAATATGAACAAGTGAAGTCTCCCTCTTTGTCTGGAGATATACTTCCTTAAGCTTACTGAATCTCTTAACATCATCAGTTGTAGGAAAAACTTTTACTTCTCCACGTACACCGTGAGGCGAAGTAATCACTCCTACCTGTAATAAATCATCCATATCTTTCCTTCATTAAAAACAGTCCTTCGCATATAATATGCGAAGGACCAACAAATTAGCTTATCTCAACATCAACTCTCTTGTTGTCATTGACTGTAGCAGCCTTTACAACTGTACGAATGGCCTTGGCAATTCTTCCCTGCTTGCCAATAACCTTTCCCATATCTGTAGAAGCAACATGAAGCTCAACAGTAACGTTCTTACCGTCCTGCTTCTCGCTTACTACTACTTCATCAGGATTATCTACGAGAGCCTTAGCAATAACCTCTACTAATTCCTTCATAGTTGTTTTCCTCTCTTGTCAGACAGACATAGTCCATCAGTGAACACCACTAATTACTTCTCAATACCTGCAAGCTTAAGGATCTTACCAACAACCTCTGTAGGCTTTGCACCATTTGCAAGCCACTTCTTTGCCTTCTCCTCATCAATCTTGAACTCAGAAGGATCTGTATTAGGATTGTATGTACCAATCTCCTCAATGAACTTACCATCTCTTGGTGATCTTGAATCAGAAACTACGATTCTGTAAAGAGCATGCTTCTTTGTACCCATTCTTGTTAATCTCATCTTAACTGCCATTTTCTTTGTTTCCTTTCTTATATGAAAAAATTAATTATATCGAGCAGGATTATTCCTTCTCGCCACGCATCACATGATGCTGTGGTTAAAAGGGAAGTCTGAACTTTCCTTTTTTACCCATCATACCTTTCATCTGCTTCATCATCTTCTGACTCTGTTCGAACTGCTTGATAAAGCGATTAACAACTGCAATATCCACGCCTGCGCCCTTGGCTATTCTGTGCTTACGACTTGGATTCATAAGCTTAGGATTGGCTCTTTCAGCAGGTGTCATTGACAGAACAATTGCCTCTGTTCTTGCAAGCTGCTTCTCATCGATTGCACCCTCAAGGTCAGATGCCTTGATTCCCATTCCGAGACCTGGAAGCATTCCCATAATGCTTGCTAAGCCTCCCATGTTCCTCATCTGTCTCATACTCTCAAGGTAGTCATTGAAATCGAACTTGCCCTTCTTCATACGGGCAGCCATCTCACGCTCCTTGTCCTCATCTATATCAATAGATGCCTGTGCCTTCTCAATAAGAGTAAGCACATCTCCCATTCCAAGAATTCGATTGGCCATTCTGTCTGGATAGAACTGTTCGAAGTCCTCTAACTTCTCCCCCATACCAACATACAGAATCGGAAGCTCTGTTACTGCCTTAACTGACAGTGCCGCACCGCCTCGGGTATCGCCATCCATCTTGGATAAGATTACACCATCAAGGCCTACCTTTTCCTTGAAATCTACTGCAACATTAACTGCATCCTGTCCAGTCATCGCATCAACTACTAAAAGTGTCTGATGTACCTGAACATTCTCCTTAATATCCTGCAGCTCCTTCATCATATCTTCATCAACATGAAGTCGTCCTGCAGTATCAAGGATAACAACATTATGTCCATTCTTGGTTGCATGCTCTATAGATGCCTTGGCAATCTCAACCGGGCTTACCTTATCGCCCATAGTGAATACATCTACACCAACCTTCTCACCATTGACTTCCAACTGCTTGATAGCCGCTGGTCTGTAGATATCACAGGCAACAAGAAGAGGCTTCTTACCCTTAGTCTTGAACTTGCCTGCCATCTTGGCAGTAGATGTTGTCTTACCTGCACCCTGAAGACCACACATCATAATCACTGTTATGGCCTTACCTGGCTGAAATGACACCTCTGTGGTCTCAGATCCCATAAGAGCAGTCATCTCTTCATTAACTATCTTAATTACCATCTGACCAGGATTAAGTCCATTCATTACATCCTGACCGATTGCACGCTCTTCGACCTTCTTAATAAACTGCTTAACTACTCGGAAGTTAACGTCCGCTTCAAGCAGCGCCATCTTAACATCCTTGCAGGCTATATGAACATCTTCCTCAGTAAGTCTTCCCTTACTGCGAAGATTCTTAAATACATTCTGAAGCTTGTCTGTTAAACTCTCAAATGCCATGAAAACCTCTTACATCTCGTCGAGAATCTCAACTGCAAGCCCCTTAACAAGCTCATCAGTTGTATTCACTTCTATCTGCTCAACCTTATTCTTAATCGACTCAAACTTTGCAATAAGATGAAGCTTATCTTCATAATTGGTGAGCTGCTTATCGCATCTCTTAATCAGGTCATGCGCAGCCTGTCTCGAAATCCCATACTCATCACCAATCTCCTGAAGTGTCATATCATTATATACAAGTGCCTGATATATCTGCTTCTGATGTTCTGTTAGCAGTTCACCGTAGAAATCAAACAGCATTCCTCTTTCAACAATACGTTCCATACCTGGCTCCTTATCTCTGTCAAGTGATTTTACTTTGCAAAGATAAAAACACGACACAATGAATACTATATAGCACTCATCGCATCGTGTCAAGTATTTTTTCTTTACAGACCTGCATATCTGGCTGAAATTATATCTATCCCTTCAGTTCTATGTTAATAAGCTTATTACTTACAAGATAGTCCATTGATTCTACAAAGCGTTCCTTAGATCCAACCTCAATAAGAAGCTCCTGTGACAAGTCGAGGGAATTAATCTTCTCAAAGTACGCCTTCCAGTCTATTGTCCCTGTTCCTACCGCAGAGTGAGAATCTGTTGTACCATCATTATCATTGATATGAAGATGTCTCATACTCCCTGCCAGTTCATCAATCCATTCTGTTATATTACCAGACCATACATTGGTATGCGCCACATCATAGCAGATACCAAAGTTCTTCTCACCTGCCATATTCTGTGCCAGCCTCTTAAGCATCTTGGGACTGTTATCAAACATATTCTCTACAACTATCTCTATCCCATCATATCTTCCAAGCAGTTCGCCGTAGAACTCAGTATATGCATCAAGCCACATGCTCTGATAATCTTCGCTTTCGAATCCGGAGATCAGATTACTATGAAAGATCACCCTGCTGCATTCCAGTTCACTGGCTATTTCCATGCTCTGATACATTCTCTCTCGAGAGATTCCGGCAATCTTCGCGTCACTACTGTTCACACAGATATCTAAGAACGCTCCATGAAGTGAGTCTCCACACTTTCCTCTGCCCAGTCTTCGGTAAAAATCAATGCGACTTCGAAGTTCTTCCTCATCATCAAGTAGTGATGGTACAAAGAAATCATTATACTCAAAGCAAAGCCCGTATCTGTCACACAGCTTAAGTGTGGCATCAATATCCTTATAATCAGGCACAATATGTATCCGATTAATCACAATTCCATCCCCTTACTGTTCCCTAAGAACTGTCTCCAAATACTCAACAAATCTAGTCTCAAGCTTTCCCTCGTCTGCCATACTTCTCATTATTGAGAACGCCTTGTCCATAGGAAGCGGCTTCTTATATGGCCTGTCTGTAGCTAAGAGCGCATCGCAGATATCTGCAACAGCAAGAATTCGCGCCTCAGTATCGACCGACGCTTCGCTTATTCCAAGTGGGTATCCCGAACCATCAATACACTCATGATGCATTGCTGCCCACCTTGGTGCACGCTCATACGACTTGTTAAAATATACTTTTCCAAGAATCCTGTCTGTCATCTCGACATGACTCTCCATTATCCTTCTCTCCTCATCAGTCAGTGTTCCCTTGCGAATATGCAAAAATCCCTTCTCTTCATCGCTTAAGAAGCTAACTGTCTCGCCCGCCTCAGGTGAATCATAAGTGTAGTCACATACTGTATCAACTTCGGCCATGAGTTCATCATTAATAAACCCTGCACTATTGGCTCTGCCCATTACATCAAGCGTATATGCTATCTTATCATCAACAGACATTTTATCTTCAATGCTGATGCGTGATTCAAGAAGATCAATCTTAGACAGTAGTGCGATCCTGTCAAGTCGCTGCCTTATAGTCTCCTCATGATCACCCAGTCTTGTCTGCTTATTCATAACTCTTATTGGGACAATCATCTTACCAATATCATGAAGCAGTGCTGCCATCACGATCTCGTCTCTATGCTCTTCTGAGAAGAAAAGTTCTTCCTTTCCATCAAGATGAAGCTCATTGATATGATCAACAATATATCCCGCATACTTTGCAACCTGTCTCGTATGGCTCGCATTATATGGTGTCCTTGCATCAATCGCCTCGGTCAGCGCCTCAGTAAACGACCAGAGCTGTCTTCTTATCTCGTCAACATATGTCATATTAGCAAGTGCTATCGCCGTCTGAGAAGCAAGTGACAATAGTATATGTTCCTCTTCCTCAGAATAAGAGCGAAGCTCTCCCGCATCATCTGTGGCATTAATTAACTGCATTACTCCGATTACATTATCTGCATAGTCAATCATAGGAATGGCCACCATTGATCTTGTATGGTAATCATTGGCTTCGTCATACTTCTTAGGTCCTGAGAAATCAAAAAGTTCACTCTCATATACATCAGCAATATTAAGTGCCTTCTTATTAATTGCTGCATATGCGCAGATATTCTCACTGACAAGCTTTACCGGTGGAATGTTAATTGTCTCTCCATCACCGCCGAGATCAACGCCCTTTGACCTGGTCTTCATAATTCTAAAATGAAGTCCGTCTTCTTCTACTGTATATAGCGTACCACCATCACTGCCAGTAAGATCCATAGCAGTATCTATTATCTTGTCAAAAAGCTTATCTGAATCCTTCTCAACTGATAATGCAATTCCTATGTTAAGTATCTGCTCAAGCAGACTATTATCCTGCTTCGTCATCATTATTCTCCACATATTGAACATACAGCGCTTCCTGGATCAATACGGCATGATTCCGCACTACCAGTAGTCTTATTACATCTTGTACATGTCAGAATATGCATCCTGTCAGCTGCACTACTTGTTCTCTTATACACATAATCGTGTCCAAACGCTGGAATATCATTCTTCTCAGTCTTATCGCATCTGTAGCATGCCATCACGATACTACCCGGGTCCTCGCATGTCGCTGACTTTCTTTCAGACTCATACATATCATGACCAAGTGCCGGGATTCCCTCTCTGGTTGAAATTCCACATCTGTCACAATGTCTTGATACACTACCCTCTATCTCGCATGTAGGATCAACCCTGTCAGAATCAGAATATGAATGACCAAGGTATGGAGTTGACTTAGATGTCATAAGACCGCAGCGGGTACACTTTCCGTAGATTGCACCCTGGAACTCGCATGAAGCTGGTGTCTCACTCTCCAATATATTATGTCCAAGTGCCTTCGCAGTCATAACAGGTGTCGTACTTCCACATCTGGTACACTTGTTCATAACAAGACCATCATGTGTGCAGTCAGGTGCTTTCACATTAACTTCCTGATAATCGTGTCCAAGTGCCTTGGTTGTGGTCTCTGTCTTCTTACCACATACACTACATACCATTACCCTTGTTCCACCGGCTGTACATGTAGCAGTCGTAGCATCTGAGTCCTCTACAAAGGTATGCTGTCCTGGTTCAATTACCTTCTCCTCAACCACCTTGCCACATACACTACACTTTATTATGTTCTTTGCACCCTCTTCACAGTCTGTAACCTCTGTCTCAGCTTCTGATGGAACATGTCCTGTAGCCTTAATTACAATCTTATCTCCACCCTGTTCACCACAGACATCACATACTGCGACTTCGTATCCGTCTTCTTCACATGTAGGTGCTACAGTCTCCTTAGCCTGACCAAATACATGATCATTAATCTGTACATAGTCAAACAGAAGTTCCTTACCTATGCTCAGTGTTCTGCCATCATCTATTGCCTGTCCAAGTACCATTGCGGTCTGCTTTGGAATAGCTCTGTAATCAATCTCATGGACTACATCACCATTGTCAGCCTTAACGAATTCAGACTGGCTGGAATTAGATCTTATTATTGCGCATTCGCCAGCCCTAAGTTCCCTGTTCTCACCTGTGATGATTCCAGATTCTTCCTTGACCTCGACATATACAACACCCTCAAAAACTTCAACAACTGTATATGTATCAGAACCCTCTCTGCTTACCGCAGTTCTGAATACAGTTCCTCTTACTGACATTGTACTGTTAGGTGTCTCTACACTAAAGCTCTCCGAATCCTTAAGCTTATTGTCGATTCTGTAGAGATTGGTTCCCTCGCTTAGTGTAATACTTGTTCTGGTATCTCCAGTCTTACCTACTGCCTCAATTGCAAAATGTGATCCAGCCTCAGCATATAACACCTTATCATCATCTACACCCAGTGTAAGATCTGATGCATCCTGAACAGCGACAGCATCGCCTGGCTGAAGACGTTCGCCCTTATACGCATCACTTTCTCCCGTTCCATTGGTTACCTTTGATGTACCCGTCAGTTCATTAACAATGATTACCCTGTAGCCTCTGTTTGACATAAGAACTGCTACGATAACTGCTGCAACCACTGCAACGGTAACTACGCCTGCAACAATCTTTCCTTTCACGCTTGTCATAAATTCCTTCATCTTACCCTCATTTCAATCCATGAACACTATATACTCTAACGGTCTCCGACTTACCCTTTAATGTCATCTCATCCTTATATTCGGCGATTATTCTGTCCTTAAGAATATCATACAATGGTTCACTTATTAGAACCTCGCCAGAGAGAGCCCTGCTCTCAAGTCTGGCAGCAGTATTAACAGTATCACCTATCGCTGTATAATCCATTCTGACATCACTACCAATATTACCAACAACGGCTTCTCCAATGTTAATACCCACGCCAAAGCTTACTGTCCGGCCATACTCCTTAAGCAGTTCTGCACTCAGCCCTTCGCCATATGTCTTCATGTCAAGACCCGTCTTAACCGCCTTATATGCATAATCTTCAAGATCATTCGGCGCATTAAACACAGCCATGGCAGCATCACCAATGAACTTATCAAGCATTCCGCCATTGTCAAATATACATCTGTTCATAAGTGAAAGGTACTTATTAAGAATTCCTACCACTGTCTCCGGCTCAAGTGCCTCTGACATTGTAGTGAATCCTCTTATATCTACAAATAGAACTGCGACCTGTCGCTTCAGTCCGCCAAGCTCTATCTTATAATCGTTCTCTTTAACAAAGCTGTCTACAACCTGAGGTGCCATATACTTCTTAAAGGTATTAACAACCCTGCGCCTCTTCACAGTCTCATATACATACTTTTCAATAATGATGGAAACCATAACAAGCAGAACAGTCAGCACAAAGTACAGGACTGATACTATATGCCCTCTGGTGGCAAGTACCCTTGCAATTATGCCTCCACCAAGCAAAATCCATACTCCCACAATCAGCGCCGGATACATCTTCATCCTTCTGGCAAGCAGCGTATACAGATATACAATAGCTGCACATATTAATGCTACAATAACAGGACTCACCTTAGTAGCATACTTACCGTTCATAACAGCGCTTAGTATATTGGCATTGATCTCAACACCATACATCTCCTTACTTCTTCTGGCTGGTGTATGATATGAGTCCATCATACCTGGTGCATAAGCTCCAACTATCACAATTCCATCCTTGAATACTGTGGTCGGCACACGTCCCTCAAGCACATCTACCATTGAGTAATGCTCATACTCGCCCGGTTTTCCCGAATAGAAAAACTGAATGATATCAGGTATATCCTCTAACCCAATATCTGTAGAGCCGGTGCTATCAGCATATGCCTTGGCAATCTCAGCAGCGAAGCTGTATCTTGTCTGACCATCCACAGTAGTTCTTATATTGGAAGTTCGGACAAAGCCGTCCTTACACCTGCTTACATTGGCAAAGCCGGTTCGTACTCTCGCATCAAGACTATCGTATGCCCTCTCTTCACCATCTATATTCCAGCTATCGTATACAGGAATTCCTCCGTTCCGATATAGAATCTTCCCACGATATACCAGATTGGATGCAACAACGACATTCCTGTCATCACTGCAGGCATCTGCAAGCATGGCATCCGTCTGCTCATCCGTATCACCAACGAACATCATATCGAAAGCAACAACTGCTGGTGCGCTGTCTGTATTCTCATATAAAAGATTAATTAATTCAGCTGATTTCGCTCTGGAGAACCCAGTAAAACTGCCATATGCTTCAAGTGTCTCTTCATCAACGCAAACAAGCTTAATGGTACTTCCCGTACCACTAAGCTGACTGTATAATAGATCACTTAACATAGCATCTGGGCTATAGAAAGGTTCCAACAGCACAAGACATAATACAAGTACTGCAGGAATCAAAGCAAACAGATAGTCCTTTAACTTCTTCATGAGTCCCCCTCCATGAAGGATGCTTCTTACACGCTCGTCTGAACAAGCTTAGGTCTGTAACCTTCCTTCTCAAGTCTGTCTAGAATCTTGTTCTTATGCTCTGTACCAAAGGCCTCAAGAGTAATGCGAAGCTCAACCGCCTTATTACGGTTAATTGATACAAACTGGTTATGATCAAGCTTAATCACATTACCACTTTCCTCTGCAATAACATTGGCAACTCTTGAGAGCTCGCCTGGCTTATCTGGAAGCAGTACAGAAACAGTAAAGATTCTGTCTCTCATAATTAGTCCCTGCTGAACTACGGACGACATTGTAATGACATCCATATTACCGCCGGAAAGTATGGAAACAACCTTCTTATCTGTGCACTTAAGCTGCTTAAGTGCTGCCACAGTAAGAAGACCTGAGTTCTCAACAATCATCTTATGGTTCTCAACCATATCAAGGAATGCTACAACAAGCTCCTCATCATCAACAGTAATTATCTCATCCAGATTCTTCTGAAGATAAGGGAAAATATCCTTTCCCGGAGTCTTAACTGCTGTACCATCAGCAATAGTGTTAACTGTTGGAAGAGTTACAACCTCCCCCTTCTCTATTGATGCCTTAAGGCATGCTGCACCTGCTGGTTCAACACCAATAACCTTAATCTTTGGATTAAGAAGCTTGGCCAGTGTAGATACACCTGTTGCAAGTCCGCCACCACCAATTGGAACAAGAATGTAATCAACAAGTGGCAGTTCCTTGAATATCTCCATCGCAATTGTACCCTGTCCTGTTGCAACTGCCGGATCATCAAAAGGATGGATAAATGTATATCCGTGCTCATCCGCGAGCTTATATGCATATTCGCAGGCCTCATCGTATACATCTCCGTAGAGCACAACTTCTGCGCCATAGCTCTTGGTACGATTAACCTTAATAAGTGGTGTTGTTGTTGGCATTACAATTGTAGCCTTGGCGCCAAAGCTCTTAGCTGCATATGCAACACCCTGAGCATGATTACCAGCTGAAGCAGTGATGAGTCCTCTCTCCCTCTCCTCCTCTGATAATGTGCTAATCTTATAGTATGCACCTCTAAGCTTATATGCACCTGTAAACTGCATATTCTCAGGCTTAAGGTATACCTTATTGCCTGTCTGATTGCTCAGATATGCACTATATATAAGCTTCGTCTCCTGCGTAACCTTACTTACCGCTTCTGAAGCCTCTTCAAATTCCTTAAGCGTCAACATCTTCTACATCTCCTTTATCTTCATCATCAGGTAATTCAACATCAAATAGTGCATTAACAAAGCTGTCAGGATCAAACTCCTGAAGATCATCTATGCCTTCTCCAACTCCAATAAACTTAACTGGAATACCAAGCTCAGACTGTATTGCTATGGCAATACCTCCCTTGGCTGTTCCATCCATCTTGGTAAGTACTATACCAGAAAGTGGAGCCACCTCTGAGAACTCCTTGGCCTGGACCAAAGCGTTCTGTCCTGTTGTTCCATCAAGCACAATCAGGTTCTCACGCTTTACACCAGGATAGTTCTTATCAATTATCCTGTTCATCTTCTCAAGCTCGTTCATAAGGTTCTTCTTGTTGTGAAGTCTTCCCGCTGTATCACAGAGAAGAACGTCAACCTTACGCGCTCTTGCTGCATTAGTTGCATCGAATATAACACTGCTTGGATCAGCTCCCTCACCAGCCTTAATAATGTCAACATCCGCTCTCTTAGCCCACTCTTCAAGCTGCTCAGTTGCAGCAGCCCTGAATGTATCAGCCGCAGCAATAAGTACACTCTTGCCCTTCTTCCTGTAGATGGATGCAAGCTTACCAATAGTCGTAGTCTTACCAACGCCATTAACTCCTGTAACCATTACGACACTTGGCATTGATAAGAACTCATAATCTTCATCAGTTACCATCATCTGATTACGAATCTCACTTATCAGATACTCTCTGCAGGCCATAGGCTCCTTGATATGATTCTCCTTAACTGAGAGCTTAAGCTTCTCAATTATACTCTCTGTCGCATGGATTCCCACATCGCCCATTACGAGGATCTCTTCGAGCTCCTCATAGAAGTCATCATCTATTCTGTCATGCGATGAAAATACAGAATTGATTCCGCCTACGATATTATCTCTTGTCTTATTTAATCCGGCCTTTAACTTGTCAAAAAGTCCCATCTGTTAATTCCTTTACTTTAATGTGTCTTCCACAAGGTTAACACTTACAAGAGCGGATACACCCTTCTCCTGCATCGTGATACCATATAATCTGTCCGCACTTTCCATTGTTCCACGTCTGTGTGTAATAACAATAAACTGTGTATGTGCAGTGAGCTTATGAAGATACTTGGCATATCTTCCTACATTACTTTCATCAAGCGCCGCCTCGATCTCATCAAGAAGACAGAATGGTGAAGGCTTAAGATTCTGAATGGCAAATAATAACGCTATTGCAGTAAGCGCCTTCTCACCACCTGACAACTGCATCATATTCTGCAGCTTCTTTCCTGGTGGCTGAGCAATAATCTTGATTCCTGCCTCAAGGATATCCTGATCTTCCATAAGTTCAAGAGTACCCTGACCACCACCGAAGAGTTCCTTGAATACCTTATCAAACTCTGTCTCGATAGCCTTAAACTTAGCCTTGAACTGCTTACGCATAGCAGTATCAAGCTCCTCAATTATTCCCATAAGAGTCTTCTCAGCCTCTACGAGATCATCATGCTGAACCTTAAGGAAGTTATATCTTTCAGATACTTCCTTGTACTCTTCAATCGCATTGACGTTGACATCACCCAACTTCTTAATCTCATCACGGAGAGTCGCAACATCTCTCTTCATTGAAGGAAGATCATTCATATCAGGATTTCTTAATCCTTCTGCGTCGTGAAGCGTAATCTCATATTCATTCCACATATAGTCAATCTGTGACTGAATAGACTCCTCAAGTTTCTCCTTCTGCGCCTGAAGACGATACTTCTCCTTATCAAGTCTGTTGATATTCTCGCTGAGTTCCTCACGAATAGTGAAGAAGTTCTTCTGCTTTGAGCTTAATTCTTCTCTCTTACTTATATCTTCACTAAGCTTCTTCTCTGTGTCAGACTGGGTCGTATGAGACGCCTCTATAGTCGCCTGAATCTCAACAATCTGCTTATTCTTCTCTTCTATGAGAGCCTCTCCATTGCCCATCTCGCCCATAATCTCTGCGAGCTCTGCATCAAAGCGTTCTCTCTCTGCTCTGATTCGGTCGAGATTCTGCTGTTCAAATTCTACTCTCTGAAGAATCTTCTCTACAGCTACCTCCTGCTTACGAAGTTCTTCACTAACACTGCTCTCTGTCTCATGCTCAGTCTCTAACTGCTTCTGAAGTTCAACAATCCTGTCTCCTGTATCCTTCTCAAGCTTAACTGATTCCTCAAGTTCATTCTGAATCTTGAGCTTTTCAGCAGCGTTCTCCTCTATCTGTTTTTCAAGTTCTACAGACTCTGTCTTAAGTGAATCGTAATCAGCCTGATTCTCTTCCTGACGACCTCTGGCCGCTGAAAGATTAAGTCTTGCTGTATTCTGCTTGATGAACTCTTCCTGAATCTTAATCTTAAGAGTCTCAACAGAAACTCTGAGACTGTTTCTCTTCTCCTTAACCTCTTCAATTGACTTAAGTAACTCGTCGATTCGAACAAGTGTCTCCTTAATTCTCTTATTGAGGTCGTCCATCTCTCTTCTTCTGGAAAGAAGATTACTATTGTTCTTAAATGCACCACCACTAATTGCACCACCTGGTACAAGAAGTTCACCCTCAAGAGTAACCATTCTTATTCCATAGGAATACTTTCTGGCAATCTTAACAGCATTATCTACATTGTCTACTACAACGATACGTCCAAGCATTGCCTTGGCAACATTGGCATATTCTGGCTTAGTATTAACAAGTGAATCAGCCAGTCCAAGTACACCTGGCTCATCTAATACTTCCGGAGTCTTGAACTCCTGTGGATTCTTAATAGATGTCAGTGGAAGGAATGTTGCTCTACCACTCTTTTCACGCTTGAGCAGACCAATCATCTTCTTAGCAGTCTCTTCGTCATCAGTAACGATATTCTGAATATTGCCTCCAAGAGCTGTCTCAATAGCTGTCTCATACTTCTCGTCAGCGCTTATGATATCAGCAACAACACCAACAATTCCAGGATTGCTGTCCTTCTGCTCCATTACCTTCTTAACAGAGCCACCATATCCCTCATATCGCTCTGTAATATTAGACAGTGCCTCAAGGGTAGACTTATCCTGATGATATTCAACCTGCTTCTTACGAAGTTCCTCATCCATGGAAGTGAGCTCATTCTTATATGAAGCAACTTCTTCTTCCTGCTTACTCTGCTCGCCCTTAAGTCCTTCAATATTCTTCGTTATCTTATCGAACTCTTCCTCAAGCTGCTTAATCACATCCTGCTGCTTGGCTTCATCCGTACGCGCACTAACAAGCTTACTTGTAAGCTCTGCCTTTCTGATATCTATCTGCTCAGAAAGTGCAGTTAATCGCTCCATTCTTGACTTAATATTCGCTCTTTCATTAAGAGATCCGATTATCGCATTCTTGCCTTCCTCAATCTCATTGTTGAGCCCTTCTATTCTGGTCTGAACATCCTCAAGTCTCTTTTCAATCTCAGCCTTAGAGGTTCTTGCCTCATTAAGCTGTTCATCTATAATGCTCTTGGCGTCAATGAGTGTCTTCTCTTCTTCTGACTTCTGAGTAATCTCATCAGATACACTCTGCTTACGGGTGTCAAGATGTTCTTCATTGCCCTTAATTGAATTAATCTGCTCCTTAAGAAGTTCAATCTGACTCTCAAGACGACCTCTTATAACACTTGTCTCAGAAAGAGCTGTTCTTTCTTCTTCGATTGTTGTCTCGAGTTCTTCTATAAGTGCTGCTGTCTCATCATATTCCTTCTTAATATTCTCGAAGCGCACACTTGTCTTGTCATACTCTTCTGAAGCGATATTAAGATTCTGATTGGTTGAATCTAACTGTTCCTTAATAGAGACATTCTCAAGAAGGAACATATTGACATCAAGTGTCTTAAGAGACTCCTTCTTATTAAGATATACTTTGGCCTTCTCAGCCTGTCTCTCAAGTGGCCCTACCTGCTTCTCAAGCTCACCAAGAATATCACTCACACGAACAAGATTATTACGCTCTTCCTCAAGCTTCTTCTCAGATGCAACCTTTCTCTTCTTGAACTTTACAATTCCAGCTGCTTCATCAAAGAGCTCTCTTCTCTCCTCTGGCTTACCAGACAGAATGGCATCAATCTGACCCTGTCCAATTATTGAATAACCTTCCTTACCTATACCAGTATCGTAGAAAAGCTCATTAACATCCTTCAGTCTGCAAGGAGCTCCATTGATCAGGTACTCACTTTCGCCAGAACGATATAATCTACGTGCAACTGTAACTTCATCAAAGTCAATTGCGAGCTGATGGTCAGAATTGTCCAGTGTAATTGCGACATACGCATATGACAAAGGCTTACGCATCTGAGTTCCTGCAAAGATAACATCCTGCATTGAAGAACCTCTTAACTGCTTAATTCTCTGTTCTCCAAGAACCCACCTTACCGCATCAGCAACATTACTCTTACCCGAACCGTTAGGACCTACTATTGCTGTGATTCCATTATGGAATTGAAAGTTAATCTTATTGGCAAATGACTTAAATCCCTGAACCTCTATACTTTTTAAATACATCAGTCTACTCCAGTTTCTTCCTTATACTTCTTAATTGCTTCGTAAGCAGCCATCTGTTCTGCCGCCTTCTTGGTTCGTCCACTTCCCGAACCTATTACCTTACCATCAAGTACTGCATTAACCATGAATACCTTGGCATGATCAGGACCTGATTCTCCCACAAGTTCATATCCAAATTCCTTGAATGTATGTGACTGCACAATCTCCTGCAGCACAGTCTTGCTATCATAGAACAGCTTCTTATTCTCCAGGTCTGACAATATGAATCTGTGAATAAAAGAATGCGCAACTTCAAGACCACCATCCAGATACAACGCGCCTATTACCGCTTCCATAACATCAGAAGTAATAGAATCCCGCTGTCTTCCACCGGTCGCCTCTTCGCCCTTACCTAACAATATATACTTTTCAAGTTCAATATCCCTTGCGCAATATGCCAGCGCAGGCTCACAGACCATACTTGATCTAAGCTTGGTCAGCTTACCTTCTGCCATATCTGCATTCTCGTGAAAAAGGAAATCACTCGATATAAGTTCAAGAACTGCATCTCCTAAAAACTCAAGGCGCTCATAATCACTTGTCTTGTTAATCTTGCGCTCATTGGCATAGGAGCTGTGAGTCACTGCCTGAGTTAGCAGCTCCTTATTCTTGAAACTATATCCAATTCTCTCCTCCAACAGAGATAAATCAGATGTCTGTCCCATATTCTCTCCTTAAAGGTCATGACAAAGCACGCGACGCCACAGCCTCGCGCACAGTATCACTACAATTACAACAAAAAGCCCATGAAGGGCTTTTTGGTCAAATCTTAATCAAGTTCTTTTTTAATAAGTTCAACTGCCTCTTCAACAGTTGTGATTGTCTCAGCCTTCTCTGGTGGAATCTCAATATCGAACTCTTCTTCCAGTCCCATAATAATCTGAAAAACATCTAAGGAATCAGCTCCTAAGTCATCCATAAATGTGGTCTCCATTGTAATCTCATCAGGATCTACGCTAAGTACTTCCGCAATTACCTTTTTAAGCTTTTCAAACTCCATGATATTATCCTTTCCTCTTCTCTTTATTCTGAATCGCCGTTAACGATTACCTTCTTAATCTTCTCTGTAATTTCCTGCTCTTTGAATAATACGCACTGAATAAGTGTATTCTTAATCTCCTTAGGTGAGCTGCTTCCATGTGTCTTCACAACAAGACCATTAAGACCAAGCATTGGTGCTCCACCATACTCACTGGCATCAAATGTCTTAAGTGTCTTCTTGAGTGCAGGCTTAACAAGAAGTGCACCAATCTTACTACGTGTCGTCGACATCATTCCACCCTTAATCTTAGATAAGAGTGTTGTGCCAAGTCCCTCATACAACTTAAGAATAACATTACCAACGAATGCATCACAGACAATAACATCAGCGTATCCACTAGGAATATCTCTTGCCTCGATACTTCCAATAAAGTTGATATCAGGACAAGCCTTAAGTAACGGGAATGTCTCCTTAACCAGGGCATTACCCTTCTCTTCCTCTGCTCCGATATTAACAATCGCAACACGTGGATTCTTCTTGCCAACAACATTCTCCATATATAGCGAACCCATCTTGGCAAACTGAACTAACATAGTTGGTCTTGCATCAACATTGGCACCACAGTCCAAAAGCAGTGCAACACCATCAGCTGTAGGAATTAATGGTGCAAGAGGCGATCTCTCTACTCCCTTGATTCTTCCAACAACGACCTGACCACCAACAAGAGTTGCTCCTGTTGATCCAGCCGAAACATATGCATCACACTCACCGTTCTTAACCATATTCATGGCCTTAACAATTGAAGAATCCTTCTTCTTTCTAATTGCCATAACTGGTGGTTCTGCATTCTCAATTACTTCTGTAGCATTGACAATAACAAGTCTCTTCTCATCATAACTCTTGCCAGCTAACTTCTCCTTAAGGATCTCTTCCTGTCCTACAAGATATACGATAAGCTTGTCATTCTCATTGACTGCCATAACTGCACCTTCAATATTGCAATCTGGTGCATTATCGCCACCCATAGCATCAAGTGCAACCTTCGTGTATTCTGTCATATTAAACCTCGTCATATGGCCATATGCTCAAATCATAGAGCATACCATACCATCCATAACCCCATCATTCAGACTATATCTAACTATACTAGAGCCTAGTATAAAAATCAAGCAATAGGGCAAAATTAGTTATTCTGACTGCACAGTTCTAAAAGCATCTCCTTGGTGTATCTTGGAACCTCATAGACTCCAAACTCACCAAACACAACATACTTATCTGAATCCGGCATATAGATGGCATATCTGTCAAATCTTCCAATTCTGTTGTACTCTGCATCCAGAATATATGTATCACTCTCAGATGTGACAATCCACTCGTCCTTGTCAGTCTTGTAGATATCAAGAATGCCACCACTATAGTCCTCTGTTACTTTTATAACCTCAAGAGTATCGGCATCAAGAAGCTCTGACCTGTCTCCGATATAGTTAACTACCAACAGTTCGCCCGAACCACTAAGACATATGCTGCTAATAATATTACTGTTAGCTGTGTATTTTTTGCTCTTACCAGATGCAATATCATATACAGATATTCCATCCTCCTCCATATATGCAACCTTAGTTCCATCCCAGTCAATCGACATATCAACGCTGCCAACACTTCTCTCTGAGATATCAATACTTCCTGCCAGCTTGCCCTTAAGAGAATCAACAATATACAGAGTTGTATTATCCTTGGTTGCAACAATACCATTCTCTGCTATGATCATATCACCCACAAGGCTATTGCCAGTTATCTCATCAATATCCGCAATCTGCGAAAGCGTTCCATCTGACATATTCATCTCATATACAATTGAATCACATAGAACAAGCAGCTTGTCACCAGCGAAAATTGGATGAACTGAGTATCCATCAACGCTTGCCTTACATACCTGCTCATAATCAGATGTATTATATACAGTTATGCTCTTATCATCACTATATCTGTATATTGCAATCCTGCTTCCATCCTTAGAAGTAGCTGCCGAACCCGATGACAGCTTCTCCTCAATCACAGTCTTCACACCACTTCCGATTATTGGTCTGTGAACTGTCAGGCAGTTACTTGAATAATCATTAGTAATAAAGCAATCGCCGATTGTCACACAATTCTCTATATTCTGTGAAGCAATCTTGACGCGTCTTATCATGTAGTCATTATCCATAGCCGGTGTATATACATGATACTCGCCGTTTCTTAGTATTGTATGGATAGACTCAGCGCTGGCTGTAACACCGAACATTGCATGCTTTGTTCCATAATCAGTGCTTCCAATCACATTCATTGTATTCTTATCTACAGCACCTACAATAGATGATGTACTGAACACAATATTACCACCCACCTCTTCTGGGAATACTCTTATCTTATCAAGGATCACATTGCCAAGCTCAGCCTTGCCATCCATAACTCCTGATGGGCTTACCTTCTCAATATAGCCTGCATCAACCCTGTATCCCTCAGCAGTGTATGTTCCTATATAGAAGTTCTTATCATCAGCAGCAATATCAACTACCTTCTCAGCAAATGGAGTATACTCCGTACCTTCACACGTAGCCGTATCAATCATCAGAACAGTCGAATTCTGATTAAGTGAATACGTCTCCAATGCGAAGACAGAATCATCTCGTAAAAATGCCGCAGACTCACTGAAGCTTCTTCCCTCAGGACTCCTGTAACTTCCAATAATCTCATAAGAGCCTGCATCATGGAGTATCAGTTCATCAAAGTATACAACCGCAAACGACTTACCATCATTACTCTTGTATGTACCAATATATGTATATATCTCGTTCTCGGCATCAGTTACAGCAAGTGGTGTCTCTTCACCAGTTGTTATATCGATTACAATAGCTGAGCCCTTGCCAGGACATACAAGATGATTATTATCAATAAAGACAACATCATTATCCTTAAGATATGAGCAGTTACCTTCAAGCTGCTTCTCGAAAATTACCTCATCGTCTGCTTCAGAATATACTAATATGCCGCCAAAGATATCTACTGCAAGAAGTCTGTCTCTGTCAGTAGAATACTTAATATAGCTGATGTTACCATTACACTCGATTACCTTACTAGGCACATAGAACTCACCAACTCTGTATGCTTCACTTGACTCAGAAAGTGCATACATAGCATCCGGATTATATGGCATCTCTGACTCACCTGTTCCATTGACGGCAAGTACAGACTCTTCAATTGCTTCCTTAACATAGCCCTTGCCATACAGTTCAAGAGCGTCCTCTGCCATTGAACTTGCATTACGATAGAGAGCCTCATTATACTGCTCTTCGATCTTGGCACTCTGCTCCTTAATCTTGGCAGCCTGCTTACTAATCATAAGTGCTGATGTTGTACTAACTACAGCGAATGCTCCACATATAACTGCAGCTGCGGCACTTGCAAAGATAGTTCTTCTAATCTTCTGCTCTCTGTGTCTCTGCTTGAGATCATCATAACTAAGAGAGAACATTGGTGCTGCCATTCTGACAACCTCTTCTCTTATCTTCTTATGAATCTCCTTCTTGTTAGCACCACGCACATCTGCCGCAAGTGGCTCTATTGGCTTACCATCCTCATCATGAAGCAATGCTTCAGGGAATGAATCTTCTGGTTCACCTTCTGCGAGTACTGCAAATACTCTCTCCCTTCCGTGCATCTTAATGAATGTCTCAACCTCAGTCTTGCACCATATAGACTCTGGAAGTCTTGGAGTACATATTACAAGCAGGTATTCAGAATTCTGTAATGCATTAGTTATTGGATCTGCCAGATTATTCGTAATCGGAAGCTCGTCCCTGTCCCTGAATACTCTCTCAATTTTTCTCTTCTTAATCCCCATTGAATCTAAGAGCTTATAGGTATTCTTAGGAATTCTAAAAGCCTCCAGTTCCTTATGAAGTGTTACCGCTACATACTGGTCGAGATCCTTATGCCTGTAGCTGATAAACGCGTCATACTTCTTCTCTTCAAGATTCATCTGATACTTCCTCCTATACAAGTCCAATCATATCAATGAGCAGACCTGCCACAACTCCACTTACATATAATATTGAAACAATAAGTAGATTCTCCTTCTTATTATCATTAACTCTAAATAACACAAGTACACCAACGCCCGCTCCCACAAGCAGTCCTGATATCATTGTTCCAAAGCTCATTGCACCCTGCAGATATAACTCTGTAATTACTACAGACGCTGCACAGTTAGGAATAAGACCTATTATTCCTGACAGTACCTGTCCAAGAACAGGCTTATTCAGTACAAAAGATGCAAGTCTCTCCACACCAAAGAACCCAATAAATATGTTGAGTGCGAGCGTAACAATGAAGATAAACAATGCTATCTGCAGTGTATGTCTTATTGCCGGTCTGAGAATTCCCTGTCCACACTGACAATTCTCGTGCTCACAGAAGTGGTGAATATCCACCTCCGGCTCAGCCTTATGCATAAAGCATCTGCACAACGCATCTGTCACAAATCCAATAATAATTCCTATAACGAGCTTGGTAACAAGAATCTTAACGATCAGCAGTGGCGCTACCGCCTCAGAGATCATTATAGGCAGCATCTCATCAGACGTTGAAAGATATATTGCAATAAGCGTGCCCATTGTAAGCATCCTTCCAGCATACAGACTTGAGGCCGCTGCTGAGAATCCGCACTGTGGCAGTACACCAAGAAACGCTCCCCACAACGGGCCAGAATATCCGGACTTCTTAAGTATACTCTTAGTTCTGTCCTGCATCCTGTCTTCAAGATACTCCATCGCCAGATATGTTACGAATAAAAACGGTATTAACTTAAGTGTATCAATAATGCCATCAACTATGGCATCAGTAATAATCATTGTCATATTCCACCTTCTTAATAGCAATAGTAGAATAGCATACTTTAGTAATAAAAAAAAGAGATATGCGCTTACGCATATCTCTTAGCATTCATTAGAATTAATCTACAGCTACGATTTCCTTCTTATTGTAAGAACCGCAAGCCTTACATACTCTATGAGGCATCATAAGCGCGCCACACTTACTACACTTAACAAGTGTAGGAGCAGTCATCTTCCAATTAGCTCTTCTCTTATCTCTTCTTCCCTTAGAAGATTTATTCTTTGGACAAATTGACATATCAGTACACCTCCTTACAGGTTATTATCTCTTCAAAGCTGATCACAGACTAATCTGCAATCACGCACTTGCTTATTATACTTTCGTAAATGCTTCTTGTCAACAACAAATTTGATTATTATTAAAAATTAAAAGCCAAACCAAAACCAGCCGTATTCAATACACACTATACTAACTGTGCCTGAACTGCTGTAAGAGCAACTACACCGACAACATCTTCCCATGTACATCCACGAGAAAGATCATTAACTGGCTTGGCAAGTCCCTGTAACATTGGACCATATGCCTCTGCCTTACCAAGTCTCTGCACAAGCTTATATCCGATATTACCAGCATCAAGATTAGGGAATACAAGCACGTTAGCCTTACCACCTATCTCTGAGTCAGGAGCCTTACTCTTAGCTACTGAAGGAACGATAGCTGCATCTGTCTGAAGCTCACCATCGATTACAAGATTAGGATACTGCTCATGTGCAATTCTTGTAGCCTCTACCATCTTGTCTACAAGTGGATGCTTAGCACTTCCCTTGGTACTATGAGATAACATAGCGATAATTGGCTTACCACCAACAAGATTCTTAAATGATCTTGCAGATGTATCTGCTATAGCCGCAAGCTCCTCTGCATTAGGATCCTGATTTAGACCACAGTCAGCAAATAAGAATGTACCATTGTAACCCATATCACAGTTAGGAACATCAAGGATAAAGAAACCTGATACAAGCTTAACACCAGGAGCAGTCTTAAGAATCTGAAGGGCTGGTCTGAGAACGTCAGCTGTAGCATGACATGCACCTGCAACCATTCCATCAGCATCATTAGCCTTAACCATCATTACACCGAATGTAAGTCCATCTGCAAGAAGAATCTCTCTTGCCTTATCAGGAGTCATGCCCTTCGACTTACGAATCTCGTATAACATCTCAACATATGTATCAAGCTTATCTGTATTACGTGGATCGATAATATTAACACCAGTAAGGTCAATATCAAGCCATCCGGCACCATCAAGAATCTTCTCTTCATTACCTACAAGGATAACATTGGCAATACCTTCATCAATAATATGTGACGCAGCGATAAGAGTTCTCTTATCTGTTGTCTCCGGCATAACTATTGTCTTGATATCGCTTCTCGCCTTCTCTTTAATCTTCTCGATGTATTCTGCCATAGCTTAACCCTCCGTGCTATATCGTACATTCTCTAACATTTAATATCATAATTATATCTGTTCAAACGATTGTATACAAGAAAAATCCATGTAGAAATTGTACAAAATCAAGTGCAAAACGTATATAATATACTCATTAATGACAAATGGAGAGCAATATGAAGATTACAGGAATAATTGCCGAATACAATCCTTTTCATAATGGCCACCGATACCAGATTGATATGGTTCGCAAGTCGGGAGCTGATTTTATCATCGCTGTAATGAGCGGTGATTTTGTGCAGCGCGGTGAGCCAGCCATTGTTGACAAGTACAGACGTACACGAATGGCTCTGCAAAATGGCATCGATCTGGTGCTTGAGCTTCCTGTAACATACGCAACAGCCGGGGCGAATCATTTTGCCCAGGGTGGTGTGTCTCTTCTTCATATGCTTGGCGTTGTGGACGAGCTAGCCTTTGGTGTCGAAGAAGGATATGATTCTTCAGTTGTAAGACTGGCGGACTTCCTCTCCTCTCCCCCAGAGGCATATGATGCCGAACTGGATAAACTATTAAGAGATGGAATTACTTTTCCAAGAGCGAGACAGCAGGCGCTTAGTCTCTTCCTTGCTGAAGAAGATCTTAAGTGTCTCGAGCTTCCCAACTCAATACTTGCACTTGAGTATTGTAAGATAATTAAGAAGCTTAACAGTCATATCACGCCTCTTCCCATTGCACGTATGGGTTCGGGATACAATGATACTGTAATTACAGATGGTATATATGGAAGTGCCTCTGCCATAAGAAGCGAACTGTATTCTGGCAACATCAGTTCTCTTAGATCTCAGGTTCCTGACAATGTATATGAGATTCTTGGCTCATCAGGTCATCTCTCTACCGACTGCCTTGATTCACAGCTTCACTATGCACTTATGCTCAACAGAGATTATACACAGTACGAAGAGGTAACAGACGGTCTTGCCAACAGGATAAGAGAGAATATATCTGGTTACGAAGGCTTTAATGCTTATGCAGACTTACTCAAGACTAAGAATATTACTCATGCAGGTATAAGACGTTCACTGTTGCATATCCTCTTAGAGCTTAAGACAGATATTCCACCTGTCGCTCCATATGCAAGAATTCTTGGCTTTAGAAAGCAGTCGGATGAGCTGCTTGGCCTTATCAAGAAGAACTCTATGATTCCTCTTATCTCTAAGGTCGCTGATGCCGCTCCTAACGAACTACTAGGCGCTGATATTAAGAGTGCTGACATCTACAACGCTGCATACTATGACAGCTTTGGAGAGCATATTAAGAATGACTATTCTCATGAGATTGTAATAATATAGAATATCAGTCTGATGACTGTAACAGCAAAGAAGCGGGAGACAATGTCTCCCGCTTCTTCTGCTCTTAATAAGTATAAGCACAATAGCTGTGCTGATATTATCATATTAATTCTTAAATGAATGAATTGGTGCTGGAATTCTTCCGCCTCTGTTAACGAATGCTGCGCAGTCAAACTTATTAACTGGCATTATTGGTGCATGTCCAAGCAGACCACCGAATTCAACATTCTCACCTACGCCCTTGCCAATTACAGGAATAATTCTTACAGCTGTTGTCTTCTGATTGATCATACCGATTGCAAGTTCGTCGGCAATAATTCCTGCGATAGTCGTATTAGGTGTATCACCAGGAATAGCTATCATATCAAGACCAACCGAGCATACACATGTCATAGCCTCAAGCTTCTCAATTGTAAGAGCACCTGCTACTGCTGCATCAATCATACCCTGGTCTTCGCTGACAGGAATGAATGCTCCAGACAGACCACCAACATAAGATGAAGCCATTACTCCACCCTTCTTAACCTGATCATTAAGAAGTGCAAGTGCTGCTGTAGTTCCAGGTGCACCAGCATATTCAAGTCCCATCTCACACAGGATATCTGCAACACTATCACCGATTGCAGGAGTTGGTGCAAGACTAAGATCCACTATACCGAATGGAATTCCAAGTCTCTTACTTGCTTCCTTGGCAACAATCTGTCCTACTCTTGTAACCTTAAATGCTGTCTTCTTAATAGTCTCACATAATACCTCAAAAGACTCTCCTCTGACATGCTCAAGAGCATACTTAACAACACCAGGTCCACTTACGCCAACGTTGATAATTGCATCAGCCTCTGTAACACCATGGAAGGCACCTGCCATGAATGGATTATCGTCTGGCGCATTACAAAGCACTACAAGCTTAGTACAGCCAAGGCTGTCCTTCTCCTTAGTCTTCTCTGCAGTCTCCTTAATCACATCACCCATAAGTCTTACTGCATCCATATTGATTCCTGTCTTGGTCGAACCAAGATTAACTGAGCTCATGATTCTCTCAGTAGATGCAAGTGCATCAGGAATAGAACGAATAAGCAGTTCCTCTGCCGATGTCATTCCCTTGGCAACAAGAGCTGAATAACCACCGATAAAATTAACACCGACTTCCTTAGCTGCCTTGTCAAGAACCTGAGCAATTCTTACGAAATCATCAGTTGTCTTGCAGGCTGAAGCTCCAATAAGTCCGATAGGTGTTACTGATATTCTCTTATTAACAATAGGAATACCGAACTCAACAGATATATCCTCACCTGTCTTAACAAGATCCTTTGCAACAGTCGTAATCTTGTTGTAGATATTGTCACAAAGTGTATCAAGATTGCCATCAATACAATCTATAAGACTGATACCAAGAGTAATCGTACGTACATCAAGATTCTCCTGTTCAATCATTTTATTAGTCTCTGTTACTTCAAATATGTTAAGCATTATTAATCTCCATTCAGTATTATTAGATTCTGTGCATACCCTTAAAGATATCTTCTCTCTGGCATCTTATCTGAACGCCAATCTCAGCTCCGAGTTCATCAAGTTCCTTAGCGATATCATTAAATGACTTGGATGTCTGCTCCATATCTGTAATCATCATCATGTTGAACCAGCCCTGAACGATTGTCTGAGAGATATCAAGAATATTAATTCCGTTCTCTGCAAGATATGTACATACCTTGGCAATAATACCAACTGTATCCTGTCCTACTACAGTAATAATTGTCTTCTTCATCTTATGTTCTCCTATCATACATTTATTATTCCAGATGGCTCGCTTCGCTTCGCCACACGTATATCAAAGTCTGATGCACGAAGTTCATTGTCACTCATCTCGATTTCCATTCTAACTGTCTCATATGCAAGGTCTGGAAGATTATTCTCCTGACTAAGATGCCCTAATATCACTGACCTCAGTCTGTCTCCTGCAATCTCACATAGAAGCTTACCACACAACTCATTGGAAAGATGCCCGACATCAGAAAGTATCCTCTGCTTAAGCGGATACGGATATGGTCCTACCTGAAGCATCCTCACATCATGATTCGCCTCAATTAGTATAGCATCAAGTTCCTTAAGTCCATTAACTATATATTCATCATATGTGCCTAAGTCTGTCGCTATCGCCACCCTCTTATCATCATGGTAAAAACGATATGCAACTGAATCTGCTGCATCATGTGAAGTCTTCATCGGATGAACAGTAACATCACCTATCTCAAATTCCACATCAGGCTCTACCACATGGAACAGTTCTGGTGGAATATGCCCCAGACTTTTGGATAACTGGATAGCATCCAGCGTCCTGGCTGTTCCATATATTGGCACTGGATACTTTCTTACAAATACTCCAAGTCCCTGGATATGATCTGAATGCTCATGTGTAATAAGTATAGCATTCATGTCAAATCCGTTCATACCTATCGATTGAAGTCCTTCTTCAATTCTCTTCTTACTTATTCCCGCATCTACCAGAATATTAGTAGTAGATGACCCCACATAGATCACATTACCACTACTCCCACTGGCAATTGGACACATCTTCATATGTCTGTCTCTATCTCCTACTTCTGCCAGTATACCTCGATGACATCACCATCATGAAGTCTCTCCATATACTCAGCATTCTTGCCGTTATGTCTTGTGACGATAACACCCTGTGGCTTAGACAGGTCAAAATTAATATAATCAAATATGTCTACAAAGACATATCTCGACTTACCATTCAGTGTAACAGGTGCTCCATTAACGATTACTCTGCATGGACCAATCACCTCTGGCTCTGTCTCAGCTTCAGTAACGTCACCCTTTGCATCAGAATCTGTATTCTGGTTATCCGAAGCTTCCATAGCATCCTCCGCTACATTAGCATCATCAACGTAACTGTTCGCAGTGTCAGCTTCATCACTTTCTTCGTCATCAAAGTAATAATCTGAATCTGACGCATTCTCATCCCAGGTAACTGTAAACTGCTCAAACACCTTAGTATCAGCATTCGCTGTCATATTATTGACAAGACAACTTCCACTTCCTGTCAGATCAATATCCATAAACTGCTCTATCTGACCAACAGTATAATAGTCGAGAATATCTATGTTATCGCCTGTCTTAATCTCATAGTACTCAGACTGAAGCTCTCCATCTACCGATGCAAACTTCGGAAGCTCCACTGACTTACCATTAACGTTAACTGTAATAATAGACTTATACTCAGGGAGCGAGCCGATTGTCGCTGTTGCAGCACTACCTGCTGTAGACTCAGTAACCTCAATAATATCATTCTCCTTAATAGGTGAATGAAGATTGGCAAGTTCTCCGTTAAGCTTAATAACAGCCGGCTCACCCATGCCACCACGAACCATTCTCGTCTTGCCATTAACAGTGAACTCAAGCTCTGGTCCACTCTTAGGGAAGAATCCGTTAGTTGGGAAGTCTGTCTGCATTGCAGCGTCCATTATAGTCAGCGCATTGTTATTGTATAGCTTAATCTTAGTTCCATTGAAGTTAACAAAGATAAAATTATTGCTTTCTTCATAGAAGTTAAGACATATTCCTATTGGTGTAACAAGTAATGAATCAATGCTTAATTCTGTACTCTCAAAAACAATATCATTCATTACTTCCTTACCACGAAGAGCAACTCTCTCCGGAGCAAGTGAAAGCTTGTCTGCAAGTGCATCTGTATAACCCGGAATCCTTCCGCCACCACCTACAACGAATACAGCGCCAACACTCTTACCACCATTGAGTTCCTTGATTCTGTCAGCAGCAAGCGTAGCCATCTCATCCACATCATCAGCAAGAAGCTTCTCTATCTCTTCACGTGTAATCTTAAGCTTCGTGCCCATAATGTCTTCATATTCTATAACATCATCAGTATCAGCCTTACACTTAATCTGCTCAGCACCATTAAAGTCTACCATACAGTGGTTGGCAATACGCTCTGTAAGTGTATCTCCTGCAGTCGGAATCATACCAAAGGCAATGATTGTACCGTCCTTGGTAATTGAGATATCCGATGTACCTGCACCTACGTCAACAAGTGCAATATTAAGAAGTCTGAATCTGTCAGGAATTGCAAGTTCAATAGCTGCAATTGGCTCAAGTGTAAGATTAGCTACTTCAAGCCCTGCAAGTTCAACAGCCTTATACAGGCCATCAACTACATCATTAGGAAGGAATGTCGCAATCATGTCGATTCCGATGACCTTGGCCTTGTGATTCTCAAGATTAGATATGGCAAAATCATTGAGATAATATCTTACAACACTGCTTCCGACGCAATAGAACTTCATCTCTGAATCAACATTCTCATCTAAGAACTTCTTGTATGCATCCTCAATGGCAAGTGAATGAAGTGAATATATATCTTCTTCATTGATCTCGCGCTCTTCCTCAAGCTCTATCTCCGAGTGAACCTGCATAGTCTTAAGAACTCTACCTGCGGCAGCAATACAGGCATTATAGAGCCTGCCACCAATCTTGGCCTCAAGTCTCTCCTTAACATCCTTAATTGTCTCTGCAACCTGTCCAATATCATGAATCTGACCATCGAGCATTGCTCGTGTCTCATGCTCCTTCTTGCACTGTGCAACGACAACAAACTGCTTACCCTTCTTATAGCCAACAGTTCCAACTATACTTCTTGTTCCAATATCAAGACCAAATACTAACTGGTTAGGGTTATTGCTTTCTGCCATACAGCCTCCCATTAATCTGACTAATTGTATCTTCAAAGCTTCCGCTATTATCTATCACGACATCTGAGCCCGCTCTGAACTGTTCATCACTTAGCTGGCTTTCTAATATGCCGTCGATCTTGGCATCTGAGTATCCTCTGGAATCTCTGAGTCTCTTCCTTCTTACATCTTCAGATGCATATATGTACCACATCTCATCAACAAAGTCATTGAAGCCACACTCGATAAGTAGCGCCGCCTCAAGGAAAAAGTAATCTAGCACACCTTCTTCTCTTGCGCTTATTGCCCTGCTTTTGAGCCTGTCAATAACAGCAGGATGAATTATATCATTAACCTTCTTAAGAAGATCTTCATCTCCAAAAATCCTTGCTGCCATAAGTGCCTTGTCAATTCTGCCATCTGGTGCGAGTATCCCCTCGCCAAGGAGCGATACTATCGCATCATAACATTCTTCCCCTGGCTCCTTGATATCATTGGCAACAACGTCTGCCAACAGCACCTCACAATTGTAATTGTCTCTGATGAAGTCAAGTACCATGCTTTTGCCGGCTCCAACTCCACCTGTAATTCCAATAATCTTCATAATCTTAATTAGTGACATTCCAACCAGTCACTTCCTGACTGTACATCAACCTCAAGCGCTACAGCCAGACTGGCCGCATTCTTCATCTGCTCGTATACGATTGCCTTAACCTGCTCAGTCTGCGCGTCAGCAACCTCGATAAGAAGCTCATCATGCACCTGAACAAGTATCCTTGCATCAAGTCCGGCCTCCTTAAGTGCTCCTGCCACATTAATCATCGCAATCTTCATAATATCCGCAGCTGTTCCCTGAAGAGGACTGTTCATGGCAACACGCTCACCAAAATTCCTTATCATTCCATTGCTGCTTGATAGCTCCGGAACAGGTCTGCGACGTCCGTATATTGTTGTCACATATCCGTCCTTCTTGGCATTCTCAACCGTACTGTCAAGGAATTCCTTAACTCCCGGATATGTTCTGAAGTATTCTTCAATATACTCAGCAGCTTCCTTCTTGGTTATTCCAAGGTCCTGACTGAGTCCAAATGAACTGATTCCATATACGAGTCCAAAGTTAACTGCCTTGGCATCTCTTCTCTTCTCCGGAGTCACCTCATCGAACGGAATATGGAAGACCTTACTTGCTGTTATCCTGTGAATATCAGCATCCGTCTCATAACTTGCTATAAGCTCACTATCCTTAGACATATGAGCAAGAAGTCTGAGCTCTATCTGTGAATAGTCAGCATCCACAAAGTTGTAGCCTTCCTTCGGGATGAAGCACCTTCTAATCTCACGCCCCTGAGCTGTTCTTATCGGAATATTCTGCAGATTAGGCTCTGTTGAGCTGATTCTGCCTGTTGCTGTAATCGTCTGATTAAAGCATGTATGAATACGTCCATCCTCACGAATACATCCAATCAGACCCTCAACATAAGTACTCTTAAGCTTGGTAAGGCCTCTGTATTCGAGGATATCTGCAATTATCGGATTGTCCGGCGCAAGCTTCTCAAGAACGTCAGCTGCTGTCGAATATCCAGTCTTAGTCTTTTTGCCACCACTAAGTCCGAGCTTCTCAAATAATATCTCGCCCAACTGCTTAGGAGAGTTAATATTGAAGTTCTCTCCTGCCTTATCATAGATTGACTGCTCTAACTCAAGAATCCTCTCCTCGAGCTTCCTGCCATACTCAGTAAGCTTATTACTGTCAATTCTAATGCCCTCGCGCTCACAATCATACAGAACCTTAGCGAGTGGCAGTTCAATATCTGTATACAGCTCATACATCCCAAGTTCCTTAAGTCTGTCTGCAACCATACTGCTTACAGCACCAAGAACATAAGACCTGTAACCTGCATATACTCTGTATTCTTCTTCCATTGACATCGTAGCATCACTTAATCTGACCTTACCGAAGGTCTCAGCCCTGCCACGAAGAGTCATGTCGAGATACTTAACAGATATGTACTCGACATCGATGTCACTCTTAAGTGGATTAAGCAGATAACACTCTATAAGTGCATCATCTATTATGTCTGCACACTCAGTACCTACATACGAGTATGCCTTCTTAGCATCAAATGTTATGAATCTGTGCTTTCTGTCAGCAATCAGACTGCACAGTCCATCTATTACATAATCCTCTGTGAGGAAAAAACGTGGTATTATGACATATGTGTCAGAACTATATGTAACTGAGACTGATACGACCGCCTGATCCTCTGTCTCAATATAGAATGCAACAAGTCCTGCTTCACTCTCACGAAGCTTACTCATTACTCTGTCATACTCTGGCATATCTGAGACAAGAGTAAAGTTCTTAGTCTCTTCACCTGTTGACTTCTTCGTACGACTGCCATCGAAGCGCTTGAGAATACTCTTCATCTCAAGTCTGGCCAAGAAGTCATATGCGTCAGAATTGTATATATCACCAATCAAAAGCTCATCCCACTCAAGGCCCGTATCACAATCAGTCTTGATTGTCGCAAGCCACTTACTGAGATATGCCTGATCCTTGTACTCGACAAGATTGGCATGCAGCCCCTTCTTGGTAATCTCATCTATATGTTCATATACACCATCTACAGTACCATAGAGCTTAAGAAGCTCTGTCGCGGTCTTCTGTCCAACCTTAGGCACTCCTGGAATATTATCAGAGCTGTCGCCCATCAGAGCCTTAAGCTCAATAATTCCCGACGGTGGTACCTCATATTCACTAATAACATCCTGAGTGTAGTAATATCTTGTCTCTGTTCTTCCACCTGATGTCTTAGGAATGCATATCTTAATCTTATCTGTCGCAATCTGCAGAAGATCTCTGTCTCCGGATACAAGACTTACTTCTAACCCTTCTGCCTCTGCTCTCTTAGCAAGCGAACCAAGAATATCATCAGCTTCCCAGCCGGCTCTCTCAAATGTACGAATATTCATCGCGCCAAGAAGCTCCTTCAGTACAGGAACCTGCTCATGAAGTTCTTCCGGCATCGGCTTTCTCGTACCCTTATACATATCAAATCGCTCATGTCTGAAGGTCTTAGCCTTAACATCAAATGCTACACACATATAGTCAGGCTGCTCATCATCCATAAGCTTAAACATAATGTTCAGAAATCCATAGATTGCATTAACATGAAGTCCTGCTGCATTCGTCAGCTCAGGAACTCCATAAAAGGCTCTATTAATTATGCTATGACCATCAATAAGTAATAACTTAGCCACTACAACTATCTCCCACGCAATCTACATATGCATAAACACAAGAACAAGTATAAATGCAATAGCAACAGCTGATATTATCTCCATGCCATATACTATTCTGTTACCAATTCTTATGTTATTAAGCATTCTACGGTAATCATTAACCTTGGCACCAAGCTCCCTGTCCAGGTCAAAGCCCTCACCACTCTCAAGTCGTGCAGCGCCTTCCTTAACAAGAAACTGAATGTGAAGTTCTTCCCTGCATTCATCGCATTCGTCCAGATGCTCGAGGAATCTGTCTGCATCTCTGCCAGTCAGATCACTTTCAAGCCATGTCGGAATCAGCCCGATGAATTCCTTGCAGTCCATCTTCTGATGTCTGTTCAACATATCTTCACCTATATAAAGAATCAATTAATTCTTAAGTGCTTCCCTGTAACAATCTCTAAACTCAAAATATCCCTGTGCCTCAAGCTGCTCCTTCTGGAACTTCTTGTTCTTGTTCATTCTGGATACAAGGACCTGCTTGCCCTCTGCTCTAAGTGCAGCAGCTTCCTTCATAATCTCACAGAGTCTGTCAGAATCTACACCCTTCTCAATAAGGAATGCCACCTTCTGTCTCTCTTCTGGTATCTCGAAGTTGTTCTCTAAGAGTAACAGTACAATACGCTCAAATCCAATTGAGAATCCGCATGCAGGAGTATTCTGTCCTGTGAACTTGCCAACCATCTCATCATATCGGCCACCGCCTCCGCAGCTTCCTCCGAACTCTGGAATTGCTATCTCGAAAATTGTTCCTGTATAATAACTCATTCCACGTACAAGAGTTGGATCGAATACAACATCAAATACTGCAGCCTTGGTTGCATTAACAGAATCAATTATCTCGCACAGATTACTGCTTATCTCAGAATCAAGATACTCTCCAAGAGTATCAATAATATACTTAAGTCCATCTTCCTTGTGATCTTCCATGGATGTGAACAGACCAAGGTACTTATCTACGCACTCAGGTGCAAAACCGTGTGCCTCTAAGTCTTCCTTAACCCCATCTATTCCGATCTTGTCCATCTTATCAAGGATAATGAATACTTCATCAAACTCTTCCTCAGGGAAGCCTGCATATGCAGCCATTGCCTTAAGGATTCTTCTCTCATTGATTCTTATCTCGAAGTTCTTGAAGCCCAGCTTACCAAGTGTAGTTGTTGTAGCTGTTATCAGCTCTATCTCAGCAAGATTGGATGGCTCACCAAGAATATCAATGTCACACTGGTAGAACTGTCTGTATCTTCCTCTCTGTGGTCTGTCAGCTCTCCACACTGGTCCAATCTGAAGTGCCTTGAATGGGCTTGGAAGTGTAGATGCATTGTTAGAGTAGAATCTTACAAGCGGAACTGTAAGATCATATCTGAGTCCCGAGTCAGCAAGATCATTCTCTTCCTTGGCCGTAGCAAGATTAAGCTTCTCGCCTCTCTTCATAATCTTAAAGATGAGCTTCTCATTCTCACCACCTGCCTTGCAGTTAAGATTATCTATATTCTCCACACATGGTGTCTCTATATGAGTGAATCCGAACTGAGCATATGTCTCCTGTATAACAGAGATAACATAGTCTCTTATCTTCATCTCCTGTGGTAATATGTCCTTCATGCCTGTCGTAGGCTTCTTAGATAATGCCATAACAATTCTCCAATCTGCATTATATTCAATATACGTAACACTTAATTTTACTATATCTGACCGCCTTTAATCAACTGTCAAACATATATTATGGCAAATTCTTACCTGCAGCCATATATAGCTCATACCATTCTGACTTCTCAAGCCTTACGTCTGATGCCTTAGCCATCTGTCTAACTCTGTCAGGGTTAGTTGATCCAAGAACTGGCATGATTCCCGCCGGATGTCTGAGCAACCATGCAATCGCAATTGCAGACTTAGTTACGTCATATTTTACCGCAAGGCGATCCATCACTTCGTTGAGCCTGTCATATGAAGGGTTATCTATGAAGCATGGCTTGTCATATGACTCTCTGACAACTGACCAGGCCTGCACGCCTATATCATTAACCGCGCAATAGTTGAGTATATCCTCGTAAAAAGGAGCATCCTTGACGTTGGCATTAAAGCCTGCATCAATTGATGGACAGTGAACAATCGACATCTGAATCTGGTTGAACATAATAGGTACGCCTGCCAACTTCTTCATAAGCTCCATCTGCATAATTCCCATATTGCTTACGCCAAAGCCGCCCACCTTACCAGATGCTGTCAAGTCCTCGAATGCGCTGGCAAGTTCCTCATAATCAGCTATGGCATCCGGTCTGTGAAGAAGCAGCACATCTATGTGATCCGTTCCAAGCCTTGACAGTGAGCCGTCTACCGAATCAATAATATGCTTCTTAGAGAAGTCATACATCACGCCTGGAACGATTGAACACTTAGTCTGAATAAGCATTCTGTCTCTAAGTTCTGGCGCATTCTTAAGCATCTCACCGAATACTCTCTCCGAGTTGCCGCCTCCGTAGATATCGGCATGATCAAAGTAATTAATCCCCTCTTCAAGTGATGTCTCAACTAACTTCTGAACATCGCCTGCTGACATATCTCCTATTCTCATACATCCAAGGGCCATATATGGAACCTTAAGTGTTCCCTGCATTCTATAATTCATATTGAGATACCATCCTTTCTACAGATGAAAGACTTCCCTAAGTCTGCTGTCAGTTACAATTACTTCCTTAGCCTTACTTCGATACTTCTCATCATGAAGATATGTGTATCTGAAAGGCTTGATAGATGGAGCCATATCAATTGCCTGAATATAATCTTCAACATTCAGGTCCAGTGACTTAACATATTCCCAGAAGCCCGTCTTCTCAAATACACTATCTATCCTATTATATCTGTGATCCTGAACAACAGCCATAAGATATGTGGCTATACCAACCTGGATGCCATGTAAGCCTGGACATTCTAACAGCTTATCCAGTGCATGAGAGATCAGGTGCTCACTTCCACTGGTCGGTGCACTTGAACCCGCTATCTCATTGGCTATACCACTCATTGCCAGAGAATCCAATAGTTCCTTAAGGAACAACTCGTCATGGATTGTCTCATAAGGCGTTCTTACAAAGCTATTAACCGCCTTCTTGGCAATCATATATGCAAAGTCATTAACAACTGTTACTCCATGTTCCTCCTCAAACTGCCAGTCATAGAGGGCAGTAATCTTGGATACCATATCGCCTATACCAGAATACAAAAATCTGTCTGGAGCCGTTGAGATGACCTTCGTATCAACAATGATTCCATACGCCATTCTGGCCGGAAGCGACTTACGACGTCCCTCAACAATCAATGATGCACTGGCACTTGAGAATCCGTCACTTGATGATGATGTAGGAACGCTTATGAATGGAATCTTAAGCAAAAATCCGCAGTACTTTGCTGCATCTATAACCTTACCGCCACCTAATCCTATTACAGCCTGAGTCTTATTAGGCATTGAAAACGCAAGACTTGTTATATCTGCTACGTCGACTGTATCCATCTCTCTATATTCAAGTACATCTATTCCAACATCCTTAAGCGACTGCATGACCTGCATGCCAAACATATCAATCAGTCCATTACCAAAAAGAATAACGACTTTATCAAATCCAGACTCACTTAAGTAGGTTCCAATTCGTCCGAGTGCTCCTTCTTCCACCTTAAGTATTGTTGGAATTGCAATATAACTACCGGTGTTTGCTGCCATAATCAATCTCCTCTTTTAACTACGCTTCATTCTGCATTAAGTTGGCAAATGTCTCATACATATCCGGATAATCCTTCTTGATCATTACAGGATATCCCTTGTCATTCAGGAAGCAATGAACTGATTCTGCAGTGCATACGATATCACCGTCAGCATTCTTCATCTCATATCCAAGTGTAAGCTTAACACCATTAAAATTAACAATTCTGACACATATGTCAACACTATCAGGGAAAGTTGTTGTCTTCTTATAATTACAGTTGACCGAAACGACAGGTGATATCACACCCTCTGCCTCAAGTCGGTCATATGAATATCCAATCTCATCAAAGTAATCAATCCTTGCCTCTTCCATCCATCTGATGTAGTTGGAATGATGTGTTATTCCCATCTTATCTGTCTCATAGTAACTAACCTTGTGTGTATACATAGTCTTCTCCACTCCTATCTAATATACCATTCAACCAGCTTGTCGCCTTCATATCTAAGCTTCATAGTAAAGAACTCTCTGTCTTCAAGTAATGCATTAAGAAACAATCTGTCTCCTTCCCATGTTGGCAGATCTATCACTTCTTCCTTCCTGACCCATACAAGTTCACCCTCATCGCATGGAATAATCTCTCCTGTAAACGAACTTGCAGTATACAGATACATATACTCACCTTCATATTCATTCGACAGGAAGGTAATGACACCTCTTAATCTGTAATCCGCAAGTGATAGCCCTGTCTCTTCCTTAACTTCTCTAAGCAGGCATTCGTCTGGAGTCTCCTCATCCTCAAACTTACCGCCAACACCTATCCACTTATCCTTGTTGATATCGTGTTCCTTCTTGTTGCGATGCAGCATAAGATATGCCCCATCCTGCTCAATATAACAAAGCGTTGTATTCTTCATAATAATGCTACCTATATATAACAATATGTTCCTGTCTAATTATATGGCAGTTAACAGTACACTGCAAGAAAAAGGCGCCAGTGCAGATAGTCTGCCCTGACGCCCTTTCGTATTATATGAATTGAAAGATATTAGATTACTCTGTAATACCCTTTGGACCAATTGCGAACTTTGTAGATACAGTTCCACCGTACTCTACGTTCTTACCTGTTACTGTAACTGATCCAGACTTTGCTCCGAAGAAGACATTGACACCATATGTAACGTCATACTCTTCTGCTGGAACTAATACAAATCCTGCTGCTTCAAGATCCTCAGCTGTTGTCTTTCCAGCACCCTTGTCAAAGATTGCCTTAGTAGGTGCATAGTATACAGCAACTGCTGGTGTAAGCTGTGAACCTGTATACTTAGCTGACTCAACAAGAATTCTTGTATTCTTCTTAGTAAGAAGAGTGTTGAAGCAGTCTATATCTGCTGTATCTTCACCTTCATAGATTGCAGCCTTAGCCTTTACTTCTACATATGGCTTCTTCTCAGCATCGCCATCACGATATGCCTTAATATCAGCCTGTGAATTGTTATAGTAAGTTACTGTAACATCCTTCTTAAGATCAAGTGCCTTGCCATGATCAAGAACCTTTACTGCTGGCTTATACTTGAATGTATCTGCCTTCGCTGAATTGAACTGAACTGGTGCAACAATAATATCAAGTGAATCTACTGATGCTGCCTCTGTAGTGAACTCGATTGCTGCAAGCTTGCCCTTGTAGTTCTTGATACCTTCAATAACTGCTGTAGGTGCATTAGTAGCATCTGATGCTGCGACCTTCTTGTTATTGCTGTATTTAACCTTGTAATCCTTACCTTCTACAAGAGGAGTTCCAATTGCTGATACAAGCTCGATATCATCGCTGATTACGGCGCCTGTCTTTCTGCATGTTGCAGTAATGTCTGTAACAGTATTATTAGTTACATTCTTGATGTCCTCAGGTACAATCTTGAATGTCTTTGTAACCTTACCTGTTAATCCAGCTGATGGCTTACCAGTGTAGATTACTGTTGCTGTTCCTACATTCACATTCTTCTTAAATGCTACTGTATAATCGCTTCCTGCAATGAGTGGCTTAAACTTACCACCACCAAGCTTATAATCGATTCTTACATCTGAAAGTGTTATTGGTGCTCCAGTATAGGTTCTGCTACCAAGACCTGAAATTTTAATCTTCTTAGCATCGAATGCCTTACCAACAATCTTGAAGTTAACCGACTTAGTTCCGAAGTAACCATTATCTTCAACACCCTTGATTGTCATTGTAGCTGTACCAACTGATCTGTTGTTGATATAAGATACTGTGAAGTCTGAACCATAGATAAGGCTCTCTCCACCAAGCTTAACGGTGAATACATCAGCAGCCTTAAGTTCTTCTTCTGTCTTCTCTCCGTCTACTATCTTATAATACTTTCTCTTAGCTGCATCATAGTATGCAGGTGTAAGAGTAATATTCTTACCAGTAAATGCTACGTTCTTAGCCTTAGCGCCAAGTGTAATTGCTGCATTAGCAATAATATTCTTGTTAGGAGCTACATATACATTCTTAACAATTGTTCCTGTATAGTTATTAATACCTGTAACTCTGAGTACGAACTTACCAGTCTCATTCTTAGCGATCTTGAGACTCTCTACTGGTGTCTCCTCGCCTGTCTCTTCGATCTTATTAAGACTTACTGTATAATCTGTATCCTTTACAAGAGTCTTCTTGCCAATCTTAAGTGACTTGAATACAGACTGTACTTCTCTCTTATTCTGGTTAAGCTGGCCATTGTATGCAAGTACAACTCCTGACATCTCAGAGCCTGCTCTGTTAGCTATTGCAGCATGAACAATGTTGAAGTTAACATATGTGTCACCCGAATAGTTATTAATACCTGTAATCTTAGCGTATGGAAGTTCTTCATTGAACTCCTCACCAATACCAGTATTAGTCTTACGTGTTGTATTAACTGCAATATTATTACCGTATGTTACAGTGTAATCTGTACCCAACTTAAGAAGCTTATCGCCATCATATACAGTTACAACCGGCTTAATCTGTGCTCCTGTATATGTATAATCAGGAAGCTCGAGTACTACTTCTGCTGGCTCAGTATCTGTACCTGGATCCTCACCTGGTGTAACCTCTGTAATCTCCTCAAGTACAATATTATCAATTACTACTCTGTGCTGTTCCTTGATACGAGTACCACCAACTGCACCAAAGCAGATATTGAACTTGGCAGTTGGATCAGTATCTCTTGTCATTGTGAATTCCTTAGTAAATGTCTGGAATTCAGATGAAAGTGTCACTGGCTCTGTGTCTGCATAGTTAGTGTAATCATCAGGATCCGAATCCTTTGTTGATGGATCACGCTGAATCTGTGCAAATATCTGTCTGTCTATTGTTGAGAGAGCATCATATGAAAGTCTGTAGCTCTTGCCCTGCTCAAGATTAACATACTGCATAAGCTGAATATTCCAGTCAGCATTACCTGTATCATCAATAGTCATATCAAATGCATTATCATATGTCTGACTATCAATTACACTTGAACACTTTGCGATATCAGCCTTATATAAGCTGAATCCAGCCATTCCATTATCAAATGTTCCGTTCTTAAGGAGCATATCCTCCATAAGACTTACATTATCAATCTTAACAGTTACTGCTGGATCACTAACTGTAAGCTTAACATCCTTGCTTGAAAATCTTGCTGATGCAGGAATGTTGAATGAATAATCCTTTGCTGAGCCATCGCCAGCAATAATATCAATAGTTCTTGTTCTGCCACCTACTGAGAAGTCAACCTTAGTATCCTTATCAGCTGAAGCACTGAAGCTTGCAATATACTTCTTACCAGACTCAAATGCAAGTCCGCTCTGTGAGATTGAGAATGGAACACCAACTGTCTCTGGCATTACAACCTCAAGTCTTCTTCCATCACTAAGTGATGTAACCTTAGCACTTTCTGCGCTACCCATTATAACATCCCAGTAACCAAGGTACTTAGCACCTTCCTGGAAGTTACCATTGTAGATGTAGTTACCATTGCTAAGCATCTTCTTAACATCTGTAGGCTCTTCTGATGGTCCTGTGATCATCTTAACAGATACATCCTTGATCTCGATTGTAGCTGTTGAACCCTTATTACCCATATTGAACTCGAGACGACCATTAAGATCTGTCTTATCATTCATTGTAAATGTATACTTGAACTCCTGCCACTCAGTTGTAAGATCAGGATTCTCGATATCCATGTAACACTTCCATCCATTGTCTGGAGCCTTAACATCGACATCCATTGTACGCGCCTCAGAAGCCTTAGCCTTGAATGCAACCTCATAGCTTGCACCCTTCTTCATAGGAACGTTTGACTGATATAACTGAACACTGTGTAACTCGCTACCAGCTTCTGTTGTATCAATTGTAATCTGATTATCTGCGATTGTTGCCTCTGCACTACCGCCTGCAGCTGTCTTGAATACCCAGTCAGCCTCGTCTGTAAGTACTTCTTCGTTGAATCTGCCATTGATAATAAGGTTACCCTCTTCGTCAGCAAGTCTCTCCTCTACTGGAAGTTCTTCTGGCTCGTCAATGTCATCATTGTAACCATCCTTCTGATATACCTTCACATAATCAACAACAAATGGATTGGCCTCAAATGAGATATCTTCTGGATATCCTACCCAGCTTCCACCTACTGCAAGATTAAGAATTACGTAGAATGGCTGATCGAAAGGTGCTGGATATGTAACTGTACCCTGTCCTTCCTTAGCTGTGAACCATCTTGTCTCTTCATGATACTTCTTACCATCTACGAACCATGTGATCTTACCAGGCTCCCACTCACATGTGTATGTGTGGAAGTCTTCAGCGAAGTCTGCACCATCTTCTTCAGATAATACATATGTTCCCTGACTCTCCTTGTGAGGCTCACCAAAGTGAATTGTTCCGTATACCTTGTCAGTCTCCTGACCCATTACTTCCATACAGTCAATCTCACCACATTTTGGCCACTGACCGTAAAGATCTTCATTCTCAGGCATAAGCCAGAATGCTGGGAGGTAACCCTTGCCAGCTGGAACCTTTGCAGATACCTCGAACTTACCATATGTAAATGCATGCTTACCCTGTGTATTAATTCTACCTGATGTATACTCATATCCAACTGCATTGAATGTTACATTGGAAATAGTAACTGTATGTGCCTCATACTCTGTACCATTGTTACCAAGTGAGATATAGAATGTAGCTGTATCATCAGCGGTATCCATCTTGAATGGAACTGAGATATGCTTTGACTCACTAGCCTTCAGTGAATCACCGCTAGAATATGTATCAATAATGCCATACTGCTTGTAATCAGCACTCTGAACACCTGTCTTGAAATCACGATCAATCGAAGACACGATATCGAAGGATACTGTGTAAGGACCTTCCTTAAGTGCTACATTATGCTTAAGCTGTACATTCCAGTCCTCATTACCTGCATTGCTGATTGTATATGTGATAGCTCCATCGCCTGTTTCACTTGAAGCATCAGCACCTGGGCCACCTTCCCAGTTAGCGATTGTCTCTTCCCAGGCTTCCTTACCATTAGAGAAGTCTGCATTTGCGAATAACTCTGCTCTTGGATCTGCAATCACACCCATAGATACATAGAAGCCTGCATTGTCATCAGCATCTGTCGTAGTAAAGCTGTATGATACTTCCTTCTCCTCATCCTTGTTAAGAATGAGCTTTGTATTAGAATACTGGCTATATACTGAATTATTCTGTACACCAGTAACAACAGCTCTGTCAGCACTTGATACAACCTTGAAGCTTACATTGTAAGTTGTATCTGCTTCAAGATTAAGTCCATGCTTATGCTGAATATGCCAGTCTTTATTACCAATGCTGTCAATACTGTATAAGAAGTGGCCTTCATTATAAGTTACTTCTGCATCTGCTGTAGCACCCTCACTACCCCAGTTAGCAATTCCCTTAGTCCAGCCCTCTGTAGACCACTCACCAGCTATGAAGTCACCAGCTTCTACAAGATTCTCATCTGAACCTTCAGCTGTGATTACAACATCATAGATATCAACAGTATGTGCCCCCAGTGGCTCAGCTGCTGCAGCTGAATTATCTACAACTGTCTGCTTAGGAATGAGCTTAAGTACTCCGTCCTCAACCTTAATATTCTCATCACTGTTAACATATGACTGAAGCTCACTGTTAACCCATCCGGCTGGATGAAGTTCTACATTCCAGTCTTCCTCATTAAGTGCACTTCCGTCAAAGTTTTCTTCCCACATAAGTGTATATCCATCATCTGATGGTTCTTCACTTACCGGGCTAAGAACTGCTTCCTCATCGGTTGCAATTCCATCATTAGCCAATTCTGTAGCTGTAACAGGTACACCTGATACTACTGTACAAACAGCTGCAAAAAGGGCAATAAGTCTGCTAAACCTTTTCATTTTGTCTCCTTTCAATGCTATACCAGCGTTTTATAGTACATTTATACTATTTCTATATATAAAAAAATACCTTTTTTATTACCTTTTTATCGTTTTGATGATATCATTATTATAATCTTACAAATTAGTTTGGGAATGTATAGAATTTTTGTGAGGATTTGCCATATGGATATCAATAAAGAAATCTACTATCAGGAATATCTTAACAGGGAGAATGATCTTCTTCATGCGCCATACAATTCAGAGCTTGACTTCTACTCATGTGTTAAGTCAGGTAATATTGCGCAGGTTGAAGTGCTATGTGAAGAACCACTTATTGACAAGAAGGAACTGGGAATTCTTTCGGATAACTATGTGAATCATATCAGATATCACTTCGTAATAACGACAGCCATGGTTGCGCGATACTGCATAGAAGGTGGTATGGAACTATCCACAGCATATACACTTAGTGACTATTATATTAAGAAGGCTGATACTATCAATAATGCCAAGGCCATCTCTGACCTTCACAGGGAGATGTGTATTGATTATACCAATCGCATGAGGTCGCTGCGCAAGAGCCGTACATGCTCACCGAACATATCACGTGCACTGGATTATATATATGACCATCTGCATACGCGTATTAGTATAGAAGATCTTGCTGACCATGTAGGCCTAAGTACTGCATATCTGTCGCGACTCTTCAAAGCTGAGCTTGGCGTATCTGTCACGGACTATATCCGTGACAAGAAGATTGATACTGCCAAAAATATGCTCAGATACTCTGATTACCCTATTGCTCAGATATCCAACACTCTGGCATTCCCTAGTCAGAGCTATTTTACCGAACAGTTCAGAAAGCTGACGGGCCATACACCTTCAAAATACAGAAAGGAGTTCCACCGCCAGCTACTATAAGACAATGTTAGTACTGGTCCTTCTGTGAGACCGTTCTAACTACTGCTGCGACTAATCCAAAAATTACTGCAGCCACAGGCCATACAATCCATGTGATATCCCATCTCATAGATATAAAGCTCCATGCGAGGTAGCCTGCAAGAACAGCAATCCAGTATATACCAGCTACCTTGTCAATTACCTTGTTGGCAGCCTTGTTCTCAACGGAATAGTCACCCTCTTCAAGCAACATCTGATAACTGCCCCACTCTATTCCGATTCTTACGAATATATTAACAGCAACTGATATAACTATAAGAAGAACTCCTACCATTGTTACAACAATAAGATCGTCCATCTCCAGGCAGGCTGTGATAATAAGTGGAAGCGATGAAAGGATACAGAGAATTACGCCTATAGCAATTCCTGTTGTTCTGCGGTTCTCCATTGCTTTCTTGCGTTCCTTAACCATACCCTCAACACCATAGGCTGTCTCAATTCTGCACTTCTCAAGAAACTCATACTTCTGACCCGGAGCCCCAAATACTATGAACATGAATACTGCTGTGGCAACCATTGCAAGCAATACAACTATTCCAACTGCTGCAGCAACAACCTCTGATATGCCGAACTTGTGATTCTCTGAAAGAACTGCAAGAATCATAAGAACAACTGGTGAAAGAATACATAATGACACGCCATTAGCAATCTTAGGTGCCTTCTTTCTTGAGATCTCTAAGAACTCATTGGCCTCTTCAAGAGAAATCTTCTTAATATTATCTGCTGCTTCGCTTACTTCCACAGTTGGAGCGACCACTGGAAGGTTCTCTGGTTCTATCTCATCCTTAATTAGATAATCAGTAGACACACCGAATATATCTGCCATTGCAATAATCTTCTGAAGATCTGGAACTGCCTGTGCACCTTCCCACTTGGAAACTGACTGTCTTGATACTGAAAGCTTCTCAGCAAGTTCTTCCTGTGTCCAACCGTTTTTCTTTCTTTCATTAATAATCTTGTCTGCTAAAATCATTTTTCTTTCCTCTTTTCATTCTGAATATCGTTAATAATCTTCTTCAAGTGCGGATCCGTTAAGCACTCATGCCTTGTACGACTATCAAGCTATCAAAATGACTGGTTGCTATCTATCAATTCAACCTTTCAATTTGTCAACTACCGGTTGCAACCGCGTATTTACGGGGTTTGTGGGGGGGTAGCGGTGACCGTTTCCTTAAGTCAATCTCTAATCCTTCATCATTGCTGTAATCGGATTAATCCTTGCAGCTTCCTTCTTAAGGTCTGTGAGATTCGCCCTAAGATAATCTTCAAGTCCTGTTATCTCATCTGAACTAAATCCTGACTGCTTATCAACAACACAATCAGGAATGATTCCCTCTGCCCAGCGCTCATCATCTTCAAATCTAATATGTGCCACCATTTTATCATTTTTAGTTGATACACCTGAAACCAATAATCTCATACATT
>JAZUGT010000035.1:0-72150 GCA_045641365.1 Lachnospiraceae bacterium
TAAAGATACAGCCTCTGTCCGCTTTTGCCTACTACATCGCTGACATTAACTGTTACATATGCACCTCTGGTATGGGAGTAGTATTCAGCCAGCCAGCCAATATCATCCTCTTCACTTACAAAGAGCAGCTTGATATTATCCTCATATGCCCGCTCCCGCTTATACTCGTCAAGAGGACTTCCTGACATCCAGCCACCGGCCAGTTGCCAGTTCTTCTTACTTACCGTAGCACCCTTAATTCCACCTGTCTCGTACGGATCAAACACTTTCTCTGTCCAGTCGACAGTTGAATATACATCCACAATATAATAATCATTGAACACATCTGCATACTGGACGAATTCCCGGGCTGTCCTGTTCTTCTCTTCTCTAATCTCCTGAGACCTTCTGACCACATTAGCCTGATCTGAGATGTTAAATACTGCAGAAAATGCCATAAGAACAATCGCAAATATTCCCATAACGACTGTGATACTATATGGCGAATTGCCATCCTTAAATACATTAATTCCTGTATCAAGCGAGCGTCTGCATTCTGTAAGAATCACTGCAGTAAGAATAAGTATCTCTATCATTAGCATCGGATGCGTAATCCTTGGAACAAGTCTTCCCATATAATATATATATATCCAGCATACGCTTCGTAATAGTCCTAAGATGACTAACTTAAATGCTATACAGCCACTCTTTCTGTGAATAGCTATAGCCAGACATAATATATATGTAATTAGTATAATCATGCTCATTGGTTCAAGCTGATTGACTTCAGACGCAAACGGCGAGATTACATCCGGAGCGACATCAACACTTCCAATCTGAATCGCATCTTTGATATACGCTGATACTGCCCCCCTTAGGCTTCTTGAAGCACCCTTTGCGCCACAGTCGGGATTGTTCTTCACATATGTTGCGACTGCCTCAAGGACTGGAGCATCGATGCTCTCATCGATTCCATAATCATATCTCTCCAGAAGTCCATATTCATACTCACTTATATCAATCGAATTATAAAATGCTTCATTGTTCTTGTAATCTGGAATACCTGTAAAGTCATATACATCAGTTCTCGCATCAAATAGGCGTCTGAATTCCTTCCATTCTGTGGAGCTATAAGCAGCTGTATCTATTACAATTGTGGCGAGTATTCCAAGCAGTATACATCCAATTACAGAGAAGTATCTTGCACAGAGTTTTACACTTATGTATCCTTTAATTCCCTTTTCACCAGTTTCTTCTTCACTCCATCTGAAAAGTCCAGCTACTGCCATAAATGGACACATTAGTAACATCATCTCACTTCTGATATTAAAGGCCAGTATAACCAGAATAATTGCTATGACATTCTCTCTAAGGAAGCCAATCACATATCTCTTAACAGAGTCTGCATCCTTAACAGAAGATTCATCAGATGCCGAGACCTCAAAGTACCTCTTATCCGATGTGTAGAGCCATACCGATGCCGCTGCACACAATATGCCGGCTACCACCGTATACTGAAGCATAGTAAGCTCCCATAGGTATAATCCAACCCATATAGCCATATATGTCAGCATAAAGAGACTCTTGCCAATCCAGCTTCTAAGCATGCCAAGCATTCTGTATCCTATAAGTATATACGAAAGAATGAAAAGCCCTATCTCCATAAGTCCGAACCAGGCAACCTCTGGCCATATTGAATACAGCCCTGTTAGCATAAGACTTATCGGGTACATCATCTGATTATTATGCGCATCAGGTGTTCCAGTATATATGCCTGAGATAATATCCTTAATAAGAATGTCATCGTTCAGATCGTAATAATACGTAAAGCACAGTCCTAATACACTCCATAATATAACTGCTGATGCAATGATCCATATCCAGTTAGACTTAATCTTTCCGCTCTCTTTTCTCATTAATTACCTGTTCCTGTAAAACTCATGAATCTTATCTATTACATACTCTCTGTCTTCATCCGTAAGTCCATAATAAAGTGGCAACCTGACAAGTCTGTCAGATTCCTTGGTCGTATACTCGTCCTTGCCACAGAATCTAGCATATTTAATTCCAGCTGGAGCAGTATGCAGTGGAACATAATGAAATACAAGCATTACCCCACATTCTTTCATAAATGATATTAGTTCCGCTCTTTCATCAAGATCTGCTGTCTTCAGATAGAACATATGGGCATTGTGCTCACATTCAGCTGGAACATATGGAAGTTCTATCTTGCCTTCTCTTGCAAGATCCTCGAATGCCTCGTAATATCTGTTCCATGTGTTCATTCTGTCATCATTAATCTTATCTGCAATCTCAAGCTGTGCCCAAAGGTACGCTGCATTCATATCACTTGGAAGATATGATGATCCGAAGTTGACCCATCTGTACTTATCCACCTGTCCTCTAAAGAACTTGCTTCTGTCAGTGCCCTTCTCTCTATAGATCTCGGCGTCTTCGACATATTTTTCATCTCTTATTAGGATGGCTCCTCCTTCACCCATAGAATAATTCTTGGTCTCATGAAAAGAGAAACATCCAAAGTCACCTATTGAGCCAAGAGCCTTGCCCTTATACTTTGACATGACTCCCTGCGCTGCATCCTCAATAACAAGAAGATTATGTCGTTCTGCTATATCCATAATTGTATCCATCTCACATGCAACACCTGCATAGTGAACAGGTACAATTGCCCTCGTCTTATCTGTTATTGCAGCCTCGATCTTGGTCTCGTCGATATTCATCGTATCAGGTCTTATATCAACGAACACTGGCACAGCACCCCTCATAACAAATGCGTCTGCTGTGGACACAAAGGTATATGATGGCATAATTACCTCATCGCCAGGCTTAATCTCAGCAAGTAATGCTGCTAATTCTGTTGCGTGTGTACATGAAGTTGTTAGCAAGGCCTTCTTACACCCTGTTGACTGCTCAATCCATTCATTACACTTTCTGGTAAACTGTCCATCCCCACATATCTTCTGTGCCTTAACAGCCTCGCCTATGTATGTAAGCTCATTTCCAGTATGTGGTGGCACATTAAAGTTAATCATCGCTCTACGCCTTTCTATAGTTATCTATATCTCCGGAACTATTACTATCTATATACTATATATTCATCATTCTCATACACCGCTTCGAGATGTCTTGAAGCAATATAATCACTAAGAATATCCTGTTTTTCACTACCATTAATTCCTGATGGTTCAGGAAGCTTACGCCATATTACAGCAACCGAATCTACGCCACCTGTACCTATGTCCATAAGCTGACTTTCAAATGTTGTGGTAGGATATGAATCCAGATCCGGCCAGGATGACGATATCGCCGATGGAATCCTGAGTATATATGCAAGCCCTGGACAATCTCCCCAATAGACTGACTGACTGACATCACTTCCAATTGCTCCTGCAAGTCCCTCAAGTGCTATTGCATTCTTGTCAGTAGTCTTCATCCCTGCAAGTGAAGCAATACCTGTCACCTTCGTATCTCGCGCAGTTCCGTCCATTCCATCTCTGAACACAAACCCGGCATGGAAGAGACTTACCTGTATAAATGTCACACATATTATTGCAATCACTGTACTCATCCATGGGAAATTACAGCCATACAACACACCATTCATCCTCATCTGATGTGCACCTCTGCTTAACCATCCTCCAGTTACATACAATTCGAATGGAACCACTAAGAACATATTATTGAGATTCTGATATGTGTTATTATTACTTCCTAATGGAGTAATAAGCAGAATGACTATTGCAATAACGGCATATAACTTAACCAGGAGATTGTAATCCTTTCGAACAAGCACTGTTACCGCGCATATCCAGGCCAGAATAATCAGTATCATTCCCCATTCATACATTGCGGTGTAGTCTTCATAATACTTCAGAGTAAACATTCCTCTTCCCCAGAAGAATCGCAGCATCAAAGCAATCACACCTACATATATGAGACGCTTAATCCACTTAATATACCCATTCTTGTTGAACGCCGCGAACATAAGTGTTCCCGTAAAAATAACCGCGACTACAATTGCACTCCATTTTAGACTTCTTGCATATGAAGATATCGTAGACAAAATCATTGCTGCGGCTGAATACGTATCATCCGTTCCAGATATTCCTGTAAGACCATCAATCATCTCCATTATCCCAGCTGTTCCAAATCTTGCAACGATCACAACAAGCGGAATACATACTCCAACGCAGTATCCAAGGAGACAATATCCTGTTGCTCTGACAATACTTCCAGATATAGCCTTCTTATCAGAACCTTTCCCCTGAATCTTAGTCCTTATAATAATTCCTGCCCAGACGGCAACAATAAGTGATGCCTCTGTTACATTAGGAACCCTGACGAATACATTAAGTCCAAGCGCGATTCCCGCAAGGCACAGCATCAGGCTGCTGTCGTCTCTTACTGCGCGGTATATAAGAATCGCTCCAACTGTAAAAAGCAGATATGTCATATAGTTATACAGAATCCCTGTAGGTATCCAGCATAACCCTATCGCAAGCATCTCTCCAACCCACAGAACAGGTGCCGTAAAGTCTCCCCGAAGCGCATAATAGCATATAAGCGCTATCGCAGAAGCCACAAGTCCCGTATAGATATTGGCTCCTAACAGCGTCGTACCGCCCGGAAGCCTTACAAGCAGTGCACCGAATCCATTCGACAGATATGTCGATACTCTCCACATTCCCTGAACAGTATCAGGATACAGATAATTACCAAGACTGTATGTTGAGTCGGATACATCAACACCGCTCGTTACTTTAATAAGCGGCCATAATAATAGCATCATCGGAAAAATCAGTTCCTCTAACGGCCATCTTAAGTCTCTATACAATTGTCTTAATCTAACGACCACCTTATCCAATACTGACTCCTCTGTCACAACCCATAAGCTATATCAGTTCATTCTGCCTGTGCTTTTCTGGTGCCTCATATGCATCCATAAAATCATCGCTTAAGAATATCTTCTCTTTTGCGAACTTAATACTGTCCACAACAGTAAATACAGAGATGACTCTATCCACCTCTATTCCCGGTATATCATTCATCACTTCCATAGGAAATCTTCCCTTAAGAACTATTGCCTGAGGAAATTCTGCCTCATAATCCAGGACATCCCTTGGATGCGGCTTAATATACACTGTACAGTCCCTGCCGTAAGTATCAATTATGTCGCTAAAGATTCTTCTCCTGACATCCAGTTCACACAAGGGCTCTGTCAGAATGAGAATGCTCTCTTTTTCCTCACATGACGCATTGATCTGTGCCACCAGTGCATCTGCATTATCGATGAACAATCTAACAAGAATCATCTTATCCTCTGGCCTGATTGCATTAATCATCTCATCCCGGTTAACAACCTTATAATGCTCTGACTTGTACTTCAGTCTTGAGTCATCATTAATCTCCATATCAAGACAATACTTGGAATAGCCGTTCTCAATGAAGATTAGCCCCATAGCAGCCATCCTGCACTTCAGTCCGAAATGACCTCTGTTAGACCATCTCGCAGAGTCACTGTAGACAAGCGTATCAAGTCCATCCTCAACTGAATGATAGTATATATGCCTGTAATTCAGATAATATCCAATTGGATCTGAATCATTAAATACATATATATCCCTGTATTCTCTGAAATCAACAGGTACATATGGTACCTGAAGCTTTCCTAAAAGCCTTGTATATACTATACGCTGCAGAAGGTTAAGTATTATATTGCCTCTGTCAGCATGATACTTCATAACCCTTTCACTTGAGGTATCCACCTGCTCATCGAACATGTATACTTCTTCGAAGAGTCCGGATGCCTTCGCTCTATCCCCCAGCGATTCAAAGTCATTAGCCATTGTACTAAGTATAAGAGTGGCATTACCCCTGTCTTCGAGCGGAAGAATCAGTTCCTTTACAGCTGCAATATACACATGATAGTACGTATGACATACGTATACTCTATCCTTCATAACTTAGTCTCTCCACTCACCAACTACAAGACCATGTTCCTTAAACTTAGCCGCAATTCCAATCATCTCTGTTACTGGAACCTTGGCTATATTGGCGATATCAATAAGATCATTGCGTCCGTCTGCATAAGCAAGGAAGTCACGCGTTACCAGGATGGCATCCCACGCATCTTTTCTGCTTACCGTAGGATATAATCCCCTCTTACCAAGCTGAGGCTCACAGAGAACCTGTACCTGGTAATATGCATTATGCTCAAGAGCGTCAATTGCATCTGTCATAACCTCATAAGCCCCCTGGAATCCTGCCGGGGATATAAAGTCCATATTATCTCCTGATGTATGATACTGAGGATACTGGTCAAACAGTGTTCTGCAGAAGCATATAAACGGAAGGTCTACGCCTGGAGCGCAATACTGTCTCTCGTCAGAGCCTCTGTCAAGGAATGAATATATCTTGGCATTATCCCTGTACTTAAGAAGATTGAGAATAACCTTGTCCGCAAGTGTATCTGCATATCTCGACTGAATGATAGAATAGTCTCCATCATCACCAACACAGGAAACATTAAATCCAGCTATAATATGACTCTTCATATAATCAAGATGCTTTGATATATATGTGATTGAGCCAATTGTCTCTGGTATATAGATGAATCGATATGTATAATGCCTGTGCTCAAGTGACTTAACGTACTTGGCAAGTGCCACTGAAAGTGCTGGTCCGGAACACTCATTGTTGGCCATCGATGGATGGCACACATAAGTGGATATAAATACTTCCTTCTGTGTCTCACCCGGAATCAGGAGCTCACCATACGTCAGATTGCCATCGATAAGCTCGCTGTCTATATACATATGATACTTGCCTGGCTTAAGCGAGTTCTTCTGATTATCACTCATACAGAATGCATATCTCTCTCTGTAATACGATGTGACATATGGTATCAGATCTGGCTGATCTTCAAGCGTCTCGATATGCTCTAACAGTTCATCAAGCTCAACCCACTCATCCACAGGTGTTGAATAACCCATTACATGCAGATTATTGTTCTTAAAATCAATGATATGATTACCTGCCTCATCCTCTATATATGCATCTCTAATGACCCATTCCTTAGGAACTGTCCAGTCAAACACTTCTGTACCAGTAGGAACATTATGAATCTCAAGCTTTATTCCATCTTCTGCCAGATGTCTCCCAAGAATATCCAGTGTCTCTCTTACACCTGCACCTGACAGGCTTCTGCATATAGGAAATATCTCATCTGCAAGGTCATACATATACTGACCCATCTGCTTATACTCTCTCATCCTTGTTCCTTTCGAAAGATGCTCTCAAACGCATCAAATATTACTCTTCTAATGCTGTCAACAATAACACCAGCAGCAAAAATTATAATCACCGCAACTATCATATGAAGCCACTGAAGCGCACTTCCATTAACACTGTCAATACCAAGCCATCCCTGCCAGAGATCACGTACTACAACATTCTCATGAAGCAGATATACACCAAAAGTGCATGATGCAACCCTGTTAATTAACGCAGAGGCCTTCGTATCTTCCTTAGCTTCCTTCTCTGCAAGGTATATGAATACATAGAACAGACTTACGCTCGCAATAAGCACTGTCACGTAGTTGTATGCATACGTCATATCCATATAATATTCAAGCTTACCAGTTGCTCTTACAATAATCGCGCATACAGCACAGATGCCCCATGTTGCTACTGCTCCTGCGATATATGTCCATACGCTTCTTCCAAGACTTTTATACCAGCCAATTCCATACAGCCTGATATATCCCGCAATAAGGAACAGACATATGAACCAGAGAATATCGTATCCATACTTGTCCCATGGGATAAGATATGGATTGATCGATTTAAAACCACAGAACACTACAAGAAGTGACACAATTGTCATCTCAAGTTTTCTCTTTTCAAGTCCTTTGACTGCAGCCCCCAGTACAGGCGCAAGCAGATATAGCATCACATAAGAAGTTGCGAACCAGTAGTGTTCCTCCTCGATTGGAAGCAGTACTGTGAGCATTCTTGTAAAATCGAGAGCCCCTAAATCTATGACCCCCAAAGCTCCCATGATTACCGGAACCATCCATGAATAGAAAAGTACCTGAAGGAAAAGCTTAACCACTTTTCCAATGTGCCACTCACTATCTACAAGAAAGTATCCACTAATAAGCACATAGACATTAACTGACACCGTACATACTGCATACCACAGCCACCACAGGTGATTACCTAAGCCTGCATCTGCAGACAACTTCTCTAACCCCATGCCCTTGGTCATATAATGCATGGAGATAATCATTAACATGGATATTATTCGTAATAATTCAAAGCTGGACTGTCTCTTTTTCATTATTCGTTGCTTTCCTTCTTAGGCTTACGAAATACAATAAGCTTACTAAGTATATAATTCGTAATAATAACGAGTACCTGTGCAAAGAGCTTTACAATCGTTCCATCATCAATAAATGGAAGATGATAAGACTGCGCGTTAAATCCAAGTATGTTGCAGCCAATTATGATAACAACCTCTTCAAGCACGAGTGTTGCAAGTCTTGCAACTGTAAAGCTGACAAATTCCTTACCAACCGCCAAGAGAGACGAAGCCTTGCTACGAAATACAAACAGCTTATTAGTAAAGAATGCGAATATTACAACTATTATCCAGTCGATAATATTGGCTAACCATTCGGTCATTCCAAGCTTGCTTACAAATACCCAGAAAATAGCCATACTGAGAATAAATGCTGCAACACCCCAGATAAGGTAATCTGCTATCTCCTGATATTTCTTATAGAGCCCTATTAACTTCTTCATCATTCTCTCCTTACAATCCGCCTGGCTGCTCGTGTATCAGCCACATATCTAGCGTTCCTCTTTAATCTTGCCACCCTCAACTCTGTAGACCATATTGCACTTCTCAATAGTCTGAAGTCTGTGCGCAATAATGATAAGAGTCTTCTTGCCTGCAAGTATATTGATTGAATCCATGATAGCTGCCTCAGTCTCTCCATCAAGAGCTGATGTGGCCTCATCTAATACCAATACCTCTGGATCCTCAAACAGAGCTCTGGCTATACCAATTCTCTGCCTCTGACCACCAGAAATTCTTATACCACGCTCACCAATTGTTGTATCAAGTCCATCTGGCAGACTTCTGACGAATTCATCTAACTGAGCCTCTTTAAGAACAGCCCATACTCGCTCATCATCGATCTCATCATCTGCATATCCAAATGCGACATTACGTCTTATGGTCGAGTCTGTCATAAAAATAGTCTGAGGAATGTATCCAATATTCTTAAGCCAGCCCGGATAATTACTCATAATATCAACATCATCAGCTGTTATTGTGCCGCCCTCAAGATTAAGCAGGCCCAAAAGAATATCAATAATTGTTGTTTTTCCTGCACCTGATGAACCTACAACACCAACTGCAGAACCTACGGGTATTGACATATCAGCATGATCAAATATATATACATCTGTATTAGGATACTTATATGAGATATCCTGAAGCTTTATCTCCTTCTTAACAGGAAGCTTCTCAACCTGAACGTGGCCTCTATATGCATTCTCATCATATACTACAGATGTGTCATTAATATCATCCTGGAGATGATCACTAATATTCCACAGGAATGGCTCTAAGTAACTGATCGAAGTTGTATAGTTGTTGATTCTGTTAGCACTAGGCATAAGTCTCATGGCAGCAAGTCCGAATACAGCAAGCTGTGGTAACAACTTCTCAACTGTAGCGCCACTAAGAATTACAACAATCATATATCCCACAAGACCAGCAATACATATACTCTCAATCAAAAGCCTTGGAGTAGAGTTATACATACTGTACTTCTGAACAGCATTAACATATCCGGCACCACACTCTGCATATTCGTTGATAAAGTGACTCTCCTTATTGGCTACCTTTATCTCCTTAATACCTATTACCGACTCATCAATAATCTTATAGAGTCCTGAATAGTAATCCTGATTGTCCTGACCAGCCTTATGCATAATTGGCTGAATAATATTCTTAATTACAATTAGGAGCACTAGTAAAAGTACTGTGATTGTAATAATCATCGCAGCATCCACAACGAGAAGTACTGCTACGAGACAACAGAATACAACCGCTTCACTTGTAAGCTGAAGTATTGTAAGAATAAGCGCATACATATTGTTAACATCTGATGTTATATTACGCTGAATTACACTGGTATCTGCATTCAGATAGTACTCATATGGACGCTTCATGAAGTTAATCATCATCTTACGTGATGTAGCAAACTGATTCGTATATACAAATCGTAACTGTACTTTGGTCTGGATGAATAAGAACACATTCTTCATTGCAAAGGCCAGAATCAAAAGCAGCATGAATAATACAGCCAACTGCTTTGTGTCCGTCATACCAAGCGCATCATATACTGCCCTAAAATACTTGTTCTCAAGACATGCTACCGGATCGATTACCACCTGGAGTACCGGAATCGCAACTGATACACTAAGGGATTCAAGAATACCGCCTATAAGCATCAGAAATACAATCACAACCATATTTCTCTTCTGCTTCTTATCAAGTAAGATATTAAGTCGCTTAAGAATCTTAACCATCTAGCCATTCTCCTTCATGTCATTAATCAGACGGTACTTCAGTTCGGCCAGTCTCCAGTCTGTCTCGTTGTCAATATCCTGAACTTCTAACTCGTCAAGTTCGATAAATGTCATGTCATCATCAGGATCAATAGCCGGATCAATGAACTTCTTCACATCATAGAAGTAGAACTGTCCGCAGTCATGGTATATTGTCTCAAGATCCTGACTTCTTGTGAGTCTGTTCTCCGGCTCTCTATAGGCAACTCTGTCACCATCGGCAACAATTCCCCTCTGAGGAGGAAAAGAGAAAGCAACAACAGGCATAAGCTCGGCTGCTCCCGATGACAACAGTCTCTCATAAGCTTCTCTTAATCTGTCCGCCGTAATGAATGGTGCTGTTGGATACAGACAGGCCATATAATCAAAGCTCTCGCCCTTGTCCATATAGCACTTAATCACCTCTGCAAGCACCTCATCAGTAGTTGCATGATCGTTAGCTGTATCAGCACTTCTCATGAATGGAACACTTGCTCCTGCCTCCTTCGCGATTCTGGCAATCTCCTCATCATCGGTAGATACCATTACCTCATCAAAAATGCCTGATTCGAGTGCTGCTTCTATCGAATAACATATAATTGGTCTGCCGCAGAAATCCTTCTTATTCTTGCCAGGAATGCGCTTACTTCCGCCTCTGGCTGTTATTATCGCAATATTACGCATAGTAACCCACTTTCATATACTCATAATCTTCTATATTTTACCACACAGATACACTTGAATGCAATTTATTGATATGCGATAATGCGTACATGAGACTAAGTATAATTGTACCCGTATTTAATATGGCATCTGACGGAAAGCTGACATTCTGCCTTGACTCTTTGCTGAATCAGACTATTGATGATTATGAGATCATTGCAGTTGATGACTGCTCGACAGATAATTCACTCGATATTCTGAAAGACTATGAGACTAAGCACCCTGGAAGATTCATCGCTGTACATAGCGAAGTCAATCATCATCAGGGTGGCGCCAAGAATATAGCATTAAGAATTGCAAAGGGAGATTGGATTTCCTTCATTGATGCTGACGACTGGATTGCTCCGGATTATTATGAGCAGATGTTTGAAGTTGCTGACCGAACTGGCGCAGATATGGTTGGATGTGATTACTGTGAAGTAAGTGAGCATACATTTGTTCCTGGCAGACAGGTTCCTAACAGCAGACCTGACCAGACTGGAATCTTAACAGCATCGCAGAAAAGAAGCATGATTATTGATGGTGGAAGCCTCTGTACGAAGATCTACAGACGCGACCGAATCATAAGAGACGGCCTTTTCTTCCCTGAAGATATATTCTATGAGGACAATGCTGTTGGCAACTCATATCTCATTATGGCGAATCACTATGAGTATATTGAGAAGCCGCTATACTACTATTACCAGCATGATTCCTCAACAGTTCATACCTTCTCTGTAACAAGATGCGAGGATCGTATGGCTGCTGGACGAATGATTGTATCTGAAGCTAAGAGACATGGCTATTATGATGAATTCAAGCCTGAACTGGAATTCTCATTCACACAGCTCTTCTACGTGAATACATTATTCACGTATATGCCTTGTGTTCGCCCTACCAGGGTAAGCTTTGTAAGGTCATTAACACAGGAGATGCTTTCATTTTTCCCGGACTTCAGAAGCAACCCATACTATGTAGAACGCGTCAATCCTGAGGAGAAGAAGCTTATCGATATGGCATGCAGTTCGCCACTCCGCTTCTATCTCTACTATAAGCTGCTGTGGGGATATCGCAATCTTCGCAAAAAACTAGGCATATAATTAATACGTTATAAGTAGAAAGGAGAACCATATATGGTTCTCCTTTAATTAATTCTATTGAAATATCTACTTTCTCTTTATCCAATCGTATATCTTACATTTAAAAATGGTGGTCTTGTAGTCTCTTTCGGAAATAATCCCATGCTTACGCTGAACCTCCAGCAGATCGTAGTAAGCCCTGCTAGTGGAACACATTCCGCCAAGTGAAAAGTTCGCTATAAGGTTATAGACTGGCGTAAATACTACATCTGAATTCTCGCTCATTCGTAACATAAAATCATAATCGGCTGCACTTGGGTGTATGGTGTCATACGTACCTAGTTCAGCATACAGTCTCTTATTCACAAATGTCGCTGGATGCGATATCATAGACTCCCTTAAGAACTCATGCCTGCTTATAGATATAGATTTCTCCACTCCGTTATCAAGGAACCTAGTCATTCCATATATAATGTAATACTTGCCATCAGGCATCTTCTCCGTTAACTTTCTATACTCGTTAACCATTATTTCTACTGCATCTTTCTCATAATAGTCGTCACTATTGATAATTCCGACTAATTCTCCGGATGCCATGCTGATGCCCTTATTCATTGCATCATATATGCCATTATCAGGCTCACTTACAAGTCTGAGCCTTCCGCTGAACCTTGGCTCATATTCCCTGACAATGTCAACTGTTGAATCGTTAGAAGCTCCATCGACAATAATATACTCTATATCAGAATACGTCTGCTCCAATACACTCTTTATTGTCTTTTCAATTGTCTTTTCGCTGTTATAACAGACAGTAATAATACTTACTTTCATATATTCTCTCTCTTTACAATATCAAAAAGCTTCTCAATATCCGATGCATCTGTGTCGACCGGATTCTCTATTATGTAATAGCCTCGACCCATAAGGCTGTGCCCCGTACTCGGCGGTGGAAGAACATCTCCAGCATCAATGCTGCAGTTCCAGCTAATAAGCCTGTCACCTGTAAGATTTCTGACATCAGCTTCTGCTGGTACTTTCTTAACCTCACCTTCATAGTCGAAGTAATGAATCATCATGGACTTTGTCATATTAGGCCTGAAGCTATAGTCTTCACCCGCCTGAAATCTCATAAACTGCTCTGCAACATCTACACCTGTGCATAATGGTGTGAAAAGATTATGCAGGTTATGACCCGAAGGTCTTCCCGACACTTCAATTGCAAACGGTCCATCTGCTGTCCTTAGAATATCTGCATGGAGAAGACAATTATTAAGGTTCATTGTCTTAACCACATTCTCCATATACACATTAACCTTCCCATAGAACGCATCATCTGTTGGAACGCTCATATAAGCAACTGCCTGACGCATAGGAAGAGGTGTGTTAACCTTGTGACGTAGCAGTACCATATGGAAGCATCCATCAATTACTGCCCCATCTACACCATACTCTTCTCCCGCAACGCACTCCTCAAGTACATAATCCTCGTCGCAGGTCATTCTCACTGCTTCATTAAGCTCAACCGCATTATTAACAATGAATATTCCTCTGCTTCCAGAACCATAACGTGGCTTAAGAATCATAGGATATGGAAGGTTATCACTCTCACCTGACGCCAGATTATACTTCCCGTTCGATACGGATATCATCACACAGTCTCGAAATCCTGCTTCATTCAGAGTCTTGTGAAAAGCGAACTTATCTGTGCACAAAGTTGCAGCATCCCTGCTGATACCCTTAAGACCAAAGTAATCATTACATGCCCCTATCGTGGTCAGGTACCTTCCAATAGGAACTGTCTGTATCCAGTCGCATCCCAGCTTCTTAAGTACGTCAATTGTTGCACTCTCATCAGATATATCTGTAACAACCGGTATATCTGCCCTGGCAAGTCCCTCAGCCGCAGGATTACCATCAATTGCAATCACCCCATGACCAAGTCTGTGTGCATATTCAATTGTATGCAGCGCTTCAGCACTTGCTCCTATTATTGCTATTCTGCTCATAGCTTAATTAGTTCCTCTGCTATATATCCTGCACCCTTTCCATCTGTAATCTGGTGCAATTCTTCTCTTAACATATTGATTTCTTCTGATGACTGCATGAATCCTCGAAGTTTACATAATATGTCAGTAAAAATGGCCGACTTTTTTTCTTTATCAGGATCACCACTAATGTCACCGCCAAATGCGAACGCCTCATACCTGTTCCAGTAATCGACATCATAGCGCTGATTATCCGCAGTCATCACATATACAGTCGGAAGTCCCATTGCTGCACACTCTGTCAGCATGGTACCTGATGCAGAGACTGCATAGTCACAGTTACCCATCAGCCCTGCCATATCACTTACTGACTTGTGAATAGTGACATTATCCATTCTGTCCGCCAGATCCATAAGAGACTTCTCATCCTCAATATATCTACCCACAACAACATGCCAGCTAATATTTCTTATAAGCTCATCATCAGATAATTCCGCTTTTTCAAGCAGGCCAGTCATAAGTCCACATATGTCTCCACCGCCTGATGCAAGCAGCACCTGTCTGCCATCACCATGAGTGGGCTGAACGTTGACAAACTGGTCTCTGAGCGGAGCATACCTACATCCAAGCAGAAGCTTAGTAGATTCACTCCCAAAACCTCGCATATCTTTATAATCGCTCTTATAATCAAAAATATCCTGATAACCATTATAGTTAATCAGAATATCTACAGGATATACACCCTCATGCAGATCATCAATATATGCTGTATGGCACACTCTTGATAATGCCTTCAGATAATCGTAAGTAACTCTGTAACTGTCTACTAAAAGTGTACTAATATCTCGAACCTGAAGCTGTTCAATGAAAACCTCCAGCTCACTCTCCAGATCTTCCCAATCAGAATCGAGACATACATGACGTACATCAGCCCCTTCAAGAAGTGCATCTGCTTCATGGTCTGCAGTAAAGAATATAACTTCTTCACCAAGCTTCCTAAGCTCGCCTGCAATAGTCAGACACCGCATCACATGACCTGTCGCTATTATATTGTTAGCATCTGCACGAATTCCTATCATATGCTTAATTCCTATTCAATAAGTTCCCAGGAAAGTGGTGTTCCCTTCTTCAAAAAGCCTCTGGCCTTCTTTCCAAGTATCTCTTCGTAATACATCGTATGTAATCCGTTACCTGGTCTGATTGATCTGACATTATCAGGAGTTAATATCTCACCCTCTGCTATATCAGCCACTGCAAAGAGCGAACGTGAACCCTCATGCTCAATCTCCTGAGTCTTGGTTAACTTATATTCTGATGATCCAAGTGCCTGCTCCATAATACGCACATCCTGAACCATTCTTGCGAACTCCTCTGGCTCCATCGAGAATGAACCATCAGCTCCTCCATCAGATCTTCTAAGTGTAAGATGCTTCTCTATCATCTTTCCGCCAAGCGCAACAGAACCCGTAGCAACTACTGTTCCCATCGTGTGGTCTGATAATCCGACAAGACAGTCATACTTATCGCGAAGTGTATTCATAACGCGCAGATTAACCTGATCATATGGGGTTGGATATGCGCTGACACACTTAAGCAGAATCACATCCTCGTTGCCCTCTTCTCTACACACATTAAGCGCTCTCTCTATATCTTCCTCGTATGCTATTCCTGTTGCAAATATTACAGGCTTATGAAGTCTTGCAACCTTACGAATAAGTGGAATATCATTAATCTCATAACTCGCAATCTTATAGGCTGGTACATCCATCTTCTCAAGAAAGTCAACACTTGTCAGATCAAATGGTGATGAGAAACACTCAAGTCCTAACTTCTCGGCTTCCTCCTTAAGTCCTGGCTGCCATTCCCATGGAGTGTATGCCTCCTCATAGAGCTTATAAAGAGTTGTTCCATCCCAGATTGTACCCTGCGTAATCTGAAAGCACGGATCATCGCAGTCAACAGTAATTGTATCAGGTGTATAGGTCTGAAGCTTAACAGCATCAGCTCCAGCCTCTGCAGCTGCATGAATTATCTCAACTGCCCTGTTATAGTCACCATTATGATTAGCTGACACCTCAGCAACTATAAAAGTACCGCTACTCTCACTTATTTCTTTTTTACCGATTCTAATAGTCTTATTCATAGTAATTCCTACTTAAATATTCATCATTAGTCCATTCTTCTCTTGCTGTGAACACACTTCCATCTGAGTGTTCTATATATACTGCCGGAAAGTAGTGAATGAAAAGAGGACACAGACACATCGTATATCCACCTGCAGTGTCATATACTATCCTGTCACCGGCAGTAAGTTCCCTATCGTTCTCAATCGGAAACAGTCTGTCGTACTCCATACAGGTCGCACCACACACCCACTGATTACTAACAAGTTCCCTGCTACTCACATCACCCATATATTCAAAGTGATGTGGATATGAATGTCTTGTCACCTGAGGATTCAGATTCACTCTGCTGCCATCAGTTATGACATATCTGATTCCGCGAACATCCTTAGTATCAATGACACTTGTTACAAAAGTGGTTGCTCTTGAGATTAAGGATACTCCAGGCTCCACGATGAGCGTTGTCTTATCAGGAGAGAAGAACTTCTTAAGTTCGCCACATATAGCTGGCATATACTCAGCATATGATGGCATATCATCTCTTCCTCCAAAATAACCACCACCCATGTCAACATAATCAAGTTCCAGTCTGTACTCGGACGCAAGCTTCACTGCCATCGCTGCAAGCGCTGCGAAAACTTCTGGATCTCTTGACTTTGTGGAAGTATGCAGGTGAAGACCAGCAATCTTTACATTCTTAGTCTCACTAAGTCTGTCGATAACCTTGCCAAGTTCACCATTCTCATAGCAGTATCCGAATCGTCCTCCATCCTCTTCAAGCACCTCAACATTAGGACACATTGACTGAATATCCGCATTGACCCTTAATCCAATCTTAATCTCTTCATCCGTTCTTGAAGCCAGATCAGCCACCCAGGCTGGCTCATAATTAGAATCCAGGTTGACATAACCTCCTGCAAGTATCACCTGCTCGAATACAGCTCTGTCCTTAATAGGACTGTTATATATGATACTCTTATCCTCAAATCCAAGTCGTCTAACCAGATCATACTCCTGCTCGGATACAACCTCTGCATAGAAGCCATTCTTCTTAAGGTATGTTAGCAGCCACGGAAGTGAGTTAGTCTTGACAGAATAACCACAGACATAGTTCCCCCATGATTGTTCAAGCGAATCCTTAAGGAGTCGTATGTCATACATAAGCTCATCTTCTTTTATTTTGTAATAAGGTGTCTTATAGTCCTGCATTAGTAACCTCTGTTATACATGGTAATAATCAACTAACTTCTTAACAGCCGCAATAACATCAGCCTGATCTTCATCACTCACTCCATAATAAAGTGGAAGCGACAGCATCTCCTCGTAGAGCGCCTCAGCATTAGGGCAAAGACCTCTCTTATATCCCAGCTTCTCATAATGAGGGAAGTAGTATACCGGAATATAATGCACATTACAGCATACACCTTCTGCACCAAGTGCATCGAAGAACTGTCTTCTGTTAATCTTAAGCTTACTGCTGTCAATTCTAAGTATATACAGATGACGACATGTATCACTCTCCGGGATCTCCTTCTGAACGATAAGTCCATCCATCTTACTAAACGCTTCATCATAGGCTGCTACAAGCTCCTGTCTGCGAGCCTTGAACATAGGAAGCTTATCAAGCTGACTTATAAGAAGCCCAGCCTGTATATCTGTCATTCGATAGTTATATCCTAAGTCCACCTGTTCATAATACCATGGACCATCTGATTCATTCTTCATGAGTGACACATCTCTGGTGATACCGTGAGAACGGAAGAGCAACAGCTTACTGTACAACTCATCATCATTGGTCATCACTGCGCCACCTTCACCACCAGTAACTGTCTTCACAGGATGGAACGAGAATGTTGTCATATCTGCGACTGAACCTACAGGCCTGCCATTGTATATAGTGCCAATACTATGCGCACCGTCCTCGATAAGGATAAGATTGTGCTTAGCTGCAATCTCTCGAAGTCTGTCCAGTTCAACTGCCTGACCGGTAAAATCGACTGCAACTATCGCTCTTGTCTTATCTGTAATATGTGCTTCCACTGAAGCAGGATCAATATTATATGTAAGTGGATTGATATCTGCGAATACTGGTCTTGCTCCACAATACAGCGCGCAGTTAGCACTTGCCGCAAATGTAATTGGTGTAGTGATTACTTCATCGCCCTCACCAACGCCTGCTGCCAGAGCAGCAATGTGAAGCGCCGCTGTGCCGTTGCTACATACAACTGCATGCTTAGCACCTGTAATCCTGCAGAGCTTATCCTCTAACTCATTAATCTTAGGACCACATGTCAGATAGTCTGACTTAAGTACATCAAGTACTGCCTGATAATCAGCCTCATCTAAGTACTGGTGTCCGTAATATATCTTCTTGTCTCTGACTGGCTTTCCGCCCTCAATCGCTGGTTTTTCCATGTCAAGCCTCCTTAACTGTCATCATGTCTATTCTAACATATATACATATATTGTGTATGGTCCATTGTTATCTGTGTATGCCTTATAAAGTGTTACTCCTGCTTCGTCAGCATTGTCAAATTCAACACGCGATATGATGTATCTGCATCCAAGTTCCTTAAGCTTACCAGTATCAGCCATGAGTCTCCTGTCGTTAAGTTCCATAACCCTTACAGCATCATATGTATTCTCATCCGATCCAGAGAAAAGACACACCCTTGCTCCCCACTCTTCAAAGTAGGTCTTAAAGTATGGTGATCCCTCAAAAGCCGGCGCTTCAACTGCTGCCCACTTGTCCTTATATTCCTGCGAATACATTCCAAGATATCCATCAAGAGTTGCGAACCCATTATACACAAGAACTGCCGGGTGAAGTCCGTATGCCACGCTCCATTCACCTTCATAGTTCATATCCGACTTAATATCTTTAAAGAAGTCTTCTGAATAGAATTCCTCATAATTAAGCGTCGATGTCTCCTTATGACGCAGCTTATAAGCCTGATTGTAGCAGGTATAGTAGAAGTCATTATATACCTGTGGTGCAAGCATTACTGCCACTACTGCAATAGTTACTATCACTCCTGCATATAGCTTTGCATTCTTAATCCCCGAATCGATAAGTCGTATGCACACAAGTGCAAGCGCCATATACCACAGCACAGGATTAAAGAATGACGTCCTCGAGAAATCAAAGCCTGTCAGCTTGCTGATAAGTGTCTCAATAATATCCCTGAATGGCTTAAACTCATAAAAGCCATATATGAAACAGTTAAAGATTATCACAAGCATAACCAGGTTAACCGGCTCTGTCAGGCACTTTCTGGCCTTACCTGCTCTTATATTAAGAACATTAATAACAACAAATCCGATCAGTACAACTGGAAGAACCACATACGTGTGGCTGTCCTGACTATGAAAAGATGCCCTGAAAAACTCACCAACAGCGAGCTTAAGAGCCTCTGTCACTGTTACATCTCCATGAACCATTGTGCTTCTTATGGTGACTGTATCATCGAATAACATAGCTGAGAACAGTCTGTACTCGAATACCACATATCCAGCTGCAAGGACACATATACTGATAAAGGTTGACAGCGGAAACTTCTTATCCTTAATCCACAGAATAATTACTGCACATACCATATAACAGAGTATGAAGAAACCATGGTAAGAAAAATAAGATATCAGTGGATAACAGAATACTCCAAGATAGAGCATAGCTCTCACGAACACATTCTGCCTGCCTCTGTTAACTGCCAGTGAATCGCCAATGTAAAGTCGCCTCACCAGCCAGATAATAACCGGCACTGATGTAAATGCTATTCCATATGTTGGAAATACAGGAATCAATCCATATCCAAGCCCGGCCATCATGATTACAGGCTTATAGTCCGCATACCTGTCGCCATATATATCCTTGCCTAACAGGCACATTGATGCTACTCCAATAATAATCTTAAGTGCATATCCTATCATATATGCCACGAAGGACGGAAATATCGCATAAAAAATATTGTAAAGAGAAAATTCAGATCCAAAAAGATCACGTGACAGTCCGCCAATCATAGGAAGTTCCGCCCCATGAGCAAAAAAAGCACTATTATTCTTAAGCATCTGAAAATGTGGTACAAACAGATCCAGATTATCATGCACCTGTATATAACTCTGCTCTCTATAGATTGCAAATACCAGTACCTGCATACCCAGAAGTATCGCTATCACATACTTGTACCAGTTCTCTTTGATCTTATTCATTGTCACAAAACTCTTTCTCTATACACCAATGGGACGGCCTTAGCGGTCGTCCCAATAGAATCATTGCTAATATTCTAATTACTTCTCAAGGTCGATTGTCTTAAGAAGCTCCTGAATCTCTTCAACAGTAAGCCACTCTGTATTGTTACCCGAACTGTATGAGAATCCATCATCAACCTTCTTACCACCAGGTAATGGCTGCTGACGTCCATTCCATGTCATCTGAGGATATACGATAAAGTGCTTATCATACTCATATGTAGTCATTGAATCTTCAACAGTAACCATAATCTCGTGAAGCTTCTCGCCTTCTCTGATTCCTACCTCAGGCATCTCACAGCCTGGCATCATAGCCTGTGCAAGATCTGTAATCTTGAAGGATGGAATCTTACTAATGAATGTCTCACCACCATTAGCATCTGCAAGAGCCTTGATAACGAGTTCAACACCCTGCTCTAAGCTTATCCAGAATCTTGTCATTCTGTAATCAGTAATAGGCAGCTCCTTGCCACCATTCTTGATGATGTTATTAAAGAATGGAATTACACTTCCACGCCTTCCTGCAACATTACCATATCTTACAATAGAGAAGTTGATGTCTCTCTCTCCACTATAGGCATTAGCTGCAATAAAGAGCTTATCTGATACAAGCTTAGTACCACCATAGAGATTGACCGGATTAACAGCCTTGTCTGTAGAAAGCGCAACTACCTTGCGTACTGAACCAGAATCAAGTGCTGCATCAATTATGTTCATTGCTCCATGGATATTAGTCTTAATTGCCTCATTAGGATTGTATTCACAGGCTGGTACCTGCTTAAGTGCTGCTGCATGCACTACATAATCAACTCCTGAAAAAGCACGACACAGACGCTCCTTATCTCTGACATCTCCAATGAAGAATCTAAGCTTATCTCCATATTCCTTCATCTCATTCTCCATAAGGAACTGCTTACACTCATCACGAGAATAGATAATAATCTTCTTAGGATTGTAATGTGTGAGAACATACTTGGTAAAACACTTACCAAATGATCCTGTTCCACCTGTTATTAAAATAGTCTTATTGTTTAACATTGTATCTCCATTCCGGTTAAACCGAACTTTTATTGTGCCAACATATTATAGCATAATGACATAGTAATCGCAAAGTATGCGTTGATTCAGCTGTATCTCTTAATAAGTGCCATTATAAGCTTTGCTGAGTTGAAATTCTCAGGGATAATATCCTCGACTTCTATCTCGATATCATACTTATCCTGAATCTCCTCAACTATGGTAATAACATCAAATGAATCCAGGATGTCATCATCCATAAGTTCTGTCTCTGTTTCAAAATCAACATCTGGTCTAATCTCGCTTAATAACTGTAACAGGTCGTTCATATTCGTTCCTCCCACTATCATTAGTTCTACTGATTCTTCTCCAAATATTCCTTCTTAAGTCTTACTCTGTCTATCTTGCCATTCTTGCTCATTGGAAGCCTGGTAAAGTGCTCATATACGTTAGGCCACATATACTTTGGAAGCTTCTTGGACAGTTCGTCAACAATCTGCTTCTTACACTCACTATCTGCTTCGTAAAAACATACAATTTTTTCTCTCTGGTCATCATATACACAACACGCAATTGTGAGGAAATCTATTGAGTTAAGAGCTACTTCAATCTCCCCAAGTTCAATCCTGTGTCCCATATGCTTAATCTGTGAATCACGACGTGACGCAAATATTATATCACCGTTCTCGTCATAGAATCCCAGATCTCCTGTTGCATACATCCTGCATGGATATGCTGTAACAAGTGCATCCTGTACAAAGTTCTCACTGGTCTTCTCTGGATTATTATAATAACCATTAGCAACGCATGTGCCACTAACACAGATCTCGCCAATCACACCAGGCTTACTTATAACAGTGCCCTTGTCATCACGTAGATATACTCTTGTATTTCTGAATGCCTTTCCAGCAGGAAGCTTCTCATCCAGAGCAAACTCTCTGTCAACTATATAATATGTGCAGTTGCAGGTAATCTCAGTTGGGCCGTACAGATTCACATATCTTGCGTCAGTTACATGTCCACGCCAGTAATTTAGTGACTTAACAGGCATCACTTCACCTGAGAACATTATATTCTTAAGTCCCTTTACAGGAACCTTATCAAGCGCCTTGAAGTCCGAAATAATTCGAAGCGCTGATACTGCCCATATAAGAGTATTGATTCCATTATCATTGATATATTCTATAAGCTTAACCGGTGACTTAAAGAGCTTCTTAGGTATTATGCAAACTGTTCCACCTGTATATAATGCATTATATATATCCTTGACAGATACATCAAAGTCAAATGGTGCCTGATTACCCCATACACAACTTTCGTCAAATTCGAAAGCCTCTTCAAATGCTTCCAGAAGGTCAATTACTGACCTGTGCGATACACATACGCCCTTCGGCACGCCTGTCGAACCAGACGTGAATATTGCATATAATGGATCAATGTCTATCATATCCATACGGATACGTCCAAGCATATCACTATCAATCTCTGTCTTGACTATTTCTGCAATGTCAACTGCATCGAAGTCTTCGTCCCTGACACTTCGCGCGTCAATTATCATAACCGGCTTAAGCGTATCAAGAATAAGATCTATCCTCTCCCTCGGCATGGTTGTATCAACAGGAACATAAAAATTGCCACTGTATACAACACCCATAAAAGCGATAACAGAATAGACATTCCTGTCAATAAGTACAGCTATTGGGCAATTGACCGATGAGACCGTGCCCGCAATATATGTTCCAGCTGATCTGGACATCCTGCAATACTCTTCGTATGTGACACTTGTGTCACCATCAGTTAATGCAATTTTCCCTGCCTTATCTCTTGCAGCCTGCTCGAGATAATATAGGACATTGTTAATCATATCATTCCTCTTGAAGTCGAATACTATAAATCAGTTCCTGTTCATAAGTGGCCGGTTTCTATCATATGCAATCTCATATGAATCATCATGTGACGACGACCAGTCAATCTCATAATCTGTAAATGCATACACATTGTGACCACCGTTGCATAAAAGGTCCTGTCTTAATAGCTCATATGCATCCTTAAGTTCAATGGAAGACAACTCCATCCCTCTAAAGTCTGTTCGTCTGGCACACCCTCCTTCTACGAAAAAGGATGTTGTCTGCGACGGCTCGAGTGCAACCTCAAGGCGTCTTACATACATGGAGTACACTCTGGTCTCCGTATTGCCATCTATATCAGTATATTCTCCCATGAAAAACTTCTGATATCGGTATGGTACCGCTACAGACTGTTCTACATAATGCTTAAATGTCATACCCTTATTGGCATCGACGTTAATTGAAAGCTCCTTACCACCATTCTTATGAAGAAAGGCAAATGGCGAACCTGATCCCCACGAATCCTGATTGTCCATGGCAACCAGTTCATCTGCATAACGTCCCCATACCATAAGTGAGTACAGCGGATGCTTAGTCCTTATGAAGTCATCCCTGTTATTAAGAATATAATTATTAAGTGATCCAACTCTGCCCTGTGTTGTCCTTATATCAAATGGTATTCCCTTGCAGAAATCCCAATTATACACAGGAAAAAGAAGTGTACCCTCTGTGCCAACTATATCCTTAAGTATGTCTATAAATGTATCAAGGAAGAGAGTCTGTCCTTCTCTTCCCTTTAATCCCAATTCACGCTTGGCCTGAAGTATAAGCCCCGTTACGTCAGAGCTGACATATACGATATCTCCCGATTCTATTCCAATAGTTGATAGCGAATCTCTAAGTTCTGACCAGTATCCTAATTCCTTCATAACCTAGTCCCTGTCTATAAACTTATTCTCTGAAAGAGAATACTTATTACCCATGAACAGCTTGTGCTTAACAACCCACCAGCCTGGAACCCATATCCTCTGCTTCATCGCAGGAGATACAGAACCTATCATCCAGCAGTTCTTCTCACAATGCTTAACCTGATCTCTCACTCTGGCAGCCTGCTCGCCATTCCATATCTCATCCCAGGTCTGATCATGAAGATTACCCATAGACATCTTCTCAGTACTTCCATTACAAGGAAGCACATTACCATATGGATCCAAAAAGAATCCATTAGTTCCCATCTCACATGGTAATAGTCTTGGCTGTCCATATATATAATTAATCAACCCATGATTGAAGTATGCTCTTCCCCACTTCTTAGGGCTCTTACTTGCAAGAAGTTCGTTGATAAGTTCCTCGAATGCCTTCGATACCTTATACTTATCATCAATCTTATTATCTGTCTTACGGAAATAGAAGCTGTTATGAAGCGTAGCTGTTGCAAACTCCATATCAAGGTCATTGGCCATATGATACAACGGAACAAGGTCCTCACAATTAATATCCTGTACCGTCATTCCAAATCCAACATCCTTATGTCCCATCTCGACAAGCTTCTGAAGAGTGCCATAGCCTCTGTTGAATCCATCAGGAAGACCTCGTATCGCATTATTGGTCTCCTCAAGTCCCTCTATCGAAATTCTTATTCCTATCTCCGGAAATCTCTCACATAATTCGATTATTCTGTCTGTAAAGTATCCATTCGTTGAGATAACGATTCTTGGGGTCTTCTTATAGAGAAGCTCAACAATATCGCCTATATCCTTTCTGATGAAGGTCTCACCGCCTGTGATATTAGTAAAGGCCATATCCGGAAGCTTCTCAAGTGTTGCAAGATCTATCTCTTCCTCTGGTCTTGTCGGATCCTTAAAGCAGTCGCACATATTACAGTGTGCATTACATCTGTATGTAATTATTATTGAACCATGAAGGTTATTCTTGGCCATACTATTCTCCGTTCTCTAATTGTGATCCCTGACAATATATCTTGGTCTGTCCTTAAGTTCTTCATACATCTTGGCAAGATATACTGCAATGATACCAAGACTTAACATTATTCCTCCTGTTGCAAGAACAATAAGAATAACTAATGATGGATATCCGCCTATTGCTTCACCACTGGCGTAGCTGATTATCGCATCTATACCAAGTCCTATACCTATAAGTGTAATTACAGAACCTATTACTGAAATCAGATGAAGTGGCATATATGTAAATGATGTCAGATTCTTAAGCGCATATCTTACAAGTGCTGCACTTGACCACTTGCTCTCACCACCAACTCTGTCCTGAACAACATATTCTACCGATGTACTCCTGAATCCTACCCAATAGCTTAGTGCTCTGAAGAATGTATCCTTCTCTGTCATATCATTGAGTGTATCCACAACTCTTCTGTCCATAAGCTTGAAATCAGAAGAATTATTCATATCAAATCCTATCATGGCACTAATAAGCTTATAGAACAGTCCTGCAAAAAGGCCGTGAGTCTTACTCTCCTTGCCTCTGCTAGCCTTCATACCCTCAACAATATCATATCCTTCTTCCCACTTTACAGCCATATCCCTGATAGTCTCCACAGGATGCTGGAGGTCTGCGTCAATCACTACAGCTGCGTGGCCAGTTGCCTGCCTAAGACCACAGAATATTGCCGCTTCCTTGCCAAAGTTGCGGGAGAATGATGTATAACGTATTCTGTCATCATCCTTAGATAACTTCTTAGCAAGCTCATGAGTCTTGTCCTTGGAGCCATCATCTACGAATACGACCTCAAGCTCATATGCAGGCATATCCTTCCATAAGTCTGTTATTGCTTCGTAAAACTTTTCAATTGTCTCTTCCTCGTTATAACAAGGTACTATAACTGATATCTTTTTCATAATCTTGATTCTACCATATTTCGTGTTATTATGCGATGCTTTTGATTCTTTGATGCAGTCAGACAGACTATTCCAGTCTGTTTGCTTTTAGCACGGCTTCAAGCTCTATATCTCTGTTAGGCGATACATAGAATGATGTTATATCCGGCTTACAATGTGCGTCCGTCACTTCATCCTCAGTGATTCTGCCCGGGTGATAGAGAATCTCCATAGTTTTTCCCTTCTTATCTGCATATGCAAACATCCTATCCATTAGCTTCTCACATCTGAGGCGATCCATATGACCACTCATTACCAGTCCCCACAGTAGACCATATGAGATATTCCTCTTTCCAAGTTCTCGCTCCATTGGGCCAGCCAGCATATTAAGAAGTATATTCTTAATCCAGTTGACTGGAGAATACGTGTGCCAAAGCGAAAAAGTCATAAGATACGGCATAATAGGCTCTCTTGCCACTCTGACAAAGCCAACCCTGATGCCACCTCTTTCATCACAGAATCTGTCAGCCGCGTCAAAAAGAGCTTCTCTGACAACTGGTATCATATGGGTATGCATATGGCTGTCCAGCCTCAGTTCACAACCCTCAGGAAGTCTGTCATATACAGCCTCTATCTGCGCGTAAATCTCTTCTGCAAGCTGTCTTCTGAACTCAGTTCTTCCCTTGCCAGGCATAATCGACCTCATCAGGAGTTCTTTCCAGCTGGTCTTGATGAACCCATTCTCATCAGTCACCATACCAGTGCCTCCTGCAAGCCCTATACCATCTACCAGATTAATATGGACTGTAATAAGTGGCTTAACCTCAAGTTCAGCCCAAGCCTTATGCAACAGTTCCATACATTCCTCGTAGCAATGCATGTTAGGTATTATGCTTATACTGCTTAATCTCTTCTTACTAATACAGTCGATTATTATCTCAGAACCACCTACTGACAGTCCATAGTCGTCTGCATGATAATCTCTTATAACAGTACTCATCCAATCTTACTCTGCTATGCAGATATCCTCCATAATTATCACTAATTCCTACTAGAATCTCACTTCTCCCTCATTGCTAAGAAGCGATACACTTACTACTTCTGCCTGTGCACCAATCTCCTTAACAAGGGTGCTCTCTGTGTTCGTCTGAACCTCAAGCATAAAGTCGCATCCACTCTTCTTAATATTGCGCGATTTTACCTTGTAATTCTTCGAGTTGTTTCTGACCAGTTCAATGATTCTGTCCTCGCAGTCAGACGAACTGCAGTTAATAATAAGCAGATATGGCTTTCTGTTACCAGGCAGCATCTCAAGGACAAATATTCCGATCGTCACAACTACAGCAACAACTATAGCAATCTTGAAAAGCCCGGCACCACATATTATTCCCTCACCAATGCTCCAGAACAGAAACAGAAGGTCCATTGTATCCTTTACAGCTGTCCTGAATCGCACGATAGAAAGCGCGCCAACCATACCAAGTGATATTACAATACTGCTCTGCATGGCAAGAATAATTCCTGCGGTAATCACCGAAAGCATCGACATTGCAACATGATAGCTCTTGTCATACATGGAACTCCTGTTAACCATGCGATATACCATAAAGATATAGATTCCTATCACAAATGTGACTGCAAGTACTGTAAGCACCTGACTGGTTGGTATATCATTCCCAAGGAATCCCTCCATAACTGACTTTTTAATTGCATCTGAAAAGCTCATATCCTTCTCCCATCATTATTATTCTATATCTGATTCATAACGCTTCTTCTCTGATAACAGTACTTGGAAAAAGCAGTTCGATTAAGGTCACATTCCGATATTATCCTTCGATACACATCAGGAAGAACTTCATCATACTTTACTTCAAGAACATGCTGTCCTGCAGGCAGCGCTGGAACAGCTGGCAGTATATTATCCCAAAATGTGTTGTAATCATGAGTTCCACCAATATTTCTGTCGAAAGTAATTCTCACATTACCTGTCTTGTCTACATAAGCTGTTCTCTCATATTCCACAATATTGACAGGCTGCAGTCGTCTGGTCATCATCTGTGAATACAGTTTTTTACGAAGGAAAGAATCCTCCATAGCATATCTGCCTTCGTCAAGCCATCCATACTTCTGAAGCAGTTCATCACAATCTCTCTTTATTAGAGAATCTGCTTCATCATACGAAACAAGTGTCTGCCTCTTTCTCGTGAAGCCATTCTTCTTAAGCTTAAGTTCTAATCTTATGACATCCGTGTCATTGTTGTATGTCCTGATTCTAAACTTCTCACGGTTATCGACTCCTGCTTCATTCTCCCTAAGACACGTGTCATACATATCATCAAAGTATACACTTCTTATAAGATATGTTCCATCAGGTGCATGCGTATCTCTGCCAATAATCCCTTCAAAGCATGTCATAAGATATGCAATTTGCTTCTCATTAATCAGATACTTCTGTTCTACTCTATATTCCATCTCTCACACAGATATACTTTCCTGTCCCTTATGAATTCCTGAAGTTCAATATACTCTTCATCATCACCTGTCGTGTATCCATTCTCATCATACATGCTCTGCCATCTGATACCATCCATCTTCGCACTCGCAGCGAGGATTGACTTATATGATGGGATAGTCTTGTCTGTAAGTTCATCAATATATGGACACAGTTCTATATACTTACTTCTTCCAATCCTGTTGACGTCATCTCTGTGGTACAGCTTCGCATACCACTTACTTGAGTCCGTCTCATTACTGACTATAATACTTCTTCCCGGGCCATATCCTTCAAATTCCATCCAGTCAAGATAATTTCCCATACTCATATCATAGTCCCAGCCCGGGCCTGCATATAGTCTTGAGTCCGTTCTGTCTGAGTCCTTGTAGAAATATTCACTGCTCACACCTGCATCGTAATTAAGTGTTACTTCTGCCGCAAGAATCTTCACTGTAAAAGACTCTATATCTATGTATTCCTCAACACTCTTACCTGTATCAGGATTAATCCCGTCTGATGAAAGAATTGCCTTCTCTGTCTCATCAAAGAGATTCTTAATATAGTTAATCTGCGCCTTGGAACAGTACTTAGGTGATGATACAACAAAGTGTTCATCTGCTGCAGTAATAAAGCAGCTTGGATTATCACCGTATTCTGTCATATACCTGTCCCCGAATTCTCTCTCCACTATATAGCCGCCTGTGATATCCTCTGGCTCAGCATCGAGATTCCATCCCTTCATCTCAGGAGTCTCATATACAGGGAACGACGTACAGTCGATACCATCATATATTCTATCCATCTCCGATGCGAGGTTTCTAATGTCTATTCTTTCAACACCAGCATCTATCGCATCCATGAGATAATAGTTGCCCATATAATCCCCATTAACATACAGATCCACATGACGCCCAGTATGTGCATACTTAATACCAAGCTTCTCTTCTATACGAAAAGCAATATCATTACGCATCAGTGTGGCATCACTTGCATTAGCAATAAGGGCATATTTTGTCCCACTTCCCAGACCAAGCAATGAGTCCTCCTTCTTAAGACTAAGAGCAAATGGCTTCTTCTCCCAATTGTTCCAGGAGTAATTGCCACGTCCCTTGAATGACTTTAATCCTACTGACTTCTCCAGGACTCCTTCTTTATCATATATTCTGATCTTAGCGGTCTCAGAATAGTTCTTATCAGCAAGAATTTCATCAATGCTTCCTGATTCTGTATCTATAAAAATCGTTGGAAGATTAGCCGAATGCATAACTGTAATATCCAGCTTCTTCGCAGCTGGAGACCGCTTCATCATATCCTCGTCAGCATATGAAGGAAGAAAGACATAATCATCATCGCCATGTGTAAAGACGTTGATTCTTTCTTCACCAATAGTCACATATGAATACTTCTCCTGACTATTATGCCCACTCGCTGATTCTGAGAGGATTAGAATAACAATAAGCATAGCAGAAAGTATAGACCATATTATTTTTACAATTATACTTCTACTTCTGCTCATTATTCTCCCTGCCACAGGATTCTGCATTGCTCCTCATAGTTACGAAAACAATAATTCCAAATACAAGTATTGCCATAATACTAATGATCATTCCTACAATCATTCCTTCCGGAACAAATCTCATATCAATGACATGCGAGTCGCTACCATCGCTAATAGGAATATAAGTAAGCGAATCATATATTGCAACGGGCATTACCCTGGTGCCATCTACTGTTATACTCCATCCCTTCTCACAAGGTATTGTAAGAAACAGACCGTCTCCTGTTCCACACTCAATACTTAGATGAGATGAGCTTAATCTGCTTATCACTGCACCTCTTCTGCTGACCTCTTCCGATGCTTTCATAAGTTCATCTGTAAGCTCAGTAACGAACACTCCCTCGCCCATATGAGCATCTTCTGTATCAGCCTCGAGCTTAATAGTAACACTGTCACCAGTTCCTCTGTAACCAAGATTAATTACTTTGCAGCATGCGGCATTACCATATGTTGTGACAAATTCGTCGTCAATATACAGTGAAAGTCCCTGCTCGTACTCGAGTATTCCGTCAATATACATATACATCTCGCCGTCTGTAGTTGCTGTAACATTATATATATCACATGGCTTATCCGATTCACCTGGTAACCTGCTTACATCAGCATGCTCAAAAAGCCTGACTTCCCTTCCAAGCAGTCTGGAATAGATATCCTCCTGCAGGGCGAATGGATCAACCGCTGGCACATGTATCATATTGCTGTCCGCGATATCTGTTCCATCCGAAATATCTTCGTAGTTAAATCCCTCGGTTGTAATGGCAACAGGAAGCACATATGGATTACTATATGCGCACACTTCTCCCTCATACAACCTCTCATAATGGTCGTGGACCTCATATGTTCCATCACTAAGAACGTACTTAACACCCAGAATGCTATCAGCTGTAGCAGTGTTATCATGCCCATAGTGAGTGTATAATTCGTCATCATTAAATCCCATCCTCTGAAGGAAATATCTGACATAGATCATTCCCGCTGAGCTGTAATGAGTAATTCCATTATAGTTGTACTGCATAGCATCATTCTGCTGCCTTGGATTAAGATTCTCCATTCTGTAGAATGAGTTATCACAGCCTTTGACAGCCTCTACAGCCTCTGAAGTCGTACTACGTATATGTGAATACTCAGACATATTCTGATTATTCATCGACTGATATATGAAAGTATATCCATCACTCATAACCAGTTCGCCCATCTGAACAACAGATATAAGCGCCATTATAGCTATAACAAGTCTGCTTTTATTAAATGCCCTGCAGATAATAATTGCTGCCAGTAAAACTGAAAATCCAGCAAAAAGCGCCCAGTTAAGATATATAGTCTGTTGTGAAATATGATCATATCTAAGTCTCAGCACTTCGTAGAACACTATGCCAATTATTACCATGGCAATTACCAGCCTACCCAGACCCGATATTATTATCTTACTCTTATTCTCATCTTCTTCACGTCTGTTGTAGAATTCCATAGTGACATCATATGAGCAGATAATCATCAGAAATATCCACATATATGCATATCTGTATGGATGTCCGGAAGGCTCCATTCCTGCATGCCATATCAGATTAAGACTGTCATGGCAGAAGGACACAAGTAATACTCCAATATATATTGCTCTCGCAACTCTCTCTCGTATACTTCTCTGGGCGCACATAAAGTAAAGCACCGACAGAAATATCAGCACAACACCACAGTATACCTGTGGAAGACCAAATCTTGCTTCAATGTAGTCATATGAACAGGCTGGAAGCTTGGATAGAACATCTCGAATGAAAAGATTCTTTCCAGTCAGTTCCAGGCCCAGCTTACTTATATCCTTAGGACTGTTGGCTAGTTCAAGTGCCGTTGGGATAAGCAGCACAGCATCCATTCCTGCTGCCACTACTGATGCCGTGACAATTCTTGCAATCTGCAAAAGTGGATGCCTGTCTCCCTTTATCCACATATACATTAACGTCCACAATCCAAGAATTATTATCACCTGAAATGATATGTAATAATTGAGGATTAGAATTGCAGCCATACATAATGTATACGGAATCATTCCTCGCCAAAACTGCCCACTCTTACGCTCTGTATATCCCTTAAGCATATATTCAAGCGACCATATCATAAGTGGAAGAAGAATAACAACATCTATCCACATCATATTCATGCTGTGAGCAAAAAGGAATGAAGACATTGCCCACGAAGCAGCTATTATATCTGTTATCAGGAATCCGATAACATCGCCATCATCCTTACTCTCACGACGAAGAAATGCATACATTATCATTGCTGCAATGGTAAGCTTAATACCAATTACAGCAGATACGGCAGTTGGAAGTGCTTCCGGTGGACACATTCCAAATACAATCATAAACGGGCTTGAAAGATAGTATACTTCAAACCCAAGCATCCCTGATCCAAGTGCTGTTGCAAAAGAATACAACAGATTATTCTCGCCAGATAGCAGAGTCCTTACGTAAGCATAGTAATCAATGTACTGCCTCTTCATGTCATACATTAGGAATGTCTCATCACCCAATGGTGTTATTCCACATACCACGAGTACGTCTACATATGCTGAAAGTGCTATCAGGCCAGCCAAAAGCATAAATACAATATTCTTTTTTCTTATGCTTAATCCTGTCATTACTCTCTGTTAACTCCAATACTATCTGGTAAGCTTCATCTTGAGCCGGTGTACCTTTCTTATAATCGCCGGATTATAAGACATAAGGCTGAGGTACAGACGATTCTTCTTAGTCAGATAATCATTACTTCTAATGTCCTTACGATTCTTCCTGATGTATCTCCATACATCCATATAGAATGCATTATCCCGGTTCATCATTGATACCGGAATATGTAGCAGATAATCCAGTCTCTGATACAGTGCAAATCTCTTGGCATATGGCATTAGTTCCGGATAATCCTTAACTATCATCTTCTCAACCCAATCCGCATTATCGACTATATCGACAAACACCCTGCTAAAATCTTCCCTGTCACTTCGTCTGCTATTGCTATTCATTCGATAAAAAACATGATATGACTGACTTGGAAGAATAATATACCTATCGATTCTGCTGTCAGTCTGACTTCCATCCGGTGTTAATCCTAACAGCATCTGCATTAACAGATAAAAATCCTCATTTAGCCTTCCTTCAGGGAATCTTCTGTTCTCAAAAAATGATCTGTGAGTGAGTCTCGTACAGAAGCTGCAATCACCCCTGTGCATGAGGAGTTCAATTATCTGCTCCCTTGCAGTAATCATCTGTTCATGCTCTGGTGGTGTACACACATCTGGAAGCCTTTCCCCATTCTCATCTATCTCATCTCTGGATATCTGTGCCATCATGAGCCCATGGTCCTTGATAGCTTCTACCATAAGTTCGACGTAATCTGCAGACACATAATCATCACTATCAATGAATCCAATATATTCACCTGTAGACTTATCTATTCCAAGGTTTCTTGCACTTGATGATCCACCATTGTCCTTGTGGAATACTCTTATTCTTGAATCTGTATTTCCAAGTTCATCCACAACCTGCGAAGTTCCATCTGTTGAGCCATCATCTACAAGAATAATCTCAAGTTCTTTGTATGTCTGCTCACAAATTGAGCGTACACATCTTACAAGGTATTCTTTTTGAATATTATATATTGGTACAATAATTGATACTAACATTCCTATCCTCTATTCACCGAGTCTTCCTGTAGCCCAGAACCTTGGCTTAACTATCGGTGCTACTGAAAGTGGACCATCTTCATATCTCTCCGGCTCCATGCCATTAAGCACCTGCGTTGCTGCATCATAAAGTCGCTTTGCTGCAACTTCAGCATTCCATATCTCAGTAATTGTTGCATATGCTGCTCTTGCATATTTCTCAATTGTCTCAGGGTTATCTAAAAGGCTAATAACCTTATCCTTCATATCTTCATAGACTCCACAATGATATGTAAGTCCATTAATACCATTCTCAATAAGATATGGAGCTGCACCCACTTCATCATTAACTACTTCTGCAAGTGCTGCGTTCATTCCTTCATTCACAACTGCTCCCCAGCCTTCCAGAAAGTTACTTGTAAAAATGTGAATGTGACACTTCTCCATTACATCCCTGACATCTTCAGGCTCCATAAAACCATGGAACGTAATATGTTCATCAATCAATTCGTACTCGGCAAGTTCCTTAAGGTCTGCTTCCATCTCTCCGCCGCCTATCATGTGTATATGGAATCTGTATCCGAGTCTGACAAGATCCGATGCAAGTCTGACCATATATTCAGGATGCTTAAGGGGCATAAATCTCCCAGCCCAGACTATGCGTACTTCTTCCTGCGTAAGTACTGGTGGCTCCATCGGAAGTTCATCTGCATGCTCTATACTTATAGTCTTAACTGACGGCTTTCTTTTGAACAGTTCGTCCACGCTGTTATAAGTTCTTGTTGCAGGGAAGTACCCAAATCTGTATCTTTTTCCCTTATAAGCATGTATCAGCTCATAATCGCTTGCAACATATGCACCATTGCACAGTAGATACACTGGATACTTTCTCATAAAGGTGTGTTCCTTTAACTTACTTACGAGCCCTCTTGGAGAAATGAACTTCCACTGACCCTCACGGTAAAGTCGCTCACTTATTCGAAATACAGGCTTACCACTTCTAAGTCTTGAACTGATTATTGAAGCATCATCCATCCAGCCTGCAAGAAGTACATCGCTCTCGTCAATTGCTTCCTTCGCTGCTTCCATATCCTGGTATGCGCATATTACATATGGAAGTTCGCTGGTAACATCCTTCCAGCCCATTCCCATACGCTCACCAGACATCTCCTGCGTGGCAATGAATCTGAATTCATTACTCAATGAATACATTGCATTACAGAACGGTATCTGATGATGATTTATGTAATTTGATACAAAAGTTATTCGCATAATTCTTCGTAAATCTCCAATAGACGATTATAATTGGCGTCTGCATCATGTGTTGTTGTAGCACGATTCATAGCATGTGCCCCAAGCTCCACTGCAAGTCCGTCATCCGACCAGATTCTGTCAATACACTCTGCTAACATTGTCGAATCCATACTTTCGAACAGAAGTCCTTCTCTGCCATCTTCTATCATACTCGGAATTCCCCCAGCCCTTGATGCAACAACTGGCACGCCTAAGAGCATAGCTTCTCCCATTGAATTAGGTGAATTCTCGACTGAGGATGCACAGACATATGTATGACAATTAAGATACTGCTGCTTAATCTCGTCTGAACCCAGACGGCCTGTGAATTCAACATGGTCCCATAGATTATTTGCAGCTATTATCTCCCTTAGATATCTTCCGTAGCTGCTTATCTTAAGCCTATCCTTAATACTCGTATATGCTGTAATATTAGCACCTGACACAATCAGCTTTGCGTCAGGATACTTACGAATTATCAGAGGCATCGCCTCAAGCATAATATGCAATCCCTTAAGAGGATAATCTCCCTGACTCATAAAAATGCTATGACGTCTGCAGTCTGCAAGACACCATGCCCCTTTATAGAAAGGTTCCCTAAGTGTCTCATTCATATGATGATAGATAACATCCGGATTAAGCTGCAAAGACATCTCTCTGTCGAATGCAGTTCTTCCAGTTACATGCCCTGCCTTACTTAGCGCCATCCGCTCAAGTTCACCTCGTTTAATGAACTTTTCCTTGGCACATCTAATATTATCTTTTTTAATGATATCCCTGAATGTATTGCGGTTGACAACAGCTGCTGACAGACCGCACTCATATTCCTCTCCACATCTTGAGATTATACCCTGCAGACCGATTAACAGCTTAGGTGCCTTACCTGATTCTTCCATTCTGTTAATTACATTAACCATTGCAAGTGTATGTCCGTATTCCGTTCCAAACACATGTATTATATCCGGAGCATATTCTCTGACTATCTTATCCAGCCTGTCTTCCATTGAAGCATCGTAGTTCTCTGGATGAATTGTATCCTCCCTGAATCCAAAGCAGGCTACCATAAACCGGTCAGTTAACATAACATCTTCTCTGCATTCATGCGCTTCTGAAGTAGTTGGATACGCAATTGCAAGGGATAATGAGTGATCCGCCGACATACGGCTCAATGCTCCTGTTATCCAGCCTTCCTTAACGCTGCCTTCTATATTCAGCTTCTTCGCAACCTGCTCGGGAAGAAACAGGCATAACCATAATACTTTCATAGAATCACCTTAATTATTGGTATTAGTCCAGGTGAAAATTCACAACTGGCGACAGTATCGCCATTTGAACATACATAGTTATTATAATTCAATATCCCTGATATGTGAATAGATTTTCCCAGTCTGAAACTTTTCACGTTAGTTGAAAAAAGCGCCACCGTCATTACTGACGGTAGCGCCTCGATAAGTCATATTATGCAATTATTGATGAAGCTCGTGCAAGTGCATCATCAATATGTGGGCAGAAGTTATCTGCTCCAATCTTTTCAACAAATCCATCCTTCTCCATTGTCTTATATGGCTGCTCATTAACATGAGAGAAAATAAGCTGAACTTTATTCTTAACACATCTTTCATGAAGAAGTTCAAGTGAGTGCATTGCTGTTGCATCCAGCGCAGGCACACCTCTCATTCGAATTACAAGAACCTTGGTAAAGTCCTTAATAGTAATCTCACCGATTCTGTCTGCAGCGCCAAAGAACATAGGACCACTTATCTCATATACTCTTACTTCCTTTGGAACCTGTCTTATCTCGATTCTGTCTGGATCATTCTCATCATCAAAGTACTTCCAGCCGCGAATCTCTGATTCGTCACTCATTCGCTTCATAAAGAGAACGCAGGCTGCAATCATACCTATCTCAATAGCCACAACGAGGTCGAATACCACTGTCAGTACAAATGTCGAGATAAGCACAGCTATATCGCTCTTAGGTGCTGTCTTACACAGATGTGCAAATGTCTTATAACCACACATATTGTAAGCAACAAGGAAAAGAATCGCCGCAATAGTTGGCATTGGAATAAGTGCTGCGTATGGCATAAGAAGAACAAGTACAAGCAAAAGTACAATAGAATGCACCATACCCGCTATTGGAGTTCTTCCTCCATTCTTAATATTAGCAGCTGTTCTTGCAATTGCACCTGTAGCCGGAATACCTCCAAAAAGTGCTGAGCCTACATTACCAATTCCCTGCGCAACAAGTTCCATATTGGAACGATGCTTTGATGCAATCATACTATCTGCAACTACGCAGGAAAGAAGTGACTCAATCGCAGCAAGCACTGCTATGGTAAATCCATCTGAGAGCTCAGATGTCACAACCTTCATTGTGATATGTGGAATAGTTGGCATTGGAAGCCCACTCTTTATTGTATAGAGATCACCGATTGTATTGCAGTTCATATCAAGGAACTTAACCATTAGAACTCCTGCAATAACAGCAATGAGTGATCCCGGAATCTTCTCTGTAATAAATGGCCAGATAATTAGTATTGCAAGCGACACAACACCAACTATAACAGCCTGCCAGTTAACTGTATTAAAGTTGCTGATAAGTGCTTCTATCTTCTCCATTGTCTCGACAGGCTTGACACCATCGGCATATGTCACACCAAAGAAGTCCTTAAGCTGTCCGATTACAATTGTTACAGCTATACCAGCAGTAAAACCAGTAGTTATTGTATATGGTATGAACTTGATAAGACTACCCAGTCGGCATACACCCATAACAATCAGAAGTATACCTGCAATAATTGTAGCCACAATCAATCCGTCCATTCCATTCCTTGCCACAATACCTGCAACTATTGTAGCAAATGCTGCAGTTGGTCCTGCAATCTGAACGCGACTTCCTCCGAAGAAAGATATTAAGAATCCAGCAACGATTGCTGTATAGATACCCTGCTCTGGTCCAACACCGGATGCAAGTGCAAGTGCTATAGACAACGGCAATGCAATAATTGCCACTATAACACCGGATATCAGATCCTTAACTAACTGTTCCTTAGTGTATCCTTTCATTACACTAAAAAGCTTTGGCTTCAACTTGTCCTTATTCATAATCTCCTCACCTCTGTTTGGTATTTTTAAGTCCGTAGACGGCGGACTTTATAGCATTATAAATACCTGAAAAACGAGAACTTTCGGCAAGTCTCGTTCTAAGTGGTGCTCCACTTAATATCATGATGACTCTGTACTTTACAGCCTTTCTCCCCATATACATGTCTGTAATCGTCCTGTGCTCTGCCGACGACTTCTTCCTATTGGCCTTAGTCTCTGAGAAGCCTCCGCCCTCATAATCACAGATTAGCTGGTTCATATATATTGCAACCGCTGATTCTTCGTACATGCAATAAAGAAAATGCTCATAATCAGCCCTGACACGATAGTCTGTATTGTATGCCCTTTTTGAGAATAATTCGATATCATAAAAGCAAACCTGATGACATGGAACATTTCTGTATAGTGAAAACTCATTAATCTGTGGCGAAGATGTTACTGCTGCACCCGTCAGAAGATTGTACTGATTGCCATAGAATATTCGAGGATTATGTCCATTACAGTCTCCTAATGTGCTTCCTTTTTCCCTTATACCGGCTTCTATACAGGATGCCACGCTGCTAAGTACTCTTTCATCATGAAAAATGTCCCCACAATTAAGGAACTGCACAAACAAGTCCGATTCTTCTGAAGCCTTCACAATATCAACTGCCTGATTCATCGCATCATATATTCCCTTGTCAGGACTAACAGATATGATTGTCCTATCCATGCGTTCATCAACGTCAAAATACCCTGAAGCACGTAACTGCTCCAAGGCACCGTCAGTTGAACCACCGTCCTTGATGATTACCCTGTAATCACGATAGTCCTGAGAATATATGCTACCAAGAGTCGCCTCAAGTTTTTCACCCGGATTAAGGCATACTACAACAATCTCAAATCTTACACTCATGTTCTTTCCTTCACCTGCTAGAAAGTATCTGTCTGATTAAGCCAGTAATGATCATAGAACAACCAGCTCTTATATGGAAGCACACGTATTCCCTCTGCTGTCGCAGTCTTAAGGAAATACATAAAGTACAGTACTGATATTACTATCACAATCTTAAGTGCTAAAGACTTCTTTCTGTCATCGCGTATCGATAATATAACATTAGGGATAAGCAGAATCTGCGCTGTTATCAGATAATATCCAAATCTTGTAATGAGCGGAAGCCATGAGCAGCACAGATACAGTGCAGTAGCCATTATACTCATATTAAGATACATTCTGTTGTCCGCACGGTCTGAAAGCGCATCCCGGTAGAATATCACACACAGTACAATTACCAGCACACATCTGAATATTACCGGCGCATTCTCAAGCAGCGAATGTGTCTGCTCTATATACACTGTATCCTTATAAGATGGATACAATACTAATGCCAGTTCCATCACTTTATCCTGGAGCAGGTATATTACAATACCTACTACCACAATCGTCACATACATCCATTTCTTCCATGGAAGTCTGGCTATGATATATAGCGGAATTACAACTAACACACTCTTATGAAATGTTGCCGCAATCAGAATCAATGTGATGAATTTAATCAGATTCTGTATATCAATTCCCTTACATACATCTGAATTGCCCACCGATGGATTACTAGTCTTTCTAGTTATGTTAACTACATACCTGAGCGAATATAATGTTATGGCAAGCGCAAAGTAATATCTGACTGTATTAAACGACCTAAAGTATACACCCAGAAGCATAAAAAGTACAAAGCTTAATGAAAAACTGTCGCTTTGATCATACATACTCTTGATAAACAGCCATGTAATAGCTGCGCCGAACACTGCAAACATTAAAAGGTAATTCTCTGAACCAGAGAGCGTATAAAGCGCCTTGACAACAAAGTTGTAGCCAGGTTCTGTCACTACATAGCCACCCTGAAATATCTCATGACAAGTTACAACATACGTTCCGTAGTCATTACCCACTTCTATTCTAAGTGCTGCCAACAGGGTCAGAATCACAAAAATGGCAGCGATGCATGTCATATTAAGTATTCGCTGCCTATCTAGTCTTCCGTTATATGAAGTTGTTCTAACCATACATGCCAGCGCAATAGTAGCGATGGCAATCACAGTATACAGAATCATACCTTCATTCCATCCTTCATAAGCGAATATGCTTCGCCAAACGACTTCTCCTTAAGCATAACCGACTTGTTCTTAAGCAGGAATCTAAGTGCCATAATTCTGGCCAGTCGTCCATACATATAATGATAGAGCACACCCCTGTCAAAGAAAAACTTATCCGTATATCCATTAAACCACGTACTTGGACGTGGAACCTCTGTTCCAATCTTAATAGGAAGTGCATATATCTTAAGACCAGCCTTCACACAATCCTGAATGAACAGACTGTCCTCACCATTGCTATATCTGGCACCTCCGCCAAATAGAAGACTGTAAGTAATATTATTACTATGTATTGCTTCTGTTCTGCATGCAAAGCTGTATGCAGGATATCTTCCACAATTATAGCTTCTCACACGCTTTACACTATCCGTGTGATATGTTGCCCTTGACTCCTGGACATCTACATTAAATAGCAGCATATCTGCATCTTTCATCCTGTCAAATGCATCGAGTATGCTCCTGGCATATCCATCATCATATACTATATCTTCATCAGAAAAGAGAATTATATCAGCTGTAGCACGCATAAGCGCATTATTACGACTAAGACCAACGCCTTTCTCTACGAAGCTGTAGCACTTGATATTACATCCATTATGCTCGTACTCCTCGTACGAATTCTCCTCACACTGATTGATTACAATGGCATCTGACTGAAGATTCATCTTCTGTGCAACTTCTCTATTATTAAGTTTTACACCTGATACAAGAGTCTGAAGCTTCATCATATCCTCACTGTTATCTCTCAAAGCATGCCGCAAGAATGTTAACATTCTGCTTTCTTAATGTCAGTACAACCTTATCAATACTGGCCCCATCATTGATGCCCCTGTCTATAACAACAACGACACCCTTAGATGCCCTCAATTTGTCGAAAACCTTCCTCGAAAACTCTAATTCAGACACCCTGATCTGAGTACATTCCTCTATATTGCCAAGAATATACTCCGCATTAACGCTGGCTTCCTCTGTCCCTAACGCACCAAGAAAAGGAATATCTGCATATCTTCCTACCCAGTCACGTTCAGAATAGATAGCATCGTCCAGTACAAACATAATACACAGATATATAAGGATAATCACAAATGCAATTATTCCGCCAAGTAACACTGCATTGGCATCACGGGTATACTCGTCATATACCTCAACATCCGCATCTGTCCATATATCAATCGCTGTAAGCATATCTGTCACCTCCGCAAAGTGAGGAAGTGCCTCCTTATATGCATCAGAAATTCTACGGACAAGTTCTTCATCTGTACCCGTAACATTCACGGTAAGTATTCTGTAATCGCCAAGCATCTGCCCTGTAACACTGTCAAGAATCTGCTGCTTGGTAACATCCTGCGTAAGTGTGAGCGCATAATCAACAATCGGGTCATCCCTAAGAATTCCATCCCAGGTATAAGCATTGTAATAATCTACACTATTGATGAATTCATCAAGATTATAATTAATGCTGTAATCATTACTTATTCTGTACTTAGTATCTCCCACAAGATGGCTGTATCCATAGTAGATTCCTCCACCTGCTACAGCACCCAGAATTGTAACAACAATTACAAGCCATATCTTTTTTGTAAGCTGCGACCATATTCTCTTTAAGTCTAATTGCTCAACGCCATTCTTGGTTAACATAACTATTCCTTATCATTATCTGCTGTCTCTGCGGCTGAATCCAACTGTGACTGAGTATCAATCACAGCTTCTTCCTGCTGCTTAGCAGCTGTCGTCTGAGTTGAATCAACACCCTCTGTAGCCTCAGGGCTAAAAAGTATCTTAAGAGTAAGCATCATAAGCTTGATATCAAGCCACACGCTGTAGTTCTCTATATAGCTAAGATCAAGCTTAAGCTTATCATAAGGTGTTGTATTGTACTTGCCATATACCTGAGCATATCCTGCAAGTCCAGCCTTGACTTTCATTCGAAAAGCGAACTCTGGCATATCCTCGACATACTGTGCAATGATCTCTGGTCTCTCCGGACGAGGTCCTATGAAGGACATATCGCCCTTAAGGATATTGAACAGCTGTGGCAGCTCGTCAATTCGCACTGCACGAATGAACTTTCCTATTGGAGTTATTCTGGAGTCATTCTTCTGCGCAAGTCGCGCCACGCCATCTTTCTCCGCATCGACTTTCATCGAGCGGAACTTCATAATCTTGAACTCCCTTCCTCCAACAGTACATCTAACCTGCTTGTAGAGAACCGGACCTCCATCGTAGAGCTTAATCGCGATTGCTGTAATAAGCATAATCGGTGATGCGAGCACCGCTATGATAAGCGAACATACAATATCTATAATTCTCTTGATAAATCTCTGCTCAACCTTAAGTGAATACTCCCTTGTAAGGAATATAGGTGTATCGAAGAGATGAATTGGATCCGAACCCTTGATGATAACATCAGAAATCTTAGGCATCATATATACACGGATATCCCTTGCATACAGATACTTAAGCAGCTTATTACGTACTGTGGCAGGCACATCCCAAAGCACTACGCCATCATAATCAGGACTCTCCATCTCCTGATAGAGAATGCTCTCGTCAACTCCCATATACATAAGTCTGGTTATCTTGTACTTATCCTTACGAGTAGCAAACTTCGCCTGAATATCATCAATTGGATGATCACCATATATTAGCAACAGCTTCCTTGGCGGGAAAAACATTCTGTATAATCTGTTGCCTAAGAATGTCCATACAGCTGCATATCCCACCTGCACAAGTGTCATATATAAAAATGGATCACCCTTAACAAGACGAACTTCCATAAGTGATATCTGAAAGTAACTTACAATATCAACAATAACAATTGCAAATACCTTTGATATAAAGACATCCGTAGCCTTAAGGTATCCTATCTTCAATCCACCGAACGTACTAATGAAGAAGAAAAGCAGGATAAGATACACAAATACCATCAGCACATGGCCCTTAAAATACAGCTTAACATGCCATACAAGTCGACCATGATATACACATACCCACGTATATGCATACATCGCTGTAAGCACTACTACACCCAGCAGACTCCACAGTAATATAATTGTTCTCTTAATTGTCTCTTTTACTCCCATATCCACCTCTTGGGTCAAATCCTTCGGACTGTTGCCCTATATGCCCAGCCCATAAAGTACCACATACTTGCAAGCAGTCCGAGTCTCTCTTCATGCCTGTACAGGTACCATATACGCTTAATTGCTAACAGCTTGTTGCTGGATAACGATGTCTGTGGCCTTCTGTATACTGCAAGTACCTCCGGTATACCATATGCCACAAAGCCACTCCTTAATATTCTCCACCATGTGGCAGTATCTTCGCTGCCAACATATGGCATATGAATAAGCTCCTTATCAAGCTTATCTGTATCAAACATAACTGTTGTAGTAAAAATCACCGTTCTTGACAGTGCTTCCCTGTATGTAAGTCTGGCTGGCGCCTTAACAAGTCGCCCTGTTGGTACAGCGTCTTCATCACCGAACTCATATGATGTGAACGAAAAAGCCACATCATTGCTAATCATATAATCAAGCTGAATCTTAAGCTTGTCTGGCATCCACACATCATCTGCATCCAGAAAAGCAATATACCTTCCAATGGCTGCATCTACTCCCCTGTTACGTGCACCTGCCGCACGGTTAGGATTGTCATCAAGAAATATCGTACGAATACGTCTATCCAGTTCACCCTTATCAGCCATGTCCTTAAGAAGTTCTCTTGTGCCGTCTGTACTGCCGTCCTCAACAATAATCCACTCCCAGTCAGTATATGTCTGCGAAAGAACCATCTTCATCGTATCCAATATGTAATTCTTCGCGTTATACGCTGGTGTAACTATACTAATCACTCTATCTCTTCCTTAACAAGGTACTTAGGCCTGTTCTTAACTTCCAGATATGTCTTGGCAAGATACTGTCCAATAATACCAATACACATCAGCTGCACACCACTGATTAACGAAATGATACATACAAGTGACTGCCATCCACTCGTTGGATCATTCCAGAAGAATGACCTGATAATAACGAACAGAATCAACACAAACGCCAACACACAAAACAGCGCGCCAAAAAATGATGCAATAGACAGTGGTGCTGTAGAGAATGCCATAATTCCTTCAAGAGAGTACAGGAACAATCCCCAGAAGTTCCACTTGGTCTCACCCTTAATCCTCTCAACATTCTCGAACTCTACCCACTTGGTTCTGAATCCAACCCAGCCATATATTCCCTTGCTGAATCGATTGTACTCACCAAGCTCAAGAATCGCATCAACTACCTGACGTGTCATAAGTCGGTAATCTCTTGCTCCATCAACGATATCTGTCTTACTTATCTTATTCATAAGTCTGTAGAACATCCTTGCAAAGAAGCTTCTTATCGGCGGCTCACCCTTTCTGCTTACGCGTCTCGTAGCCACTGAATCATAACCATCTTCAATATGCTGCCACATCTCTGGCAGAAGCGATGGAGGATCCTGCAGATCTGCATCCATCATCACGACATAATCTCCCTTTGCCTTCTGGAAGCCGGCATATATAGCTGCTTCCTTGCCGAAGTTACGGGAAAATGAAATGAGCTTCACTCTCTTATCTATTGAATTGAGCTTCTTAACTTCACGAACTGTCCCATCTCTTGAGCCATCGTCTACATATATAATCTCAACTTCCAGATTCTTCTCAAAGAAGAATGGCTTATTCTTCATAAGCTCGTCATAGAAGTATGATACATTCTCTTCTTCGTTATAGCAGGGAACAATAACACTTAATAACATGCCTTAAAGCCTCCATTATATCTACACCGTCTATTATGCCGTTCTCAGCCTGTAGATAAGATAATTGTCTGTCTGTGTATCTAGAACATAAGGTCCCATCGAAATTCTGGCACCCTCAAACTTCTTGGTAATTATTATATCACAACCATATGCAAAAGATTCTTCAATGATTTCATCCATATACTTCTCTGGCTCACGCATCATAAAGCACAGATTGATTATGTCCTCATCATATTCATCCATTATTCCAAGATCCATTCCTGGTGTCCACAGGTCCTGCCCATACAGCATAGGTACATTATCACCATATGCATTGATGAATGGTACCATATCCTCATCAGCTATTACACACTTCTTCGCCTTTTCGTCAACCACACTTACTACAGTAGCCTTCTCTTCATTGTAAGTATTGGCCTCTGTCATTGTATCTCCGCCGAATACACCCATCAGATTGCCACTAAGGGAAATGAATACAAATAGCACAATCGCCACAATACTTCTCTCATGTGCACTCTTCATTCCTGATAAAAGCTCCGTAATCGCAAAAGGAATGTATATGAGTATAGGCAACAGCACCGTAAGTGGCTCATAGCTTCTGATTACCGGAAATACTCTTGACAGCACCCATACGGTAACCGGATTGGCTACAACAAAAACTAACAGTAGTACTGGATACATAAGCAGCCACTTGTTACGTTGCTTATTAACTGAATACAGAACAAAGATACTTATCGCAAAAAGAAGAAGATAACTTCCCTCCATCTTACTGCTCTGAAGGAAAGTATACATTGTCTTAAATATCGCAATCATACACTATCCTCACCTAAATTTCTGAATCTGACTATACAACAGGCACCTACTGTAGCAATTGTAATTAATATAAGCAGAGCTCCCGTTGCAATTCCTGTAATGAAAACAGATGCTGTAAGACATAATAGCATCTTGGCAATATTCTTAATCACATATCCCTTACGAACACCATAATCTCCTCGTCTCTCACGATACCAGCGTGTCGCAATATACATAATATATGGCAGCATAACTCCTGCAACAATTGTATCACCAGCATATCCATACCATAAGAGCTTCTCACCTATAGCGCCACTGAAATAATCACCACTAAGCAGAAGTGCACCAAGGAACACACCAAAAATCAGTGTCTTTCTTCTGTTACGAAGCATTGGTGCCATTGTCTGGATACACGCAAAATATGTACACATTATCGTCTGTGATGTAAGAAAAACGAACAGTAGAAGTGTCTCGTCTATTCCATAGATTCTGCATATATATGAGTAATATGTAGGAAGAGATATCAGCTTTCTGGATGCTATAAGCCCTAGTGAATATGGCTGACTTGTAAGTGGATTATATTCGTTAATTGTATCAGTTGACAGTGTTGTCCTTACTGTCTCAATCATAATATCATGTCTTAGATAAGGCTTAAGTAACCATACCCTGGCCAATACACCTGCAGCGACAATAATTAGTATTGCAAGAATAACCCACTCCTGTCTGCTCATTGGTCTGTGACTCACTGGCTCAGATAAAGCTGAATCTTCGTCATTACTCTTAGGTCTGTTCTTTACAATAATCGCCCTGATGATATTACATACAAGAGCCAGCGCAAATACAACTCCAATGCACAATGTCATACTAAAGAACAGCTCGCACATCTGATCGAAGCTTATTCCAGATGCCTGTCCGCCAATAAACACTACTCCCTGCAATAAAAGCACAAAAAAGAAACCTATCAGATATGTCTCAATCTGACCGGTCTCTCTCTTATTAAAAAGTGTCGATAAAATATATCCCGCCATATATGGCAGAACAAATATCGTTATAATGCCTACTATATCCATGAGAATACCTCTAGTATTATGCACATAATCCTTTGTATTTTAACACATAACAGTGCAAATTGTCCACTTTATAGACGCATTGCGCTATCCCTCAATAGTATTATGTCATATAATCAGTCATATCCTACAGGAATCTCTCGTCCTTGGTATCAGTCATCTCATCTATGAAGCGCTTAACATCCTGCGCATGTCTCTTGTCACATACAAGAACAACATCATCTGTCTGTGCAACAATCAGATCCTTAACACCATATGTTGCTATAAGCTTATCCGAATCAGTTCCGTATAATATACAGCCCTTAGTATCTATTGTGCATGCACGAGCCATTCTGACATTGCCGTCATCATCCGTGCCATATACCTCTTCAAGTGCATCAAAGCTTCCTACGTCATTCCAGCCGAAATCACCCTCGAGCATAAGCACGCCATCTGCACGCTCCATAATTCCATAATCGATGCTTATCTTAGGTATCTGAGGATATAATTCTTCTATCACAAGCTGTTCCTGCGCTGTGCCCATTGCATCTCCTATACGAACAAGATACTCGTATATATCTGGCAGAAGTCTTTCAAAGTATCCAAGAATAGTGCTCGCCTTCCATATGAACATTCCACTGTTCCATGCATACTCTCCTGATTCGAGATAACCCTCTGCTGTCTCCAGATCAGGCTTCTCAACGAACTCCACTACCGCTCTTGGCTCATGCGATGTTCCGGCCACATTCTCTGTATGTGTATTCCTGATATATCCATATCCAGTACATGGAAAACTTGGTCTGATTCCAACTGTAACTAAAGCGTTAGTCTTAGTAGCAACCTCCACAGCATCATTAAGGACTGCTGCGAATTCCTTCTCATCCTTAATAAAGTGATCACTTGGAACAATCACCATTATGCCATCTTCATACTTGCGTACAATCTCCATTGCTGCATATCCAATACATGCTGCTGTATTACGTGCTGCAGGCTCACCGAGGATTCTGTCTGCCCTGAGTGTACCCTTTGTAAGCTCTATAGTCATATCTCTGTGAGCAGCACTGGTAACTACCATAATATCATCCTTATCAGCCACACCTGTAAGTCTGAGTGCTGTATCCATAACCATAGTATCCTTGCCTGACAGGTTGAGGAACTGCTTGGGTCTGCTCTTTCTACTAAGCGGCCAGAAGCGGGTACCTCCGCCTCCTGCCATTATTACACCATAAGTCTTCATACGTATCTCCATCTACATTCTAGCGCTGTCAATATTCTCCTTGAACCACTCGTAAGCAAGCTTAACACCTTCTTCAAGTTCAACCTTGTGTGTCCATCCAAGAGAGTGAAGCTTGTCAACGTTAGTCAGCTTTCTAGGTGTTCCATCTGGCATAGCAGTATTCCAGACAATCTCACCTTCATATCCAACGGTCTTCTGAACAGTCTCAGCAAGCTGCTTGATAGTAACCTCCTTGCCTGTTCCAATGTTAACATGCTGTAATCCATCATAATGCTCAAGGAGATATACACAGGCATCAGCCATATCATCTGAGTATAAGAACTCTCTGAGTGGCGAACCCGTTCCCCAAAGTTCAACTGATGGAGCATTATTAACCTTCGCCTCGTGGAACTTTCTAATCATAGCTGGCATAACATGGCTTCCACTCAAATCATAATTATCATAAGGTCCGTAAAGGTTAGTTGGCATGCAGCTGATGAAGTCATCTCCATACTGCATCTTATAGAACTTACACATCTCAAGTCCAGAGATCTTGGCAATTGCATATGCTTCATTAGTTGTCTCAAGTGGACCTGTAAGCAGTGCATCCTCTGGAATTGGCTGTGGAGCCATCTTAGGATAGATACATGTACTTCCAAGGAAGAGAAGCTTCTTAACCTTGTACTCATGACAGCACTGAATAACATTACACTGAATCTGCATATTCTCATAAGCAAACTCTGCTGGCGCTGTCTGATTGGCATTGATTCCACCAACCTTTGCTGCTGCAAGAACTACAACATCAGGCCTCTCCTCTTCAAAGAAAGCTCTGACTGCTGCCTGCTCAGTAAGGTCAAGTTCCTTATGTGTACGTCCAATGATATTCGTGTAACCACTTCTCTCAAGTGATCTCACAATCGCGCTTCCAACAAGTCCTCTGTGACCTGCTACATAGATTTTGTCATTTTTACTAAGATTAGCCATATTGCCTCCTCTATCTTACTGTGACGAAACCGTCACTAATATCTTCTCCCCTAAGTGCCATGTCGCTATATTCTTCAGGCGTTGCAGGGAACTTGTAATACCCTATCTGACCCGAATCATAAGCCACGTATATTGTAACACCTTGTACGTCATAAGTGAATGCCTCACCATCTATATAATCCTGCTGAACAACGTAATAGTTTTCTCCAGCAGTTCTGACTATATCCTTAACGAGTCCCCTGGCCTTCATTCCGGTTATAACAACAAGTACCAGTACAAAAACAGCGGAACTTAAGTGCACTGTATACTTTCGAACAGTTGAATGATCCTTTGCGAACGCCCCTGTTTTTATGGTTGACATAATGTATCCAAGTGTTAAAAATGGCAGTATTATGAGATATGCATATCCATATCTTACCAGTGGTGCGCTACAGAACCAGAAGCCTGTACCAAGTATGAGACATACAATCAGTGGCACCATTGCATCATCGCCAGCCTTATTACTCCTTTTAAACTTCCCATATACTGAAGGAATAACAGCAAATACTATCAGTATAATTGCAGAAAGTAGGGTTGAAAGTATAAGGCACTTCTCTAGCATACCCAGACTACTAACCCAGTCGCCAATCCAGTTAGTGGCCGTTACGTCTGCCCATCTGTCAGCACTATTGATTCCTCTTCCCCACATGCTTATCTCTTTTGCATCATACTGAGCATTACCCTTAGGGACCTGCCAGTCTGGAGATCCTATTGACAGCAAAGTCGACGGGTACAGAAGCCAGCCTGATATAATATGATTACGAATTAGATACGGAAGTGCCACAATCAGTCCACCTATCAGGCTGACAATAACAGGTCTGTAGTTCTTCTTCTTAATCCATGTTATGGCCGGCTGAAATGCCAGCAGAACCAGTAGTCCTATACTAAGCTTTACTGTCACTGCATATACAAGAAGTACGCATAACAGCGCATATCCCGTTGTACGACTTTCATCCTCCGATGGTAATCTGTCAAGCTCTAACCACCATATAACCACATCAAATATCAGCAGCTGTGCATAATAGTCTGAAGCAGGTGAGATCATCTCAGAGAATATTACTCCAAGATAGAAGATCAGTCCGATTCGAACATAATCTGAGACTGATGGAGTAATCTTAACAGTTCTCCTGCCGTCTATTGTCTCAAGCCTGAATGCCCTTACAAGATCAAGTGCCACAATACCTGATAATAGTGCGAAGAATCCTGCTGTAGTATGAAGACTCTGTCCAAAAAGCCACTTCATTCCATAAAGTGCGTTAAGTGCAAACTCCGCGCTGTTATATCCAAATCTAAGCTGCAGATTGGCAAGCCCCGGAACAACACCATACTCTTCAATCCACCTGATAGCCTGAGCATGATACAGATTGGTGTCATAGTGCATATATCCGCGGCTTGTGCCATATGCCATCAATATAAGCAAAACAGTATATGGTACTATCCTTCCAATGCCTGGTGATACCATGCTGTCATCCACTGGTGTGCATGGTATATATTCTCTTCCTCCAAATGGAGCGAACGACTTACTAATACATCTGACCAGTTCTCTGTGATACACTATCCAGCATATTATTGCAGCCATAGCAACCGGAATAAATGCCCCAAAGCCAACCCCCGAAAAGAGACTGAACACTTCTGCATACACTCCTACTGCTGCAATTCCAGCAAATGTAATCTTGACTGAACTTATTGTCATCTTATGTCCTGCCATCTTCATGAACAGCGACAGTACGGCATACCCTATACTATATGAAGTTAACCATATTATTATCCAACTAATAAGTACGTAGACCATGGCCTTATTATAACACAATGTTATTCAAATTAAAAAAGCCCGGGCCACTGTAATATATCTCCGCAATTATAGCGGAACACATATTACAGCAGTCCGGGCATATACTCAGTTAGTGATTAGCCTTATATTCGTTGCAGTCCATACCGGCAATAGCCTTGAGATCTGAATTCATCATCATTGTAACAAGACCCTTGAAATCAGTGTCTCTCTTCCAGCCAAGTGTTGTCTCAGCCTTGGTACAGTCACCCCAGAGGAACTCAACCTCAGCTGGTCTGTAGAACTCTGGATTAACATCTACAAGAACTCTTCCTGTAGCTGCATCAATACCCTTCTCATCTACGCCAGTTCCTTCCCAGCGAATCTTAATTCCACACTCGGCAAAAGCAGCCTCAACAAACTCACGAACTGTATGAGTCTCATTAGTTGAAAGTACAAAGTCATCTGGCTTGTCCTGCTGAAGCATAAGCCACATTCCCTTGACATAATCTCCTGCAAATCCCCAGTCACGCTTAGCATTCATATTACCAAGCGAAAGCTTCTCCTGCTTGCCTGCAAGAATATTGGCAATAGCAAGTGTAATCTTACGTGTAACGAAGTTCTCTCCTCTTCTAGGTGACTCATGATTAAAGAGAATACCGTTACATGCGAACATATTGTATGACTCACGATAATTAACTGTTATCCAGTAAGAGTAGAGCTTAGCAGCACCATATGGGCTCTTTGGATAGAATGGAGTCTTCTCACTCTGTGGTGCTGTCTCTGGAATACCACCAAAAAGCTCTGAAGTAGATGCCTGATAGTATCTGCACGAACTCCCGCCGAACATTCTAATCGCCTCGAGAAGCTTAAGTGTAGATACACCTGTTGCTTCTGCTGTATACTCTGGTACCTCAAATGAAATTCCTACATGTGACTGTGCAGCAAGATTGTATACCTCTGTTGGCTTAATCTCAGATACAAGTCTTGCAAGTCCTGAAGAATCTGTTGTATCAGCATAATGAAGGAAGAACTTAACATTGTTGTAAGGACCTTCAATAATATGATCAATTCTCTCTGTATTCTGAACGCTGTGACGTCTTATAAGACCATGAACCTCGTATCCCTTCTCTAAGAGAAACTCAGCAAGGTAAGAACCATCCTGTCCAGTTACACCAGTAATAAGTGCTATATTATTCATAGTTACCTCTTTCTATAGGAAAAATCCTTTATTTTCTAAAAATCAGTATACACTTGATATCTAAATCGTGTCAAATATCGTCTGGGAGTTGTAATACTTATGCTTGTAGTCGATTGCAATATTACGTCCATCATGTTGCATTCTCATCTGCGATATAATTCCAGAGTTCTGTCGACAACATCGTCCCAATTATATCTTTCAGTAATATATCCTGCAGCATGCTTCTTATATCCTTCTACAATACTTATGTCTGTAAGTAGCTCTGAAAGTCTGGCTGTCAGGTCATCGATGTCACCTTTTCTGAAAGTAGCACCCATGTCACCTATCACGCTGGTACATTCCTCTATATCTGATACAAGACAGGCATTGCCATAGCTCATTGCCTCAAGAAGACTTAGTGGCATCCCTTCAAGATCACTTGGAAGACAGTAAATATACGCATTACTATACAGTTCCTCCAGCGTTCTGCCTTCTACAAAGTCAGTAAAGATAATTCTGTCATTAGCTTCTGCACGTAGCCCTTCGAAGTATTCACTGGTATCCGAAGACCCTCCGGCAATCACGAGTTTCTTGTCAGTATCAAGCCTCTTGTAAGCTTCAATGAGATAATGAATTCCTTTTTCTGGAACAATTCGCCCCAGAAAAAGAATATATGAATCCTTCTTAAGTCCCCATTTTTCATTAATTATGCTGGCATCGCATATCTCTGCGCGCTCCACACCATTAGGAATAAGTATTGTTTCCCTTCCGTATGTCCTGGTGAAATACTCCTGCACACCCCTGCTTAACACAATAATATGATCTGCATGCCTTACAGCAGCTCTCTCACCCTGCATAATATACCACGAAGCAAAACGTCCCCATTTGGCTCTCATGTGATCAAGTCCATGAATTGTTACTACCACTTTCTTACCCATGAGTCTAGGTAAGCCACAAAGAAAGCTCGGTCCCTCAGCATGAAAATGTACCGCGTCATATCTCCCAAACGCACATGCTATAGCGCCAAATATCGATGAGGTAACTGCTGCCAATCCCCTGGCATCTATTGTCCATGCCTTCCTGACCGTTACACCTTCGAACTTCTTAGATTCGGACTTATCATATTCAGATCCACTTACATGGTGACCACCTCTGTTATAGACAGTGACTTCATGTCCCTTATTCACCATTCTCGTAGCGAGCTTTTCGACCACAATCTCTACTCCACCTTCTCTTGATGGAATACGCTTATGCCCCAGCATCGCAATTCGCAGCTTCTCTCCCATAGATTCCTCTCTGGTGCCCGTGTTGTTGCTAATTAAGTTCGTACAGATCGACGAACTTAAGCTCTCGTATTTTTACCGCTGAATCAACATTAGGATTCAGACTAATTATCTTCTGAAGCATATCATCTGCCTCATCAGTTCTCATAACATATGCATACATATGATCCGCAGAACAGATATCTTCATCGCTTATTGGATCCGAATTGTTCATATCTATGAAGAATATCTTCTTATATTCTGCAAGCTCATGCGCATCATCCCATACCTTCCAGTAAGTTGGATAATCGTATATGTATATGACAGTATCGTCAGTTCTCTCACTTGCCCACATATTATTCTCTGCATCTTCCGGATAAAGGAATAATACTTTGTCATTGGCAAGCCCAGTTATCTGCATTGCCAGAGCAATCAGGAGTACTACCGGGATAGCAATCGTGCCTATCCTGCCATTAGCTCCCATATATACAATTGCATACACAATCAGAAGAATAAGAAGACCATATATCGGCATCTCATATCTGACTGCTTCCTCCGCATTCTGTAGCGCCGTCTTAAGTACCACCGCAAAGTATCCTGCGGTAACCGTTATTAGAAGAGCAATCTGATGATTCCATCCAATACTTCCCTTCTTTCGATACTTCGCAAGCGCAAGAATTATTACAAGTAGCAGAAGTATATAGAAGCTCCTGCACAGAACATACTCGTCTAATAGCCCTACAAATAATCCTGCACGTTCCTTGAGATTTGCAATGTCAAGGAAGGCTCCTATCGCCTCTGTTCCACGATATCCTCTGAATATATGCGAAAGACATGCCGGGTAAGTGATAATTTCAAGTGCAATACCCAGTATTACGCAACCCGCATATACGAATGATTCCTTACGACTCTCCTTACGGACAAAGAGATACAAGGTCATATAGGCCGCCGCAAAGAACATAAACACTATAAAATAATAGTGTGTCATAAATCCCAGGTATGTGATAACCGTTACCGGGATATAGAATCTGACTGGCGTTCTTGCCCCGTCGCGCAGTCCCTTAAGATGAATATATACAATCAGCATACAGAAAAATGTAAGCATCATATACATTCTAATAAAGGTTACACCACTTATTAACGCTGGGGAAAATCCAAACAGTAGAACTGTTCCAAGTGTAATTAGCCTGTTACCATCGCTTATACTTTCGGATATTAGTATAAGCATAATAATCGAAAGTATATAGAATATTATGTTAACCGATATCCCCTGCCATTTTGAAAAATGCCCCTTCGTTAGCGAGCATACAGTATGCAGCGCATAGTAATAAAGTGGCGGATGAACATCGTATGTCTGCATAAGCTTCACCATACGATACTCAAATTCCTTGCCCTCGGTCACATAGAATTCCTGCCTGATATCCTCTGAATTCTTCCATTCATTATCCGTTGGTACCAGACCATTAGTTACATTAGATGAATAATACGAATAATTCTCATCATAGTGATACCCCTGCTTCTTATTACAAAAGTAGAATGTAGTAACTAATTGTGCCAGAATTACTATAATTAGCACCGGATAAAATATTCTGTTAGGTATCTTATTAACTTCAGTCATTGCAGATCTTAATATCCTAATTCCTTCATATACTCTGCTATAGCATCATGCCAGTCACAGAAAGAGTATGAATCCGTCATCTTAAGCATGTAATTCTCAAGCACAGAATGAAGTGGTCTCTGCGCAGGTGCTCCATAGCTCTCTGTTGTAGTCCTCTCAACTGTCATTGGCTTTCCAGCGAGTCGGAATATCTCCTCTGCAAAGTCAGCCCATGAGCAGCTTCCTTCACATGTCGCGTGATATGTGCCATAGTTATGAGTAAACAGAAGGCTGTCTATAGCTTTAACAAGTTCCTTACATGAAGTTGGTGTACCAAACTGGTCGCCAACTACAGTAACCTTATCTCTGTCTTCTGAAAGCTTAAGCATAGTCTTAACAAAGTTCTTACCATCTCCATATAACCATGCAGTTCTTAAGATGAAATACTTGTGACAGAACTGTCTTACCATCTCTTCAGCTCTGGCCTTGGTTATTCCGTATACTGACCTTGGATTAGGATCATCATACTCCATATATGGAGTAACCTTTGTTCCATCAAATACATAATCAGTAGAGATATGCACAAGTCTTGCTCCAACAACTTCTGCTGCTATCGCAAGATTACGTGGTCCGAGAGTATTGACCTTAAATGCTGTGTCCTGTTCTGTCTCACAGGCATCCACGGCAGTATATGCTGCACAGTTAATGATTGCATATGGCTTCTCAGCCTTAACAAGCTCTATAACCGCTTCAACATCAGTAATATCAAGTTCTTCCATATCAGTATTGATGAACTCGAATCCTCTCTTATCAGCATAATACCTGTTAATCTCTCTACCAAGCTGGCCGTTGCATCCTGTCACAATTATCTTTTTCATATCCTTATCTCCTTAGAGTCTATTATTTCAGTGCTTCCAGACTATATACCATTATACCAGTAACATCTCTGCCAGTCGAATCAACATATTCCGCTGCCTCTTTGTCTTCCTTTGCAGAAAGTACAATAGAAGGCTTACCCTCTGACGAAGTCTTTCCTGTATCAGAGTTCTTCGTATTAGCTGTCGACAACTTCTTATCAGTTGTTGCTACCGGCTTAGTCGAATCTGCTATCTTAGCTTCCACAGACTTAGCTGCATCGCTTTTACCGTCCGTCATATCCTGATCATCACTATCGGATACAGGCGACATACTGCTTCCGGAAATCTTAGGAAGGATTAAGAAGTTACGCGTTGTATATCCGCTGTACTTACCCTTTCCAACGAATGTAATCTTGCCTACACCAACCTTGTCATTGCCTGAATATTCAACAGTGTAGTCTGTTCCTTCCTTAAGAACCGTCTTATCAAGTGTAAGCTTATAGTATACCTTGCCGCCATCAGACTTCTGATATACCGGTGCTCCGTCATAGTACACGGTCTTAATACCAGATACAGCTATCTTGGCCATTGAAGTTCCGACAATCTTGAAGTGCATCGTCCTTGTGCCCAGGAATCTGTTGACACCAGTTATTATAATATCTGCTGTTCCTATCTCAATATTATTGGCATAGTCAAATATACAGTCAACTGCTTCCCTCTCTGCTGCAGTCTTATAACTGTCATACTTTGCTCTCGTAACAATCGTCAGTGTCTCCTTACCATTCTTAACGGTAAGCTTAGGCTTAATTGCACTTCCTGTATACTTCTCCTTGTGGAATCCATTGAATCCTGTCTTGGCATCGCCATATGTAACAGTAAGATTCTCTACAAGAGTATTCTTTGTAATATAGATATACGACTTAATTGTTCCAGTATAATTACTGCCTGGCGCCGCTGTTATCGTAATAGTATAGCTGCCCTGCTCCTTATATGCCCCGTTACGTACATCATTGAATGCAAAGGTGTAATCTCTCTTATTCTTGAGTGTTCTGTCTCCCCACTTAATAACAGGAGCATACTTGTGTTCTCTGCCATTATATGGTGCGTAGTAATCTTCTGCGACAATATCGCTATCCGCCAGGCTCTTAGGTGTAATTGAGAAAGGCATATCCAGGGTCTTGCCTGCATATGCTCCCTTACCTACTAAGTGAGCAACTGGATGAACAAGTGCCATATAATCAGCAGCATCCACATTGTTTTCATATGTGAGTGTATAATCCACACCTCTTACAAGTGGTGTACTTCCATAGAATGCTTCCACTTCAGGGTAAATCCTGTTGCCATTATATTCATAACTTCCAAGTGGTTTCGCATGAAGTTCGGAATCAACAGGTTCATAATATGCATATGCGATAATATCACCACTAACAACAGTGTCCTTGGTTATCTGCTTACCATTGCCTCCTGCCGCTGTATACCATCCCATGAACATCTTGGATGGGTCATCTGAGCCCTTATTCCATGGACTTGAAGTATATGTAGCATCACCAAGCGTCTTACCATATACTATCTCGTCTCTCGTGAACTGAGCCTCTCCATCCATAAATGTTGCATGAAGACTTGTTACGGTAACATTGACCTTACATACGAACTGACCATACTTGGTCTTAGCTGTATTGTAATAGAATGGTCCTACTATCGCATCAAGAGTGCAGCTGCCTGTTCCCTTGGCAATAATATAATCGTCTACAACCTCTACTATATCTGTCGCTGCATCAGGTACTTTCCATGTGATGTTGATATTATCAGTTGTATCAAGCGGTGTGAAGATTAATGACATCTTCTCCTTCTGTCCTGTCTTAAGTGCTACAGATATTGGATCTGCCGCACTTGCAGGTGGAGTAGCACTGTCAAGTCTGGCAGTCATCATAGGCTTTCTTACATATATCTTACATGTCTGCTTGTATGTTCTTGCTGCTGCAAACTTGCTCTTTGCAACTGTGACTGTAGCTGTTACTGTTGCCCAGCCGCCACCCTTGGCAGTTACCTTAACTGTTGAATATGTATGTGGTGAAGCTGAAGCAGTTGCATTAGTATAATTCTTTACTTCGGAGAGAGTTGCTACCGACTTATCATCAATTGTCCATGATACTGTGTAAGAATCTGTCGTATCATATGGGAACTTCTCCTTAGTCTTATCCTTAAGATATGCATCTCTGATTGCTTCTATATCCAACTGCAATGTGCCCACTGATGTAAATGTTGGAGAGAAGTCAGCTGGATACTTAACGTAGTTCTCCGCTGTAGGCTCTGTAGCACCGGCTGCATACAGCTGCAACTCCTTCTTATCAATTGTTGCTCCCGTTACCGGACTAAGAACTGTTATATAACATTTTAGTGTTATATCCTTGTTAGCATTACTGTCATGTACAGTTACAATTATTTCTGTCTTACCTGCTGTATTGGCTGTAATCACACCACTCGTTGTGTTGAAGGCAATAACTGACTTATCCTTATACTTCTGAGCCGAATGATTAAGCTTTATGCCCTTAATAGCCTTGTCTGTAAGTGAGATAGCATTGCCATTCTTCTTAACAATAAGCTTGGTTGTTGCACCCTTCTTTATTGTTGCTGAAGACATATTAAGCTCATATCTGTCTCCCCACTGATCAGAGTATACAGGTATCTTGAATACGAATGCACTTCCAAGAGAACTTGTATTGTTATACAGGTTATACATACTGCTTGCATCGTTATATGGTGCGTGAAGCGCCTGCATATACTGATGCATATTACCTGTTACAAGATCGAACTTCTGAAGATATATAGTATCCTGTCCTCGCTTAATATAATTATTACCAAGTGTAGATGCACCACCCTCTATAGACTTGGCAGGTGTATTCCATCCATGATTCCTGGCATATGTAAGTCCATTCTTAAGAGCTGTTTCTCCTGTTCCTGTCGCACCAATATTAAAGTGATTATAGTATCCTTCATAACCAGGATACCTTCCGAATACCATCTGCGAACCGTCCTTACCCTGCTCGCTGATAATTCGTGCAGCAAGATAGAATGGGCTTATTGACTGGTTCTTTCCGACATCGAATATTGTTCCAGCCTGATCACTGAAGTATGTCCCATTAAGGAACTTCTGAAGCGCATCTACTGAATGATATGAAGAGTTGAATGACTCCTGTTCAAACATAAATACTGACTTCTCATCCAGCCAGTTCTTTGGGTCCATATAGTATCTTACTGCCGCCTCAGTAGCAGAATACCATCCGTTACCCATATCTTTATCCTTGAACTCCGCCTTGGCAGACGCTGATACCATACTATATGGCTGGCCTCCAGACCATCCACTCTGCTTCTTAACATTTGATTCAAATGTACTGCTTACCTTCATAGGTACGAATGTCCATTTTGAATGTGCATTCTTAAGACTCTGAAGGCTTGACTGATATGAAGCTGGGAACTGTTCAATATCTGAGGCTCCGACGCTCTCCATATCGCTTGCAACAAGGAGGTCTGCATACTTCTCCTCCCATGCAAGTAAGAGATCATCTGAATATGCAAGATTGCTTCTAAGAGCATATCCTTCCATCTCCTCATCACCAACATAGAATCTTATCTTGTACCATACTGTTGGACATGTATCCATATAATCTTCGTCAGTTATTGAATCCATATCAACACCAATATCTACTATTCTTACAGTGTGAGCTGATTCAAGAGTTGCTACTACCGGTGCATCAGCGCTTGGATTCTCTCTTACCTGATATTCGTCTGTAAGATATATAAGTGCATATATATCCTTTGTAGCGACAATATCCTTAAAAGCCTTAGCCGCCTCGTTGAACAGCTCGATATATGCTCCCTTGGCTTCTGCACCTGTTGCCCACTTAAGTTCACCTTGAAGAGTCAACCCTGGTACTAAAGCAGTACTATCTTCTGTTGTACTTTCTTCTGTGGTTAGTTCTTCCTCAGTGGTCGTCTCAGCCTCAGTAACAGCTTCTTCAGTTGAGATTGTCTCCACTTCAGTTATATTTTCCTCGCTCTCAGAAGCAGCCTCTTCACTTTCGTCTACTACGGTTGTCTCCGCTTCAGTCGCTACTTCCTGTACACTGCCTGAATCCTGAGCAGCATATGCAACTACGTCATTACTCATCACAGATGTAGCTATCATGCATATTAAAAGTATATTTGCAATTATTCTTCTTAATCTCATCATTCGCTAATTCCTCGTTCCGTAATCTCTGTATATAACTTAGTTGCTACTCAGTGTACTCAGCACTATATTCTCGCCACTCACACACGTGCTGTAATCCCTGAATCCCATTGTTGCCTTAATCTGTCCTGAGCCAAAAGTTGCTGCCTTCTTACTATTTAGGAGAATCGCTCCAAGCGGTGATCCCGTAGGAATATCTATCGTCAATACTTCCGAAGGACTTATACCTTTGAATCTTACCGCCAGGTTGACAGTCAGCGCATTTCCCAGCTTTGTCTTCTGAATTACTGCTTCACTTCCTTCTACAACCAGCTTATCAACGGTTGTTGCACCCCTCTGTATAAACGTCGGGATAAATGTATCAGTAACACTTCCATCTGCAAGGTTAGGCTTTTCGTCTCCTGTAAGCTTAAGAGTGTTAACCTTCACGTCACCAGTTGCTCTCAGGATACATCCTGGACCAACTTCCAGACTTTCAAAGTCCCTGGCTGTTCCAACACTTACGCTTGTCACATTATATCCCTGCCTGTTACCTGGCACATCAATCCAATAAGAAGAATCAATAAGAAGCGATCCCTTCTTATTCTTGCTGGTAACTGAATTGATATTATACATACCATCAGGACCATTGCTATTATCTGTCTTTAGTGTGAATTTATGTCCTGCCAGATCAACATCCAGATCGGCGTCCACGCCATTCTTTGCCAAAGTGCACAGGCTCATATTCTCAATCATAAGATCACAGGTCAGTGCAAGCTTATTAAGAGCAAATACCGCGCCACCATTAATTGTCAGCTTAGCAGCCGCCTTAGGTAAGGTAACAGGCACATACTGTCCTTTAGCATTCTTGAACTGAACAAGTTCATTTGAATTAAGCAGTATTGTATATTCACCCTTGGCATTGCCTATTCTCTCAATCTGGTTAATTGCATCAGCATATGTGTCGCATACTTCATGCAGATATTCTCCAGAATTCCTCAGCGACGAATCTGAGGTTCCAATTATAAGTTCAGTACTTACAAGTCTCGCATCCTCGTCATAGCCTTCATTCTTTATTCCGGCAACCCTTGTATAGACGAGATTGTCTCCCTTTCTTACTAGTCCATATGGATGGAACTTTCTATTAGTAACCCAGGCACCATCAACATACTCATAAGCATCGAGTTCTATATCTCTACCCATATTCAGGCTGACACCGTCACTATACATTGGTCTGACATATCCTGTTGGAATGAATGGAGCACATGCTAGCACCATGCCGTCACTAAGCTGTGCCATTCTCGAATCTGCTCCCGGATTACCATTGTTATAGTAAAGCCCAACAGTAATTATTCCGTCCGTATAGTTCTCTGTTCCAGCTGCAATTATTGCGTCAAGTTCCTCATTGCCAGCCTTCTTTCTTACATCTATTGGAGTTGTAATCTTTCCCTTAACTGTCACTAATGACTTACCTTCATTATCCTGCTTTCCGATAAGGAAGATGCTCATATCATCGCCATTAGCCACACTATTGTACTTACCGGCAACAACAATATTATTAAGTGTCAGCTTTCCGCTACCAACAAGATCAGTACCTGCTATAATCTCTGATCGGGCAAGTGTTGACTTACCTGTAACCGCAATGTTTGCAGCATGCACTGCACCTGGAACATATTCTCCACCTGACAGCTGAGTTTCAGACATATCAAGATTCTTAATATTAAGATTAGCACCTGCCATATCCACATATGCAAAAGGCTTTACAACAAGTAAGTCTGTCTTACTAATTCCTCCCGGGATACTAATACTTACCCTGTCTGTTGCAGACTCCGCATTATATACACCACATGATACACTTGCTACATTCTGTGCACTCTTAACAAATCCGCGTGTCTCGGTATGGCTAACTGCCTGAATCTCCAGGCTTTCTCCCGCCTTCTTCAATCCAGTGACTGCATATGCGGAACCGCTTTCCTCGGACATGCCAAGCTCATATACGCTTCTGACATCCTTCAGCAAAAGCTTATGTCCATTAAGCTCAATTGTTCCATCCACTGCCTGGAAAGCATCAGAAATATTCTTAACTGTTACAATTGATGCACCCTTCATAACAAGAGACGTATTAAGTGTGATCTTATCAGCTGTAGTGAATATCGTCTTATACTCTTCCGGATCATCTGAAGCATCAAGCTTACCAGTAATCTCAACACTTGCAGCTTTCTTAGGCAGTGCAAGTCCTGCTATCGGTGCAATCTCTCCTGCATCTTCACCTACATTGGCAAGTAATTCCATACGATAATTGCCCTTTGTATTGCCATATGCATCAATTGCCTTTACAGCCTGTGCCCAGCTATAGAAACTTTCAGTTGCCATGCCATTATCTATATCAGTAACTGCAATGACTGGTTCTTCATCAGTAATATATATACCCTTATTGAACTTAATAAGCTTTCCACCCGAATAATCACTCCACGAAGTTCCATCTGCACTGTATTGAACAGTAATATTATCACAGACCGCACCCTTGGCCGTCATAAGCTTCATAAACGCATCTGGCGTTGCTTTTTCTGATGGCTTGTAGATATACTCATCCACGTCTGACTCGTCAGCTGCAACATATACACCTGAGGAATAGATATATGGTCTTAAATAGACAGATACTCCACTGTCAACTCCTCCTGTAAGAGAAAGCTGCGTAGTTGACTGAGCAAATACCTTAGCTGTCGTCTTGTCCGACATTGCAAGGCTTCCTGATCCCTGGATACCTCCAGTACCTATTGCAATTGGACCATTACACTCAACTGATGATGTTCCATCTACGATGATTCCTGCTACGTCTATCTTAGTCTTTGCATATACTGATGCTGAATCCAGTTCAATTTTTCCAGTCTTAGCATCTATCGTCGTCGCATATACGACACTACTGTCAGTTCCGCATGAACCCGCACCATTAGCAAATCCAAGACTCTTTCCTGCGCCAATCACAGGAGTAATCTTACCAAGAACATCTGCATCGTCTCCAGACTTCCTTGCCTCAGAGACAGAGACTCCATCAAATGTCAGGTTGACATTGTTACTAAGCTTTCCTGTATAGAGCACGACACATGGATTAGTATCATCTGTATTAATTGTTATTTTTTCTGCCTTGGTTGGTAATCCTATAGCACCCAGATTACCTGTCTTGCCAGTATAGTAAGCCTTATATCCACCTGCAACTGAATCGCCTGTGCCAGCACGGAGTGTAAGTGTATACTCACCTCTATTAATTCCTGCTACATCGATAATTCTGAATGCTTCATAGAGGTTCTTGGCATATGACTCATTGCCATCTCCGTCTGTTACAAGTACTTCCATTGAGCTGAGGCTACCGCAGAATACTGTTCCAAGTGAATCCTTGTAGCAGTCATATGTAGGTGAGCCATTCGTAATTGTGCCACCACTAATTCCTGCATATGGCCATATTACGAACATGTCCGCTGCTGCTCTGTTAGCCTTAAGAAGAGGCTTGTCAATATATGAAGAGGCACTAAGCTTATCTATATGTGTATATATATGCTTTGCAATTGTACTGTTATCCTTATCAACCAGTCTTACAATTACAGGGGACATAATCTTCTTAGTTATAGTAAGGTTATTAATCCACTTCTTTGTCTTGGTGTTATATGTTGGTAATGAACCAATGTATGTATTAACTGACTGGTCTGAGGTAATTGTTCCTACTGTAGTCTTACCAATTGCATCCCATCCGGCTCCACGTCTTCCTGTATCGCCGTCAGCAGGATCTACTGCATTACCCTTAAGTACGACAGAAGCTGCTGTGAACTTGTCCCAGGTTGTGAGCTTGGCATTGTCAATTATAATCTCATCAACACCAGAGAGTTCCTTATATACATTGACTCTCATGGATGTGTCACTGTATACCTGATAATTCCAGTCTCTTGAATCATCGTTAAGCACAACGTCTGTTGTCTTGGCACCCTTAAATGTGGCGAATATTGCATCACAATTGATAAGTCTGATTACAGAATCCGACTTACCCTTGGAATTGAATGCATTAAGCGAGGCACCCACTGCCTTATCCTTGCTGTTGACAGATGATAGCTTCATATCTTTGAAGCATACGTCACCATAAGCATTAATAGCCCCTGTAGAGTAGAGTGTTGTAACTGTACCACCTGTCACTCCCTGTCCAACAATTGAAAGAGACTTATATAATGGCTTTGCTTTGGCATTTGGCAGCTTAAGAGCACTGAACTTTGTCTTGTCGGTAACTACCACGTCTATTGCACCTGCTTCAAGATCAATTACATAATCTGCATTGACATCCTTCCATGCAGCAATATCAGCAGTTGCCTGCGCTACATCCAGATACCTCTGAGAGAAGCTCACTGGTCCCCCACCAATTACCGTATCAACATTAAGTGTCGCTGCGTTGCCCTGTATTGTATCTCTGTCGCCATAATAGAGCGCACCCGCAGCCTTAACTGGATAATTAACTGTAGAGCCACCTATTGTAAACTCAACAGTTGCTGCATCATATCTGCCCTTAAGGAAAAGCATCTCCTTACCCTTGAAAGCAACACTGTTATTCTTCCTTATTAGCTTATAGTGCTTCTCTGCAGTCTTGCCGCTAGGTATTGCAAGATTAACATTCACATTCTCCATCATGACACCAGTCATATTGGCTCCTGTGACATTGAGCTTACCAGCATAACAATCAATCTTAAGTTTCTTACTGCTGTCGCTCGAGAATCCTCTTATGCTCTTTGTTGTAATCTTCTGGGCACTTGCGTTGCACTTAAGATTAGCAGATACAGAATCAAGTCCTGTAATAGTTCCAACATTAATTGCTCCCTTTGAATATGTAATATCTCCAATAGCAAGTTCTGCAACCTTACTAATGCCTGCCACAGTGAAGTCCTGCGATGCAAGCGTAACCGTGCTGTGCTTTAAGTCTGTACCTGTAATTGTTCCAAGGGCTTTTCCAGATGACTTGCAGTTTCCAATAACTGCGAGATCAAAGGTCTTAACATTAAGAGCAAGACCAGCCTTGGCAGGTGTAAGTATAATATTATCGAATGTCAGATTGTTCTTAAGCGTTAACGCAGCCGCATACTCAAACTTCTTAGCTTCACCGTATGAATTGATGAATACTTCCTTCTTTGGAAGTGGCATCTTCTGATTACCTGTATCCCTAAGAAGAGTAATTGTATACTTTCCATCTGCAAGATTGTTGATATCAACAGATGCTTCGCCAATTGTTGCATAGTATCCTACAATATTGCCCGGATTCATAGTTACAAGTTCAGACTTGCTAACCTCTGTATCTGTTGAATTATGTGATACTACTGCCACAACCTTGCTAGCTGCCATATATTCAACAACAGCTCCCGTCTTTTTAAGTACATAGTAACTTGTATTCTTTCCTTCAGACACTCCATCAAGAGCCTCTTCACTATTGTTGAGTCTTGACTTTGTCCTGTCTGGAAGGCTGTCTGCATGTACACAGAATAGTCCTGCTTCAGCATTCTTTGCTGTCAGAACTGTCTTGGTGTGATTATAGGTCTTACCATTCTTATCTACATCCTGTCTGCCAAGAATATACTTCTCATCCTGTCTTAATCCAATAGGGAAGCCTACTCTTACAGTTATAAGCTCACTCTCGTGTCCTCTTATATCATTCTCAGGATTGTTATCTTCGATTTTAGCCGAGATATTAAGGAATGGTATTGCGTTAGTTGTCTCATCTTTTACACGAGTAAATAAGTTGATTATATTCGCATTCTTATGAAGTGTTCCCTTGATGTTGAACACCTTATCAGCTGAAATGTCAACTCTGTGACCGCTAAGCGCTGCACTTGTAGTAGCCACAAAATTACCATTTACTGTCAGTGTCGCATCATCCAGATCAAGGTATGCTACCTTAACATTGGCCTCATACTTGTCTTTTCCATTAGCAATTGCTGCCTTACTCTCTACAACTCGAACCTCGGCGAACTTAGCATAAAGTGTCGTTGCCGTAACCTGTGGAGCGGCAAACACATTCTGTGCCTTGTTCTCATATGATATAACTTCAAGACATGATCTTCTGCCCTGGATACCCCTTGACTCATCCTCAATAGATATCTTAGCCATATTCAGAATAGAACCATTCATGCTTACACTAACGAAATCATCCTTGTCATTAACAGGGGATGGATCAATATCGCCCGCTGGTGTGCATGTTGGTCTTGCTTCGAAATCACCAGTAAAACGGATACTACCAACATTCTTTCCATCGAAGATTACTGCTGTATTGCAGGTAACATCATCGATAGTAAGCGTTCCAGATGTAACATTCACTGGTGTCACTGCATACTGCACTGAGAGATCTGGCGTCGTAAGTCCCTTCTTTGTAATTACAAAATCAACGTCCTTAACCGTTACATTGCCTGCAAAATTAAGCGCACCCGTCAGATATACTGTCGCATCTGTAGAAGTATTCCGCACATCTGCCACACGTGTACCAATAATACTTAGTGATGCATAGTTCTTAGCTGCTGGCATCACGATAGGAGCAGCAGGAGTATTCTCTATACCATCCTTAAGTACAATTCTATAATCAGTCCTGATTCTAAGACTGTTAATCTCTTCAACTGCATCCTGGATTGAAGTGAAGTTAGATATAATATCATTGCCTGCGCCATCTTTGTATACAAGATCTACACAAGCCTCTTCATCTCCCTTGAGATATCCTATTGCGCCTTCCTTCTTAACGGCAATTCCCTCAACGCTGCCTATTGCCATCCTGACATATTCACCTGCAGCATTATCTGACAGACCAATATTCTTACCTGCTATTACAGGAACGAACTTTGCACTAATTGCCCTGTCATCTGCAACTGCAAGTGCACCACCAGATGAATTACAGAGTTCGAATCTTATATTAGGAACGTAATTATATGTTCCCGATCCCAGAACCCTTTCATACGGATCTGTAATATCAATATCATCTGTGACTGTCGTATACGGAACAACCTTTGCTATCTTGTTTCTGTCAAATGTAATGTCACCCGAAACCTTAAGAACAGGCGCATCTTCATCTCTCTGTGCAGATGCCTCGATAGTCTCAAAGGTATTCTTTCCAGTCATTGTTGCCTCAACACCATCACCAAGGAACAGTCTTGTTACCGCAACACTCTTAGTGAACTTATATGTACCACTAACAAGCTTTAATATGGAATTATTTATCTGCTCAGAAGTTGTTACTGGTCCCCAGCTGGTTCCAGAAGCGAGCTTAACTTCATCAAGAGAAAGCGAGCCGGACTTAATATTGACAGAAAGTGTTCCTGTCTCGGCCTTAAGTATAAGATTGCTAATCTCAACATGTGTAGTTACTGTAATTAACTTGTTGAGAGTAATAACGTCCGTAGGAACTGTGTCACTTACACCCTTAATAGTAAGCTTTTCAATTGAAGCCGGAATAGCAATGTCCTTCTTGTTGGCAGTTACATCTACCGTGCCTGAGGCTGTTACCGTCTTTATATCAATCTCATATTCATGACTATTAATACCTACATTGCCAAGTTCTTCCAATGCAAGATACAGATTCTCAAATGACCCCATCGAATTGCTGTCAGTAACATCTATAAGCGTCACCGGCGACTGCGCATCGCCAAGCGGATCAAATGTTACAAGCTTGTCGCCAACCTTCTTAAGCGGCATAAAGCATCCTGCACTATACGATGCATAGAGCGTAGAAACGTCTGTCTTAGCTGCTATCGCAACATTCTGGTTGGACTCAGGTGCACCTGAATATATATGCGAATTAACAACTTCGATGGCATTAGTCTTAATCTTACCTACCGATGTCTCATAGCTCTCAAAAGAATATCCTGCATCGCCACTTACCGCATAGTAATCAACCGAACCTATGCCTGTATCAACGCTTCCCTTTATACTAAGTTTAGCCTGCTCATCCTCTGCGCCAAAGCTGATTCTGTTGCCAGCACTGAGTGAGGCAATATTCTCAACTTCAATTGTTTTACCTGCTGTAATCTCTGCATTATCAAGGCTCAAATCTCCTGATATGACAATACTGTTATCCACAGTCAGAGAAGTTCTGTTGCCAGCACCATCTGCAGCAAGAATAAGCGATCCCGTTGTACCTGTAACAGCCTTAGCCTTATAATCAAGTCTTCCGCCCACATTGTTGTTAATTGTAAAATCAAACTCACCCAGGTTCACGGCTGGCTTGGATGAATCATTAGCCGGCACAAGAACAACGTTCTTAAGTTCTATATCTGTCTTAAGTGTTATATCGGAGTCGTATGTAATCTCAACTGGCTCTTCATCATCCCCAGCGCTGCGCGCTCCTGACACATATGTCACCCCAACTGTATTGACCGGGAAGGTAATCTCGTCCTCTGAAATATTCTCCTTAATCTCTATGATATATCTGGCTGTATTATTCCTTACAGCATCAATGTATGCTGTTGCATCAGCAAGATTGTTGTACTCAATAACCTTAGAACGACTGTCATCACCATCAACACCAGTCGCAATATATACAACAACGCGTCCTTCATCTACACCTGCCGGAATAAGTACCTCTTCCTCCGAAGATGGCTCTTCAACAGTAAGAGTCTCCTCTGCTTCAGAAGATTCAGACCCAGATACAGTCTCTGTCTCTTCTTCAGACGTTACCTCTGTAGATGTCTCGCTTGTCATCTCTGTCTCAGGCTCCGTCTCAGAATATTCTTCTCCGGATATGGTAGTCTGCTCCACGGCATCCTCTACCGATACAGGTGCTTCCATAGCCATCAATTCTGTTGTATTACCTGCCATCATTGCAAGTGCTAAAACTAATGCTAATGCTCTCTTTAATCGCATATTTCCTCCAACTTCAAAACGCACCGAATGCGCGGCAGTTGCCCGCCACGCATCTCGGTAAATTCTATTCATTATTACAATAAATATTATAATTATTCTTACTCATTCTCAGGCATCTCTATACGAATATGTACGTCTCTAAGCTGCTTCTCATCTACGCTTGATGGAGCTCCCATCATTACATCCTGCGCAGTCTTGTTCATAGGGAATGGAATAATCTCTCTAATGCTGTCCTCGCCAGCTATAAGCATAACCATACGGTCTACACCTGGTGCAATTCCTGCATGTGGTGGTGCACCATAGCAGAATGCATTGTACATAGCCGGGAACTTAGCCTTAACATCTTCCTCGCCAAGACCTACAAGCTTGAAGGCCTCAACCATTATCTCTGGATCGTGATTACGAACCGCTCCCGACGAAAGTTCAACACCATTAACTACGAGGTCATACTGGTAAGCCAGGATATCGAGCGGATTCTCATTCTTAAGGGCATCCATACCACCCTGTGGCATTGAGAATGGGTTGTGACAGAACTCAAGCTCGCCACTCTCTTCTCCAATCTCATACATTGGGAAGTCTACAATCCAACAGAACTCGTAACATTCCTTGTTCATGTGGCCCTCTGCATTGGCACCAAGCAGCTTACGAAGGACACCCGCTGTCTTAAGCGCATCGAGCTTCTTGCCTGCTGCAAGTCCAACGAAATCTCCCGGCTTAAGATCAAGTGCTGCAACAACTGCATCCTTACGCTCCTGAAGGAACTTAGAGATACCTCCGACAAGCTCACCGTTCTCATCCATCTTGAACCAGCATGCCTTGTTAGCTGTTGCAATCTCGACATCTGCCATAATCTTATCGATCACCTTACGAGTTGCAGTAAAGTCGGTTACCTTAACAGCCTCTATGCTTGCACCCTCTGCATCGAATGGACCGAATCCACAACCTGCAAGAGTCTCTGTAACATCCTGAAGCTTAAGATCAATACGAAGGTCAGGCTTATCAGAACCGTATATCTCCATTGCATCTCTATACGATATTCTTGCAAAAGGAGCCTTACTTGCTGTCTTGTAAGTTCCATACTTTGCAAATATTGGTGGAAGAACATCTTCAATAACTGCAAATACATCTTCCTGAGTAGCAAAAGACATTTCCATATCAAGCTGATAGAACTCTCCAGGAGATCTGTCTGCTCTTGCATCCTCATCTCTGAAGCAAGGTGCTACCTGGAAGTAACGGTCAAATCCAGATGTCATCAGAAGCTGCTTGAACTGCTGTGGAGCCTGTGGAAGTGCATAGAACTTACCAGGGTGATTCCTTGAAGGAACAAAATAATCCCTGGCACCTTCAGGAGAACTACATGTAAGAATAGGTGTAGTAATCTCCAGGAAATCATGCGCTGTCATTGATGCTCTAAGCTCTGCAACTATCTTGCTTCGAAGAACAATCTTATCCTTAACTGCCGGATTACGAAGATCCAGATATCTGTACTTAAGTCTTGTCGCCTCATCAGCTTCCTTAGATCTGTTGACCTCAAAAGGAAGTTCATTATATCTACACTTACCAAGAACAACTATGTCCTCTGGTACGACCTCTACATCACCTGTAGGAAGATTAGCATTCTTGCTGGAACGCTCTCTTACTGTACCTGTAATCGAGAGTGTAGACTCATTATTCACTCCGTTGAGCTTCTCCATCATCTCTTCTGTCTCTACTACAAACTGCGTAGTTCCGTAGAAATCTCTTAAAATAAGGAAGCCCAGATTCTTGCTCACCTTACGCATATTGTCATAGAAGCCTACAAGTGTAACCTTCTGACCTACATGCTCCATGCGAAGTTCATTACATGTATGTGTTCTTGACTGTGTCATCTTAGTATATCCTTTCAATATATTAATATTGTTGATTAGCTAGTCCACCGAAATCTATATCGGCACTATCCATTGAATATTTTACCACATTTTCCGCAAATAACCACAATATATAGAAAAATAAGTAAAAAAGAGTCAGTTCCTCAACTGACTCCGTCACATCAATGTACCTTTTAAGCTAATGATGATTGCCACAATGGCTACAATCGCCATTGCATCCACCCGAACATGAACTGCAGGTCTTACCAGCCTTGTGATCATGTACAAGCTTACGAATCACAAGCGCTGTTACCACGATAAGTATAAGAACCACCACTATGTTAGCGAGATTATTGCTAATAAAAGTAAGCATAACTTAATCACCTGCCTGTCTATTATACCAAACTATCCAAAAACGCCTCACAACCCTCCAGCACATCTGCATATGTTGCGTCAAAATCCCCTGTATACCACGGATCTGCGACATCTCTTCCGCTACCCGCAAACGAAAGCATCTTGTAAATCTTGCCATCGGGATCACCGCCTGCAATTCTTGTCATATTACGAATATTAGCTGTATCCATGCCAATTAAATAATCGTACTTTTCATAGTCAGCCGCAGTCATCTGGACTGCTCTATGAGGAATCACTGGTATCCCTACCTGCCGAAGCTTATTAACAGTCCCATAATGAGGTCCGTTACCAATCTCTTCCCTGCTAGTCGCAGCTGACTCAATTATAAAATTGTCATCTATATGCCTCTGCTTAACAAGATGCGTTAATACGCACTGCGCCATTGTTGATCTGCAGATGTTGCCGTGGCAGATAAATAAAACTCGTATCATTGCTCAAAACTCCTTATAAATACTATGTTTGTCCCATATATCTCAACTATTACATAATATTTTTACACGCTATTTACACACTGTATTTTACTATAATTTACCATAAATTACCTCCCTAAATGTGTCAAACAGTGTGTATGTGTAAA
>JAZUGT010000036.1:0-14012 GCA_045641365.1 Lachnospiraceae bacterium
TGGCTCCTTTTTCTATGTCTGGAATCAATGATATATTATTTTTTATTTCTAAGTTTCTAAGGGGCATAGTCCATTTACAGTAGCCTCAAAAGCAAGAAAACCACCGTTTTTTGAAAAAACGGTGGTTTCTGTGAATTACCATTCAAACTTTTTAGATTTGATTGTAAATTTCGCACTCTTTGTGCCTGCGTAAGCACCTTTGCCTACAAATGTAATTGTGGCTTTTCCTATCTTCACATTATTGGTGCAAATTACAATATCATAATCTTCACCCAGAATCAGCTTGCGCCCATCTACTATAAACTCGATGTCTGCTTCACCTGGCACAATCTCACTACCTGTATAAGTCTGCTTTTCAATGGTTATCGTTCCATCTGAAATATCATTAGTCTCTACAGTAAATACAGATGAAACCTGTCCAGTGTACTTTCCATTTCCATTAATTACTGCCTTTATGGAAGTACCTTCACTAAGAATATCTCTGCTTCCTACAACCTTACCCCTATTTTCTCCTGAGTAGTAGGTATAAGTAACTGTGTAATCACGTCCATTCTTAAGTGCAGTCTTTCCTTCATACAGAACTACCTTATGCTTCGCAATCTTAGTTCTCAAAGTATCAAACAGATTAGGAACACATAATCTATATACTGATTCATTAGATATATCTGCTGGAGTAATCTCAAAGTTCTCCTGAATAGTTCCCTTAAAATTACCCTTGCCCTTTATCTTAACCGTGGCAAGCCCAGGCTTCTTATTATTAGCAAATGAAAGCGTATAATCTTTTCCTTCATAGAGAAGTTTTCCATTAAACTTTACAACTGGCCTTATCTTTACTCCACCCTGGCGATATTCAACTTTTTCAGTGTATCGCACGTTCACAGATTCGCTTCCATCTGCGAGATTCGCAGGTACAATCTTGTACTTTACAGTCTTTTGACCCTGCGAAGTATGCTGACCAGTGAACTTAATCATCGCTGTTCCAACATTGACATTATTTGCGTAAGACACATCATAGTCTCGTTCTGGCTCAAGGGACGTAAACCCATCTTTAGAAACAACTGTTACTTCACCCAAACGATCTGGTTTAATCTCTTCTCCAGTATAAACATATGATTTCTCAACACCTTCAACTGAAGCTTTTGATATTTCCTCTCCCTTGATGTTAAATGATGCCTTTCTCGTTCCCGTGTATTCACCAATACCACTAATTGTAATGGTTGCTTTTCCTGTATATGTATTATCTGAATACTCCAGTTCGTAATCTTCACCTTCGGAAAGAATTACTCCTGACTTCGTAACTAGTGACAACTCATCAATAGTAACAGGATCTCCTGTGTACTTTACAGTTTTTGATAATCCGTTAATCTTAACGCTGCTAATCAGTTTCTCCTGCTTAATTGAAAAGTTTATAAGCTTTGTTCCAGTGTAATTACCATTTCCTGTTAATACAATCTGATATGTTCCCACAGATGACGGACACTCACTTATCTCTATGCCCTGAGAAATATAAGTCACAACGTAGTCTCTCTTTTCGACTAACTGCTTACCGCCCCAGGTGACAACTGGAACAGGCTTTTGGCTCACTCTCGGGTTGAACTGTAAAACAATACTTTCGTCCTTGGCAATCGCATCATCAATATCGACTGGCTTTATCTCAAAGGCTTTCGTAACAGTTCCAACGTAATTACCCTTACCTGTAATAGTTACCATAGGCGCTACGCTCTGACCCTTTGAGTTAACAGCATCAGTCTTGGCAGCTTTAACATTATTGAAATACTTTACTGTATAATCCTTGCTACTAATTAACTTCTTGCCTTCATATACTCTGAAGCCTGTAAACTTGATTGCCTTACCCGTATACTCAACTTCATCATCTATTCCAGCCACCCAAAGTCCCTGAGGTATGTCTTCGACATTTCCTCCGCAATACTTCGCGAAATCCTCTCTGGATATATCTCCTATTGCATTATCTTCCTTTGCGAAAACCACCTTAACATAGTGATTCTCTAATACATCTGGAAGACTTATAGTATCAGTAACTCCCAGTGACTCGCCGTCACATATAACATCCTCTATACGACAATTCTCCTCAGGAATAATTCTTAATTCAACATCGTCTCCTTCCCATACTTCAACCATTTTAAGTTCCGCATCATGTTCAGTCTCAATCATTCCCAATGTCTCGTCATAATCAAGATAAACGTGATATTTGAATGCATCACTTTCCTGTTCTTTATCATTAATAGTTATATATGCATTTTCTTCAAGGAATACAGGTTCACCTCCAATACCATATGTTTCATCTGGTAAGTAACTAACCGTAATTGGACACGCCGAAAGTGGATCACCTGATTGATTAACAAGCGTTATATCAAATAGCTTTCCTACTCTTGAAGTTGGCTGTGTAGATGTCCAATGAACAACCCAGCCAGAGATATTTTCGTCTGTATCAACCCAGATATCTCCGCTTGCACAATTACGTCCTCGACTAATAACTGGTTGTAATTCATATTCATCTACTTCTTCAAGCTTCGTCCCAAGCAGATCTCTATCGGCTTCAATTGCAATAGCAAAATTCTTTAATTCTACTTCTCTATCAAGACATACTCCTACTTTGACAGTTTCATCAAGACCAACCTTAACTTCATTCATTGCGATTTTTACAGGCGTATTGTCAGTTTCTCCATCAATAGCAGAATCATAAGATACATCATAGCTTACTATTTCGCTTGTATTTTCACCTTCCGCATCAGAAAGAGCAGTAATATGCATGAAATCGTCTAATATGAGCTCTGTGTCCGCATCATAATAGTATGTAACACCATCCTCAATATATGAGTCTTCGTCATCGCCTATCTTTTCGTCCTCTTCTGTATCACTCTCCATTATCGGTTCAAAACTATCATCCTCAATAAGCTCGTAATGCTCACTGCTAAAGGCTAACTCTCCTGTGTACTCTACTGCTACTTCTGGATTTGGTGTGCTACCATCAAGTGTAAAGTAAATATTTTCGCCAGACCCAGCAACTAAATTAACCCGCTCCTCTCCATCTTCAGTTAATTCAACCTCATACATTGGTGCATATGCAGAATGCCAGAAATTTGCCAAAGGATGAACAGCCACATCAGATTTGACATTCCACCAAGGCGTATTTATATCCCAAGATAGAAAATCCATACCAAATAAATATGGGCTATCTGGAGCCACTGCGTCTCCTCCATATTCTACTTCCTGTTCACTTATTATCGTTTCACCATCTAAACCATAGAAAGTAACAGTATAAGTCTTTGGAATCCATTTTGCTGTGACAACCATGTCATCTGTTACAGTTTCACCTAATCCTTCCCATGAATCAAATATATATCCTTCATGAGTAGGTATATCATCTTCATCATAGCTTACTGTATTACCACATTCGACACGCTTTATCGATACATTCTGATTAATGAAATCAACAAATGCAACTGCATATGTCTTAGGTATATAGACTGCATTCACTTCTATATCCCTGGTAATGCACGTAGATGTTCTACTCCATCCTGCGAAATCATATCCCTCTACAACTGGTGCATCTGGAACTTCAGCATCTGCGCCTTGCACAACTTCCTGACTATCTATTCTTTCACCCATAGCGTTAAAGTTAACAGTAAATGATGGTCTTTCATATGGTTTTAAATCAATATTAACTAATCCATCATTACCCTCAACAGCAAGCGCTACAACAAAGTCAGAAGTCTTGTCTGACAAATCCTCTCTGGTAATATATTTCATATCATATGAACCATTACTACCAAGTGTACAACCGCCTATATATTCAAGCTGCGACTCTGTAGGATCCGTATTTTTAGTCTTATATACCATCATCAGAGCATTTTTTCCAGTATATAGAGGATTATTAAGACTTCCCTGTGTACTTAATACTGTGCCTGTTGACACGTCTGTTGATACAGGAAACTTATATCTATATAACTTTCTCGTCTCTACTACACGACGTGAGGTACTTGTTTCACTTCCACTTACCTTGGCATCCTGCCAACTACTCCACTTTCCATTGGTCCATTTATAATGTTCATAGTATGTTGTCTTTGTTCTACTTCTGTAGTATGTAGTGCTTGTTGTCTTTGTCTGAGTTCTAGACTCTTCCCAATAGTATGCTCGTGATGCTACTGTGTATCTTGTCCAATAATCATTGCCACCACTAACCTCGGAAGTCATTCCGATATGTCCGTGTGCGCTCTTGCTTGTATGAGGACAATATCCCCATTTCAAAGACTTGTCACTATCATGACTATATCTAGTCGTTGACCATGCCGTATAAGTTGTATTCCATGTTCCACCGTATAGATTCTTTCCAAGTTGTTTACAGAAATGTCTATTACTTCCGTTTGTCCAAGCTCCATAGCGATATTCATTATAGTTAGTTGATGTACTCTCCGTCTTTGACTCTACCTGTAGTGTTGAAGTTGCAGTCTTCTTGGCTGTCGTCCAACTAGACCACGAACCATAACTAACACTTGTGTTTCCTGAATATGTATATCCTGAATCAGGTGTCGAAGACGTTGTTTTTACTGTTGATTTAGTGTCATCATGATAACGATACTGAGTCTTAGAACTTGCTGAAGCAAAAGCGGCATCTCCAAATTTTTTCTTGAAATCACTCTCTGTATACCACTCACTCCATATTGCTGCATCCTGTATATTAAGGTCCTTATACACAGTCTTTGCAACTAATCCACCTGTTCTGCTTGCTCCATCCAGATTTACAACAGATACTTCAACCCTGTCTGCCTTGCAACTTTGATCCCACACTATCAATGTATTCCCAAGTGGAGTTTTTGTTGTGTCCGGATCTAACTCTAGGGTAACCATATTACTGTTGATTAACTTATAAGCACCTTCTGATTTAGACAGCAACGAGATAATAACTCTTACATTTCTATAATCAGCGCTTGATGTGCTAATATCACAATTCACAACAAATCCGTTAACTTCATCGCCTTTGAGATTTGGTGTGACCTTTAGATTCTCGATTGCAACTGGTAGACTCTCATTTCCCCACGATGTTACAGCCTTAAGTCTCATATCTGAGTCAATATGAGTAAGATCCATGTTGGAATCATTTTCCTTAGCATATACGATATCCCAGCCTACGAGTTTATAACCCGCATTTTTCAGTGTAACACTATCCTTGTACTGCTCAAGATTAACCGCTGTATCATATAGAACAATCTGTTTACCAAGGGACCTAACACCATCTGAATCCAGGAATTCTACTTCGTACTCATTGATTGTGTACTCCGCCTTGACATCGGTCGATTCTGTAACCTTACTATACGAACCAACCCAACCATTAAATGTATAACCTTTCTTCTTTGGTGCAGTCTGCTTCACAGCCGATCCACCATAATTCACAACCTGCTTTGCAAGCACAGCATTATCTTCATTTAAAAAACGTACAACAACAGGATAATGAACATTACTAGTTACTCCTGCAGATTCACTACTATAACCCATGGAATTATGAGCCTTTACAGTTACCTTATATATATCATGACCATCATATTGCCCCGCTGGTGCCTTATCCGTTACAAATGTATACTGCTCAGCTTTGACTGTCTCCTGTTTCCATTTTTCATCATTTTTATACACCGTAACTAGATAATCTGCGGCTTTATTATCACTTTTCCAATGGGCTGTAATAGTATTACCACAAGCAATATCCGCCTTTGAATCTCTTACTACACTAGGTTTATCTGGAATAGTAACGCTTATATTGCCAGTTGCTTCTGCACTATCAACGCATCCTTTTTTAGTCGCTTTTGCTGCAATTTTTGTTGTTTTTGTTATAGTGATTGGCGTCTTGTATTCTTTATATGCACCACCATCAATGCTATAGTATATCCTACATCCACTCGTACTATCCGTTATTGTCGCACGATATACTCCTTTACTGATTGAGGCACTGATTTTTGGTGTGGACACCTTGGTTACGTCGATAGTCTGATTCTTTTTTTCAGATTCCTTTCCACTTTTTTTCGAGTATGCAACTATCGTCGTTTTTTCTTTTATAGTAAAACTTTCACTCTCTTTATCAGAAGATTTTGACTTCCCATTAACAGTGTAATACAATGTTGCGCCAGATGTAATCTGCTCTATTTTTACCGACTTTCCCCCTTCTACCTCAGATACTGAAATGGCTGGGGCTTTTACAGATATAGCAGGAGTTGCCGAGGATTTCGACTTTATTTCAAACAATCCGCTCTCAAGATTCTGAGTCTTCTGTTTATTGCCATCCGCTAAATCTTCATATGTAACGGAAATAATATATCGATATTTTCCCGAAGAGAGCTTTCCGAATAACAGAACACTATCACAATATGTTTTGATATTTAAACTGTACTGATCTGCTGACTTAATCGTTTTATCCTTCGTAATCTGATACTGACTTTTTGTATCTTCATTCCTGAAATAGCAGGTCAATTTCTTCATTTTGGCATTAGATGCCTCTATCTGTCCGGAAATACCAAACGGTTTTCCCGGTATATAAGTACTATCCGGAATACTAAAGCCCACTTTAGTTAATGTGCCCTTTATATCGGTGTTTTTTTCAAGATGTTCGCTATATATATATGGATAGTCTGCTGGTTCCTTAACTTTGTACCATATATTTCCATAACTATTTTTATAAGCCCCTACTACCTGCACAGACTGGCCTATAGTTAACTTATATCCACTATTCTTCTCATCTGTATATGGATACTTTTTTGAATATACATTGGATTTTACCTTGTAATACCCTTTTCCTGTAAAGCTTGTAATCTCTGTCTGATTAATTTCACCGCAAATGGAACAGCAATGGTTGGAAGCAAATCTATGTGAAGTACATGAATTACTTGCAGGATATTTTGATTCTGAAATTACCGCTAATCTTGCGTTACAGCCCTTTTCGTATTTACCGCGTCCTGCTCCAATTGCATTTAGGCAATTGTCGTAACTTGCAGTTCCTCCTCCATAATACTTACTCTGACTTACTAACCATGAATCCTGAAGTTTAAAACTTCCTTCTCTTGCAAAGTTATCATCCCTAACGTTAACAGGATCTGTACAATAAAAAACTGTTTGACCTCCCTCAATTTTATAATATGTCAGCAAAACTGCATGGCTACCTTCATACTTCTCTTTGGCTTTATTATAAGAACCTACTAAGTATAGTAGCACTCCTTCTGGATGTGCATCTAAAACATCTCTAAAGCACTTTATTACCTCTTCTTTTGATTTTCCATATCCCATGCTTCCATAAGACAAATATGAAACTGTGTACCTTTTTTCCGCCGTTGAAAAAGGACTAGTATTCTGGGATGTGCTGCCAGGAAGTGAAAAGGTATTTGTTCCTATGTCATAATCTTTCCAAGAATCATTATGGAACTCTAGAAATCGCCTACGATGAAGCAAATCTAACATGCTAACACCTGTACAATTTCCTACTGTATATGATTTTCCTTCGTTGTTTTTCTTAGTGACACTATACTGATATCCATAAAAATAATCGTTATTTCTACTTCCTTTTGCCACTAAAACACTCTTACTAGGTGCATCCTTCCATGTGTTAGCCTGCAAATTGTTTATGACTCTTTCCTCAGAGTCATGATTTACAGAATCCTTACTGTTGGGTTTTGCTAACATATCACTTGAAGAAGCTGTCTTTACAGCCTGAACAGCCTCCATTCCTATAGACTCCAGAAACTCTTCAAATTCCAAATCTTCTTCGTCTATAATGTCCTCGCCAAACTCATAAAACTCATCTTCAAAAGTCTGAGTAGGCACAACGAGTTCCTCATACTCATCACTCGTAAATTCTAAGAACTCTTCCTCTGATTCCTCTGGTATTTCCAACTCAAAAGACAGTTCTTCTGTTGTTTCTTCCTCAGTAGTTGTTATCTCTTCAGACGAACTGTTCTCAGTTGTCTCCTCTGTCTCAAGATAGGGTACATTGCCATACTCTTCATCTTCATCAACTGAAGTCATAACATATAAGTCACTTTCAGATTCAGTCTCTGTCTCTGTCTGAGTACTCTCTGACTCGTATACTATACTATCAGCAATAATCCTTTCCTTAGCTATAGTATCAACAGGCATAGATGTAAACGTAGTTACAACAGCCAGAAGCATAGCTAATGCTCTAGATAGTTTTCTCATTCCCTTACCTCCGTCTTTATCAACAATTGTCCTCATTGTAATCAACAAAGCATCTTCTAAATTTTGTGTATCACCTTGTACACTATAATTAGTACCATTTTACCATTTATAATCCCACACATCAATGAATATATCGCCTATATTCCGACACTTTGTGGCGCTCTGTCGGATAAAATATGGTTACGGACGTATTAATACGGAGGTAACTAGTTTTTATGAAAAAAGAAATGAATTCTTTTGAACAGGATTTTATACAGAGACTTAGTGAATTGAGATATAACAAGAAAGTATCAGCCAGAGAGATGAGCTTAGCCATAGGACAAAATGCAGGATACATACACAACATCGAATCTGGTAAGGCCCTTCCTTCTATGAGTTCTTTTTTCTATATTTGTGAATATCTGGATGTGACACCGAAAGAGTTTTTTACTTTGGAATTTGATAATCCCAAGATGATTACTGAATTATTAGATTATATAGGTGAGATCAACCCCGAACTATATCCTCATATCTATCAGATATTGAAGTCTCTTGCCGGTAAGTAGATATAAAAACCCCCTATGCACTGCATAGGAGGTACTGTACTAATCAATCAAATCGTTCTGGAATCTTGAAAGATGCTCGTATGGAGTAATCTGTCTTCCTCTAAAGAGGCCGCATCCATCGTTGACAATGCTATTATTGATAGCTCCGAACATGTTGACATCGACTGTTGAGAGATCTAACTCATGGAGCTTGACTTCCCTCTCAAAGGCTTCGTCGAATACAGGGCATTCGCCCATTGGAATCTCTGCTCTTCTAGTTCTCTCTGCTTCCTGTCTCTTCTCATAACCCTGATGGTTGGCTGCGCCGATCTCAGCATAATCGTCCATCTCCTTGGTTCTAAGCTGAACTTCAATAAAGCTTCTGGCAAGATTATCATAGAGCGTAATATGTAATGACTTATATCCAATAGGGCTAGGGTTCTCGATATAATCCCTATAATATGCTCTGAGGTTCTCATCAAGTCTGTCTGACTTCTTGGCTCCGTCTCTTTCAGATACCTGAACGCTGAAGCCCCTCTCCTCTAAGAAGCCTGGTATCTTATTGGCTATCTCGTAGAGATATCTTAGCTCTATCTCCTCTCGGCTCTCTCCCTCTGCTATGTGACATTGAGGCATAGAGATTACTATTCTGTATGCAATAAGGTCCCTGAAGCAGTTAAGCTTCTCCTTGAGTTCTTCAACTGCCGGAAACTCTCCATGCTCCTTGTAGTAATCATAGATATATTCAACAATATATCCATTGAACTTCTCTTCTGCTCTTATTACAGACTTAATTCTTCCCTTGAACGTAAAGGCAAGAAATGGATACTCCTTTGCCATAACCTTATACAATTCTCTGATTCGCTGCGACTGCGATGTAAGGAAATCGTTATGTTCCAGAATCTCTATCTGCTGAAGCAGAAAATTGCAGTGAACTAAGTCTATACTGTTTTTCGTCTCATGCGACACCCTCTTAAGATCATTAGAGTAGTTATGAAGAATCTTAAGAACCGTATCCCCTGAAAATAAGTAATCATTAAGTGTTATCATAATTATTCCATCTCATTATATATTGCAAATCCAAGAATCATTGCACTTCCAATTATCTGCATCATATTCATCGGCTCATGTAGCAGGAATACTGACACTAAGACTGCTACCAGCGGATCAATATAGCTAAGTATTGCCGCCTTCTGTCCTGGCAACTCCTTAAGAGATGAGAAGTAGAGACAGTATGTTACTCCTGTATGAACAAGTCCGACAATAAGTAAGGCAACCAGTCCACCTGTTGCAAGTGTTGTTATGTTAACTCCGCTTGTAAGCAGTATATATGGTATAAGCACAATTATTGCAGCTATGAACTGTAGAAATGTACGATGTATTCCACCTACATTCTTAATGAACTTATTAAGAAGAATAACTGTGGCATATAATACTGCTGCCCCTAAGCCGAACATTATTCCGACCATATGATTACTTCCACCACTTGCATCTATTCCTGTAATAAGGAAAAGCCCTATGGTTGACATAACAGAGCACAAGATCTGCTTCTTAGTAATCTTCTCATGAAATAGGAACGGACATACTATTGTCACAATAACTGGAGCGAAGTAATAACTCATCGTAGCAATGGATACTGTTGTATACTTATATGCCTCGAAAAGCAATATCCAGTTAAAGCCCATTGCTATACCTGATGCAAGTAAAAGAGGTATCTCCTTAACTATACTTCTAAATGGTATCTTCATGCCTGTTATAAGCATATAGACACCAATAAGAATAGCTGCCAGGATTGCCCTGTATAATGCTATCTCTCCTGATGACAATGGAATGTATCTGATGAATAATCCCAGTGTACCAAAGACCGTCATAGATGTAATTAGCGACAGTCTTGCCTTCTTCTCGCTCATGTACCCTATCCTACCTGTATACTATTGATGTTGCAATTCTGTCCGCTTCTTCCTTGCTAAGAAGCTCTTCAATAATCGCAAGTGCAAAGTCTATTGCTGTTCCAACACCCCTGCTTGTAATAAACTTACCATCTACGCTTACACTGTCATAAGACACATCTGCGCCCTGAAGTGCACCCTCAAGACTTGGATAACAGCAGGCCTTCTTTCCACTAAGAATTCCCATTTTTCCAAATACGGTTGGTGCAGCACATATTGCACCGAGATACTTATTCTGGTTGACATAATTCTTGATCTGTACAAGCAGTTCATCGCACTTACCAAGGTTGGTTGTTCCTGGCTGACCACCTGGAAGTATAAGCATATCTGAACCATCAAAGTCTGCCTCAGCAAATGTCAGGTCTGCCACAACCGGTATGTTATGTGAACCATATACACATTTCTCATCCGTAATGGACACTGTATCCAGCTCTATTCCTGCTCTTCTAAGCAGATCAACTGCTGTAAGAGCCTCAACTTCTTCAAATCCGTCTGCAAGAAAAAGTAATACTTTACTCATAACACTACGCCTTTCTTCTATCCTATTGTACCGCCACCAATTACTACATCATCTTCATACATGACAATCGCCTGTCCCTGAGTAATCGCCCTTACAGGCTCATCGAAGACAACTCTGATTCTATCATCTCCCACTGGATATACCGTTGCAGATGTCTCCTTCTGAGAATACCTTGTCTTGGCCTTACACTTGATCTCCCCAGGAAGTCTGTCCTTATCATATGCAATCCAGTTGATGTCAAATGCCTCTAATTCTGTTCCAAAGAGGGCATCATTCCTGGACAGATGTACTCTGTTATTCTCCATATCAAAGTGATGAACATATAATGATTCCTTAAGAGACAATCCAAGCCCTCTTCGCTGTCCGAGGGTGTAATTGATTATACCCTTATGCTCTCCTAAGACTTCTCCATCAGGACCAATGAATTCTCCTGGCGGATATTCCTTACATGAATAATTCTTCAGAACCTTAACATAGTCACCATCCGGAACAAAGCATATATCCTGACTGTCATGCTTCTTAGCATTCACAAATCCCTGACTCTCAGCAATCTGTCTGGCTTCATCCTTACTTAAGGCACCAAGTGGAAATTCCACATGCGCAAGCTGGTCCTGCGTCATCGAATATAGAACATAGCTCTGATCCTTCGTAGGATCGAGTCCCTTTCTAAGGACGTACCTCTCACGAGTACTGTCATATTCGATTCGTGCATAATGACCTGTAACAATTTTATCACAACCAAGCTCCATTGCTCTATCATAAAATAGACCAAACTTAAGATGCTTATTACAGTCGATACATGGATTAGGTGTATGACCAGCTTCATATTCGCATACAAAATGATCAATCACCTGTTCCCTGAAGCTATCCTTAAAATTGAACACATAAAAAGGCATATCAAGTGAGTTAGCAACAGCTCTTGCATCATCGACGTCTGAGAGAGAACAGCATGTCTTCTCGTCCTTAACACAGGCTGTCTCATTGTCGTACAGATGCATAGTTGCGCCAATACACTGATATCCCTTACTTTTCATCAAATATGCTGCAACGGATGAATCAACACCGCCACTCATTGCTATAAGTGCCTTCTTCACAATAACCTCCCACTGCAAAAGTGATTAGATTATCTGCGCCTTTCTCAATGGTCCTCTGAGAGCAAGATAGATCACAATTGCAATAACTGAGTTTATTATAGCATTAATTAGTGTTGCATACGTAGTAATTGCTAATAAAGCACTAATTGCTGACTGAGCCTTCTCAGGATTAGGAGTGAGTAATGTAAACCATACATACTTAAGTGCTGGCTCAAAGATACAGTTGAACCCAAGACCTGCAATTGATGCAAGAGTTGCCCACTTTGCAACCTGAGCTTTCGTCTTATCCTCATTGATATGACCAAGCTTATGCGCTACAAGACCAACAATCAGTCCGATAACTAACTTTGTAATAAATGTACGAGGTGCGCTTGCTCCATATCCTCCAAGAATGTCAGCAAGTGACAGTCCGACAGATCCTGCAAGACCTCCGTATACTCCGCCCAAAAGCAGCGAGCCTAATACCACAAAGGCATTACCTATATGAACCTTTGTGCCGGACGCTGAAATAGCTGGAAAAATTGCATATCCTACATAACAAAGCGCTGCCATAAGTCCTGCATATGCTACCTTATATATTCCCTTGTTCTTCATATCAATCATTCCCTTCATATTTTTAATTGAAAAATAACCTATATTAATATATCATCTAACTGGATACACTAAAATTACCAAAATCGGAGAAAAATATATAACCAGATGGGCATTCGAGATAAAAAGAAATACCTTTCATTATATGAAGATGTTAAGAACAGTATTGTCGCAGGTATATACAAAAGTGGCGAGAAGCTTCCATCCAAGCGAGTGATGGCTGAGAGAGAAGGAGTAAGTGTTATAACCGTTGAACATGCATACGAACTCCTCTTTGAAGAAGGATACATTATCCCTAAGAACAAAAGTGGATACTTTGTATCTTATGATTCCCAGGAGCTGTTCCACTCTGCCTCAGATATCACCCCACCGCCTAAGGCTGTTCGCCCTGATTATGAAGTAGTATCGGGAGAGTCTGCGTCTGAAGCACCGTTTTCTTTTTCCATATATGCTAAGACTATAAGACGAGTCCTGTCAGAATACTCCGAGGATATAATGTTAAGGTCACCGGGCTATGGTCACAATATTCTCAGGAAGGCAATTGCTGACTATCTTGGTAGATACAGGAGTATGACCGTCAACTATGAAAGAATAATTATCGGTTCCGGTGCCGAGTACCTGTATGGACTTATCGTTCAGACATTGGGACGCGACCGGATCTATGGAATTGAGAGTCCTTCCTACTATAAGATTGCTCAGGTATATGAAGCTGGTGGCGTAAGTATAGATATGCTTCCACTTGGCAATGATGGAATCGAGAGATCTGCTCTCTGGAATACTGCTGCCAGAGTACTGCATATCACTCCATACCGAAGCTTCCCAAGTGGGGTGACAGCCTCTGCTGCTAAAAAAAGAGAATATTTGCGTTGGAGTGTTGAAAAAAGTGCTATAATCATTGAGGACGATTTCGAGTCGGAATTCACACCTTCAAGAAAGCCGGAGGAGACTCTTTTCTCTATCGACACCGAAGGCAATGTTATATATGTTAATACTTTCACCTGTACAATCGGTCCATCAATCAGGATTGCATATATGGTAATTCCTGACAGACTTGAGGAACGGTTTGCCGATAAAATTGGCTTCTACTCATGTCCTGTACCAACCTTAGACCAGTACATTCTTGCGGAGCTAATCGAAA
>JAZUGT010000037.1:0-96759 GCA_045641365.1 Lachnospiraceae bacterium
ATTTTTCAATAGAGTGATACGAATGCAACTGATTTATAGATAATAATGAATCGGAGATATATATGAATTACATAATAAGAAAGTAAGACAAGCCATCAAGGTTGTTGATGATGGAAAAGGATTTAAAAAGAACTTCTGCATCAGTGTTGGTGATAAAGCAATCGTGCTTATCTTTAGCGAGATCAATTCCTACAAAAATCATATAGGACCTCCTTAAGATTATTAATACTGTTTTAAGATCCACAGGGCTCCTTGCGATTGTAACCTCGTTCTTGATAAATCGTCATGCGATAACTAACTGATTAACAAATAAACAAAGAGACTGTGGTTGGAGCCTAACTAAACCCATCTAGTGGGAGGAGGCGATAACCAATCCACAGTATCTTAAAAAGCATAGCCTAACCTGTAGAAAAGGTAAAGAATGGCTATAACTATATAATACGAAGGTGGCGATTATATCAACAGAAACCATACAGGATTGATACTTGTTGCATGATGAACAGTGAGGATATTTGATTTCATGCATTAGTGGAACATGTCGGTGAAGTTTAACCTCTTTAGAGATAGTAGAAGGATCTTTGTGCAATGTTGCGGCAATACTTCTGAAAGAACTATTCTGCAAAAGTTCCTGTTCTATATAAATACGATCCGACAAGGTTAAGTGGTGTCCATTCCCTTTCAAATCTTTACTCATAAGGGACTCCTTTCTTGCAATCGTAGTTGCTAGTTTGCAATCGTAGTTGCAAGCAAAAACAAGCATTTAAAAATACATTTATAGCATAGGACTTTTGCTTTTGCTGGTGTTTTATTGGACAGCTTATGATATAGAATTGAAGGACTAGAAGGTACAGTAGATGCGAACGCCCCAGGTGTTGCAAAATAAGATATCTAATAAGGTGTGAATATGTTTTTTATAGTGCAAAAGGAAAAAAAGGGAAACTTTAATAATGTTGAATACTCTATGATTATGGAGTTATTGCATACATACAGATACAGTCATGAATATATCACAATGCAACTTTCGGATTTCTATCAAGAAGAGGATGATTTGTTTGAATCGACAAGAAGACTTAAAGATGCCTCGGAATTTGATGAAAGAGTGGCAACGGGAATACCGATAGGAGAGATTGCATTTATAGAGAAGTGGCTAAAGATTTTTCATGGCATTGAGTATGAGAATGCAATTGAAGTTCCACCAATACTTAGGTCTGAAAAGTATCTAAAACGAAACTATAGTATTGTGAAAAGAGATGAGATACCTAGAAGTGGCTATTATTTTGTGAAGGATGCAACGAGGCAGAAGAGATTTGCTGTTTGTGGAATGGTTGAGAATTATATAAATGATGAAATGTTTGAACCGGCGGAAAACAAATATGATATGTCTGTGCGTTTGGAGGCAGATCATTTATACCAAGTATCAGAAGTAGTATATATTCTTGCAGAGTATCGTGTGTATGTTTTACAAGGTGATATTAATCAGGTCACATGCTATAAGGGTGATCCGTTGATATTTCCAGACAGTGAATTAATAAAAGAGGCTGTAGATATATATAAGAAGCAGCCAGATTCACCAAGGTCGTTCTCCTTGGATGTTTTGGTAACTAATAGAGGAACCTGTATTGCAGAAGTACATAATTTTACTAGTGTTGGATTATATACTGTGGATTGGGATGACAGTCTGTTATATGCATATAGGGACGGAATTGAATATGTGATTAAGCATAATATTCCGCAGACAGAGTGTAGAGTCGAATGCAGATTATAACAGAGTTTTAGTTACTTATTGGGGGAAGAAAAGTACGAAGGCTTATATGTGGTTTCTATAAAGTATGTATTGGAGATGTTATTCCGGAAGTTTTGAGTGAAATAATTAGTGAGTGATCATCGTGTTGCAGAATATACACAGATGTAGAAGATAATGCATATTGTAAAAAAAGAGGATGTGGGTAAATTACCGTGTCCAATATGTAGAAAACCAAATGAAAGTGAAATATTTATTAGGTGGGACTAAAAGTGCAATGGGAATGTATGCCCTAATCTATCTCGGGTAGGAACAATATAATATTGACATTAATTCGGTCAACCGATATATTAAAAATGGAGGAAATGCCGATGATTGTAAATGACTTACTTGAAAAGGAAAACATGTCAAGATATCGATTAAGTAAAGAAAGCGGTGTGGCGATGACCACTATTACAGATATCTGTAGTGGAAAAGCAGATCTTGATAAATGTGCAGCTGGAACTTTATATAGGATTGCGAAGGTTCTTGGTGTGACGGTTGATTCTATGTTAGAAAATAACATGCTGGAAAAGGTAGACTATAGATGCTCTTTTGAAACATTTAAGAGTAATACGTGCCATCATGTAAAAGATATGGGAGACATTGACTTCATTATTGAAACACTCAAGGCAGACGAGATACGTAAACTATACGAGCGTAGCTGGTATAGAGAAGCTTTATATCTGTTAGCAATGATTGATTATCTTTCAAGAATGAATGGTCTTCCTATTTGCACAAATTATAACGATATTCGTTCTCAAAAACTTGAGAAGCCGCATTTCCCTGCAGGCGTTGTAGTATCATATGCAGCGACAGGAGACGAAAGCATAAAGGAAAAGGCATTGGCAAACGCTATACCTGAATTTATGCGATTTAATATTGTGGAGAGTGAGGTTCGAAATGTCTGCTAATAGCCCTTTTACAAAAGAAAACCTGGATAGTTATCTAAAGGAGTTGGCAAAGGAATTTCGAAAAAAGAATGGTACCCAAATGTCTGCGGAGATTATACTTATTGGAGGCGCCTCCATTCTTATCAATTATGGTTTCAGAGAAATGACTTATGATATGGATGCAATCATTAAGTCATCAGGGGCAATGAAGGAAGCTATTAACATAGTTGGAGACAGGCTAGGACTTCCAGTTGGATGGTTAAACACAGACTTTGTGTATACGAACTCGTATACACCTAGATTGGTGGAACATTCAAAGTATTATAAGACATTTTCAAATGTAGTGCAGATAAGAACGGTATCAGCTGAGTATCTTGTAGCTATGAAACTTATGGCAGGTCGTCAATACAAGAATGATTTATCTGACATAATAGGTGTATTGATTGAGCAAGAGGAGAGAGGCGAATCGCTGAGTTTTGAAAAAATACAGAAGGCAGTTGTCGATTTGTATGATTCATATGAAAAGATACCTGAGACTTCCAGAACTTTTTTAGAGGCAGTATATAAAAAAGAAGACTTGCATGACTTCTACAAGCAGTGTCGTGAACTCGAACAGGAGAATAGAGATGTGTTGCTCACATTTCAAGAGGATTATCCGTGTGCACTTAATAGTGATAATCTTGCAGATATCTTAAAGGCTGCAGAAGTTAAAAAGCGTAACATGTCGAAGCTTAATGGATGAGCTTGTTTGAGTAATAGACATACATCATAAGAAGGATAAATAAATGATAGTATATTCAGGATTAAAAAGTGAATTTCTCACAGCGGTAGAACAGGATTCAATAGCTACTGAGATAGGGGAAAACATATATAACAAAATGCATAGAAGGACAACACAAAATGAGTTTCGTTCTTGGGAGAATTCATTAGAATATATGTATAAGGTTCTTAATGATACATCAATTCCATCTGACGCTGGAGTGGCAATCGAATATAATGTTCCACAGACGGCAAAAAGGGTTGATTTCATCATTTCTGGATATGATGAAGATAGTGCACCTAATGTGATAATCATTGAACTAAAGCAATGGGATAAGGTAAATACAGTTGATGGACAGGATGCTTTGGTAGAAACATTTACTGGTGGAGCAATGCGTAAAGTTGTTCATCCATCGTATCAAGCATGGTCATATGCTGCCATGATATATGATTATAATCAGAATGTTCAACTGGGTAACATTGTGTTACATCCGTGTGTATACATGCATAATTATAGGAAAGGCACACCTGAAAAGCTTGAGCAGAATCAGTATAAGGATTATGTAGAAGATGCTCCAATATTTGCCCGTGGCGAAGTATCCAAATTACGTGATTTTATCAAGAATTCCGTCAAAACTGGTGATAAAAAGAAACTCTTATATGATATAGACAACGGAAAGATTAAGCCATCTAAGAGTCTGCAGAATGCTATTAAAAGCATGATAGAAGGTAATCAGGAATTTATTATGCTCGACGAGCAAAAAGTTGTGTATGAAGAAATACTGAAGACATCTTTGATGTGTATGACTGATCAGAAAAAGCGTACTATTATCGTCAAGGGTGGCCCTGGAACGGGTAAGACAGTTGTCGCTATTAATTTGCTAGCTAAGTTAACTAATGAAGGACTATTTGCGCAATATACATCAAAGAATAGTGCTCCAAGAAGCGTGTATCTTAAAAAGTTAACGGGACATAAAAAGAGTAGTATTAATAATATGTTCAAAGGCTCAGGTTCATATGTAGATGAAGAAGCAAATATTGTAGATGTAATAATATGCGATGAAGCTCATCGACTAAATGAAAAATCAGGAATGTTTCATAATTTGGGTGAGAATCAAGTGAAGGAGATAATTAATGCAGGTTTGTGTAGTGTTTTCTTTATTGATGAGAGCCAAAGAGTTACATTAAAGGATATAGGAACAATTGCTGAAATAAAAAAATGGGCGAGTAATCTTAATTCGGAAGTTCTTGAATATGAACTTCTGTCGCAATTCAGGTGTAATGGTTCAAATGGATATCTGGCATGGCTTGATGACGTTTTAGAAATTAGAGAAACTGCAAATACAGATATGAAAGATATTGATTATGATATACGTATCGTTGATTCACCTAATGAGGTTCGTAATTTAATTATCGAATCTAATAAGGTTCATAATCGCTCAAGAATATTGGCAGGTTATTGTTGGGAATGGATTAGTGAAGGAAAAAACAGTACATCTGTACATGATATCGTGATCGATGATTTTGAGATGAGTTGGAATCTTGGTAATACTTCAACATTTGCTATCGATGAAGAGTCGGTCAATGAAATCGGATGTATTCACACTTCACAAGGTCTAGAATTTGATTATGCGGGTGTAATAATTGGTGATGATATGCGATATGAGGATGGTCATATTGTTACTGACTATACTAAGCGCGCTAAAACTGATCAGTCTTTAAAGGGAATCAAAAAATTATACAAGGAAGATCCGGAATATGCATTGAGAGAAGCTGATGAGATAATAAAGAATACGTATAGGACTCTCATGACAAGGGGAATGAAAGGTTGTTATATATATTGCACAGATAATAATCTTGCAGAGTATTTACGAAACCGCTTGGAATAGAAGGGATGTTATATATATGAAACAAGAAACAATAGATAGAATAAGAAGGTTTTCAGAGGACCGTGATTGGGATCAGTTTCACTCACCAGCGAATCTTGCAAAATCAATAGTGATTGAATCGGCTGAATTGTTGGAATGTTTTCAGTGGTCAGATGATGGATATAATCTGCAACAGATTAAAGAAGAGCTTGCAGATGTAATGGTATACAGTCAGAACTTATTAGATAAGTTAGGGCTGGATGTTGATGAAATAATAAATATGAAAATGGATCAGAACGAAGCCAAATATCCAGTGGAAAAAGCCAAGGGAAGTTCGGTAAAGTATGACAAATTATAAAAATTGAAGGAAATAGAGAGTATATACAGTTACCATATTCCAAAGAACTGAATCTTGGACCGAAGGATACCTTGGAAGCAGTTGTAAATCTAATTAAGCAGAAGTGCGTGGAGTAAACTATGGAGAGTTTTAACGAATTAAGATCTGGTTTTGAAACAGCATATATTGACGAATCTGTGGCATCTTCGCTTGCATATAGACCGCAGTTTGTTTCAAACAATTACAAAGAGGGAAAGAAAGTATTGTCTTCTATCGAGGACGAGTTGTTAAGGTGCGACCAATTTCAGATTAGCGTGGCATTTATTACAATGAGTGGGATTACGCCTCTTCTCCAGACCTTAAAGGAACTAGAAAAGAAAAATATCCCGGGAGAGATTCTTACAACAAATTATTTGAATTTCAGCGAGCCAAGAGCTTTGGCCAAGTTAAATGAACTGACAAATATCACTCTAAAAATGTATGATGTAGAAGCTGCAGATGAGGGATTTCACACAAAGGGGTATATTTTTAGAAAAGATGAACTTTATCGCATCATTATAGGCAGTTCAAATATTACAAGTGCTGCGCTTACAAGTAATCGTGAGTGGAATACAAAGCTAATCTCTACTGATCAAGGAATGATGGCAAAAGAAATTGTAGCTGAGTTCAGAGAACTTTGGAATTCGAAATATTCCCTATCGTTTGATGAGTTCTATGAGAATTATAGCGAACAATACGTAATTATAAAGCATCAGCGTGACATAGCAAAGCAGGAAGAAATCACTTCACTTGAAAAATATAAATTGCAGCCAAATAGTATGCAGGTTGGATTTATAACTAAGCTGAAGAAGATAATTGCTGCGGGTGAAGAAAGAGCATTACTAATATCTGCAACGGGAACAGGTAAAACTTATGCTTCTGCGTTTGCCATGCGCGAACTAGGATTTAAGAGAGTGTTGTTCTTAGTTCATAGAGGCCAGCTTGCAAGACAAACAAAGAAATCATATGAAAAAGTATTTGCAAAAACAATTTCGATGGGTTTAGTGGGTGCTGGATATCGTGATTATGATGCTGATTATGTATTTGCTACAGTTCAAACATTGAATCGTGATGAGCATTTGCTTCAATACGCAAAGGATACTTTCGATTGTATTGTTTTGGATGAAGCACACCATGTTCCGGCTGATACGTATCAGAAAATAATGAAGCATTTCACGCCTAAGTTATGGCTTGGAATGACAGCTACTCCAGATAAAAGAGATGATAATGTCGAAGGACGAAATGTTTATGAACTCTTCAATTATCAGATAGCATATGAGATTCGTTTACAACAGGCAATGGAGGAAAACCTGCTTTGTCCATTCCACTACTTTGGCATTACAGATTTGGCTATTATCGGAGATGATGATGAAGCGAACCGAGATTTTTCCATGCTTACGAGTGATGAGCGTGTGAAGCATATCATTACTCAGGCGGATTATTATGGATATAGCGGAGACAAGGTCAAGGGATTGGTTTTCTGTAGTAGCATAAAGGAAACAGAGGAGTTATCTGCTAAGTTTAATCAGATAATGAATCCTGCTACGGGGAAACTATATAGAACAATCGCGCTTAATGGTAGCGCATCAGAGAATGAAAGACAGGACGCATTTGAGCGTCTGGCAATGAATGAAGAAGATGCTAGCGTTGATAGACAGCCATTAGATTACATTTTTTCTGTTGAGATTCTTAATGAAGGAGTTGATATAGTTGAAGTAAATCAGGTTGTAATGCTTAGACCAACACAGTCTCCTATTGTATTTATACAGCAGTTAGGACGTGGACTCAGAAAAGCAAATGGGAAAGAGTATGTTGTAATTTTAGATTTCATTGGAAATTACACTAATAACTTTATGATTCCTATTGCCCTATCCGGAGATAGAACATACAACAAGGATAATATCAGAAGATATGTTATGGAGGGTGGAAGAGTTATCCCTGGGGCATCTACTGTTCATTTTGATGAGATAAGCCGAAAGCGCATTTTTGCATCGGTTGACAATGCAAACTTCAGTGACATTAAGCTTATTCGTGAAAACTACACAAATCTTAAGAATAAGCTTGGTAGAATACCGGCTTTAAGGGATTTTGACGATTATGGTGAAATGGACGTTATCAGAATATTTGATAACGGCTCATTGGGGTCATATTACAAATTCTTAGTGAAATATGAAAAAGAATATAAAATTCGTCTATCAGAAGATGAAGAGAAGATTGTCGAGTTCATATCAAAGAAATTGGCTAGTGGCAAACGTATCCAGGAACTGCAGTTACTAAGGCGCATACTTGAATATGCAAATGGTATTTCAAAATTGGGATTATTTGCAGGTCTCAGCAATGATATGAAAGCATATGATAAAGAAATCTCTTCAGACCAGATGGAAAATATCGTTAATATTATGACTAATGAATTTCCGGCAGGTTCTGGAAAGAAAACTTATTCACAATGCATTTTTATCGAAAAGGACTCAACAGATTATAGACCTACGTCTTCTTTTATAAAGATGCTGGGTAATGATGATTTTCGCAACATAATTGAGGAATTGCTTGAATTTGGTATTAGTAGATACAAACGTGATTATAGTAACTGCTATGATAAATCAGATCTGGTTTTATATCAGAAATATACATATGAGGATGTCTGTCGTCTTCTTAATTGGGAACAGAATGAGGTTCCTTTGAATATAGGTGGATATAAGTTTGATAAGAAGACTAAGACATTCCCTGTATTTATTAATTATGATAAGGCGGAAGATATTAGTGATACTACAAAATATGAAGATCATTTTGTAGAAGGCTTCAGGAATAGACTGATTGCTATCTCTAAATCGGGAAGAAGTTTGCAATCTGAGGATGTGCAGAATTTCTTAAAGGCGAAAGAGAGAGGAATCCAAGTAGAGCTGTTTGTACGAAAGAATAAGGATGATAAGATCTCGAAAGAATTCTATTATCTTGGCCATATGACAGCAAGTGGGAAGGCCAAAGAATTTACAATGGCAAATACAGATAAGACTGCTGTCGAAATCGAGTGGATTCTAGATGTTCCTGTAAGAGAAGATATCTATGAGTACATCGTGAGCGCATAGATGGAGGATGTATGAAAACAATAAGAGTTGTTGCGGCTGTAATATGTGATTCGATAGAAAAAAAGAATAAGATATTTGCTACTGCTAGAGGATATGGTGAATTCAAAGGCGGTTGGGAGTTCCCAGGTGGAAAGATTGAAGAGAATGAGGCTCCTGAGGATGCGGTCGTACGAGAAATAAAAGAGGAACTCGAAACAATCGTTCGCGTAGGTGATTTGATTGATACAATCGAGTACGACTATCCCACTTTTCATCTATCGATGGATTGTTTCTGGTGCGAAGTAGTATCAGGTGAACTTAAACTGTTAGAGGCAGAGGCTGCAAGGTGGCTTACGAAAGATGAGTTGGATTCTGTAAACTGGCTTCCGGCAGATATTACTTTGATTGATAAGATTAGGGAAGAGATGGCAAATTCATAGTAAGTTAAGAATAGGAAGAATCGAAAAGAGACATAACGTTGACTAAAAGACCACTAGTGTGCAATGATTTATTGCATGAGGAATCAAATTATCAATCAATATAACTATCAGCAGGAGAGAAGGCTATGATTAATTATGCCGAGATATGTGTGGCCAATTTAACAGGTGTACTATTGATGTTCTTCCTGGTTAATACAAGGAAAGTGAACAAGGAAGACAGGCGCATTGGCGAATGGATTTTTGATGCCATGGTGTGGACGACGATTCTTGGCTGCGTGGTTGAGATTGCCACATTTTTCACGGACGGAGTGCAGCTTCCAGGAGCAAGAATTTCGTCGTACTTACTCAATACAATGCTTTTTGTAGGTACATGTCTTGTGGGATGCCTGTGGTGTTTCTATGTAGAGTTTCGTATATATCATAGTTTTTCCAGATTAAAAAAGAGGCTGTTTCTGCTTATTCCACTGATTATTGATGTGATACTTTTATTCATCAATCTGTTTGGAACTAATATTATATTCTATGTTTCAGAAGATAATGTATATTCACGAGGACGTTTTTCAGCATATGCGTATATTGTTCTGTTTTTCTACTTTATTTACAGTATTTGTTCGATAATCAGGTCATGGGCAAAAGGAATTCGTGTTAAGTTTTTCCCAATCGGATACTTCGTCGTACCATGTATGGTTGGAACAATATTGCAGGGACTTTTCTATGGATTGGCAATAGGCTGGATGGCAGTTGCAGTGGCTATGCTATTTGTATATGTTCAGCTTCAGAATGAGGAGTCATTTGTGGATTCGCTGACGGGGCTTTATAACAGAAAGTATATGGAATATGTACTTAGTACTGTCAAGAACAAGTCGAAGACCGCGTTGTATGGAATAATGCTTGATATGGATCATTTCAAGTATATAAATGATACGTATGGTCACGATATGGGAGATGATGCTATCCGAAGTGTTGGAAAGATTCTGGCTAATTCCATCTCGGATAATTGTATAGCACTTAGATTTGCAGGTGATGAATTCATCGTACTTGTGCAGACGGATAGTAGAGAAGAAGTTGATGAATTAATTCGAAAAATGAAGTCAAATGCGGATAGAATCAATGAGTCAGCTGGGAAGCCGTATAAACTGGAGTTCTCATTAGGAGTGAGTTACCTGAGTAGCGAGTCAGATGATATTGAAGCCTTTATGAAAGAGATGGATCATAACATGTACATAGAAAAAGAAAGAAACCATGCAAGTGAAGCGAATCTTTAAGATTAATTGAGGTACACATATGAATCTGTTTAAAAGCAAGTATGAAAAGCATCTGGACGATATACTGAACAGTCTTAAGATGAATATGTCCAACAATTACAAGGATAATGCGCAGGCCAATCTGAAAGAACTGGAGAGTACCCTGGAAGAATATAAGAACAATTCATATTTAAGTGAAAAAGCAATCAGAAGATATGAGGAGATTCTTGAAAAGATAAAGCCAGAGCTTCAGGGTTATACACACAAGGATCAGAAGCCATATTGGACTTAACGAATCAGAATAAGATACTTTGAGAAGGAGAGAATGTCAAAATGAAAGTATTAATGTTAAATGGTAGTGCGAAGGCGAATGGCAATACATATGCTGCACTGAATGAAATTGGTAAGCAGCTTAATGCTGAGGGCATTGATTATGAGATCTTTCAGATGGGTGGCAATCCTGTCCGTGACTGCATCGGATGTGGGCAGTGTACAGAGAATGGCTGTGTATTCACAGATGATGATGTAAATGCCTTCATTGCAAAAGCAAAGGAAGCTGATGGATTCATCTTCGGAACACCAGTCTATTATGCTCATCCAAGTGGTAGAATCCTGTCATTTTTAGACAGAGTATTCTATTCAAGCGGATATGTATTCAGACACAAGCCAGGTGCCGCAGTTACGGTTGCAAGAAGAGGCGGCAACTCAGCTACATTTGATTGCCTGAATAAGTACTTTGGAATCACTGAAATGCCGATTCCTGGATCTACATACTGGAATATAACACATGGAAGAACACCAGGCGAAGCTTCGCAGGACCTTGAAGGAATGCAGACAATGCGCAATCTTGCAAGGAACATGGCATGGATGTTAAAGTGCTTTGAACTTGGAAAGCAGAACGGTATTGAGCTTCCTGAATCAGAGACTGCAAGCAGGACACATTTTATTAGATAATAATTGACGCATGCAATGCACGCAAGGCCGGTACTGTCGAAACGATGGTACCGGCCTTTTTGATGTCGCCTTTAACGTACACCTCAGGATTTAAGATATGGACATACGACAAAGCAGTTGGCCATGGGGTGGCGGAAAGGATGATGTTATGAACAATGAGAGAATCGTAAGTATTGGAACTAATTCGATGATTTATCACAAGCCTGGATGTAGATATGTTGGACGTATTCAGTATCAGAATAGAATGTCAATGCCCAGGATAGATGCAAGAAGAGAAGGATATCATGTTTGCAGATATTGTAATAGCATGAACCATCACTACAGAGTTGAGCAGCGTACACTTGATTTCTATGAGCGCGTTAGGAAGATGCGATTCAATTTCATCAACGGAATTCTATATGTTAAGTCTGAAATTGGATGCTGGAAGATCGTATACAGCCGTAAGGAAGAAAGATTTGCACTCTACCATAGGAACACAATTGCCAGGGAACTGGATTTCGAACATCCACAGTATGAGCCATATCATCGCCAGGAGGATAAGCCATTCTGCAACACAATAGAAGGCTATCTCGATTACATCTACGAGCATGACAGGTATAAGGCAGCAATTGGCCGTGGCGAGACAGTGACAAGATTCTCAAGCAAGAAGTATGCAAGGCGTGAGGTCAAGGCACAGAGGAAGAGACAGAACAGCAGAGTTGATTATTTATTCAGAATGATTGAGAGGCAGAACGAAGGTTACAAGCAACTGTCATATTGCTAAGGAGGAGGACTGAAGGATTCAGACCCGGCATCAGAGGAAGCGCGGTATTTGTTGATAATGCAATCCAAATCTATTGTGAAAACGTAGAATAAGTGGCATGATATATGAAAAGCATATAGGAGGAGAATTATGAAGGTGCTAGTAGTCTACAAAAGCAAAACAGGATTTGCACGAAAGTATGCCGAGATTATAGGAAGAGAAGTAAAGGCAGATGTCTTGGAACTAGACAAGACTCCAGTGTCCAAGATGTCCGAATATGATGCGATTGTATATGGAGCAGGATTGTACGCGGGCTTAATAAATGGATTAAAGAAGGCTAAGGAGATGTTTGCTCAGAGTACAGCTGGAAAATTCATCATTTTTGCGACAGGAGCAACACCTAACGAGGCTAAGGACGTGATAGATGAAGTATGGAAGAACAACCTGTCTGAGAATGAACTTGGCACCATCCCGCACTTCTATATGCAGGGCGGTCTTTGTTATGAGAAAATGGGATTTTTCAGTAAGTCACTTATGAAGATGATGGCCAAAACGCTTGAGAAACAGCATGGCATCAATAGTGATGATAGCTCTCAGGGCATGTCACTAAGAGGCTCTTATGACATATCATCAAAGGAGTATACCAAAGAGATAGTCAAGTATCTGTTGGAGGCATAATGGATTTATCTAATATAGCAGTAAATGCGCAAAGTAGTATAAGAATCGTCGGGGAGAAGATCTTGTATTTTGATCCATTCAATATCACAGATGCAAGGCATGATGCGGATATCATATTTATTACGCACGAGCATTTTGATCATTTTCAGCCTGAGTCTATAGCGAAGATTAAGAATGATAATACAATAATAGTTGCTCCGGCCTCGATGGGAAAACAGATTGAGTCCGAGTCTGGTGTTACTCGCACTGAATTGTGGGAACCAGGGAGCAGACATGAGTGTTGTGGATTAGTCATAGAGACTATTCCCGCCTACAATGGTATGATGAAGCCGTTCCATACGAAGAATAAGAGATGGCAAGGACTTTCAGGATTACCTCAAGAAAGCCGATGCTGAGATACAGGTTGAACTGAGACTATAAGCAGGAGATAAAGTAGATGAACATACAGATATTTGGAACAAAGAAGTGTAATGATACTAAGAAAGCAGAACGCTTCTTTAAGGAACGCGGTATCAGGTATCAGTATATAGACATGAAAGAAAAGGGCATGAGTAAGGGGGAGTTTACTTCCGTAGCTCAGGTCAATGGTGGCATCGGGAATATGATTAACTGGGAATGCAAGGACCAGGATACAGTTGCGTTAATTAAGTATATTGCGGACGAAGACAAGCTGGAAAAGATTCTCGAGAATCCACAGGTGATTAAGACTCCAGTTGTGAGAAATGGAAAGAAATCTACCATTGGCTATCAGCCAGATGTGTGGAAAGGATGGGACTAAACAATATGAAAAGTCTACTTATCAAGGACACTACAACAGAAGAAAGAAGAGCCATTGTAGAAGAGGCTGTAGGGAATATAGAAGGCGGATGTGACGGATGTTCGCCAGGTATTATGAAGATGTATGAGCCATACATTAACGGCGAGATGGAACTTAGGGAATGTACCATGAGCTTCAGAGCAGGTTATGTATCGGGCGAAGAAGCTCCTGCGAGGAACTCCTGTGGGTTTATGGGACAGTAAGAGCCAGGGGACTATGTTATGAGTTTTGATAATAAACGCTATAGAGCTGCATCAGGTGCTGGAGATAGCAAAATCATACAGTTTGATAGCAGAAGAAAAGCAACGAGGGCTTCGAAAAACAAAAAGAGCAAACAGTCAAAGAAATATGAAAAGATAGTTGTTGCAGGAGTGGCTATATATGCAGCACTGTTTTTTGTATTGAAGAACTTTTTTGATTATCCAGGCTGTGCGGCTATTATCGCATTAAATGCAATAGTATTCGGATTAATAAAGCTTGGAAAGTTGGAGCAGCAGGCACTAGGAAGTTCATATTACAGTACCATAACCTGCAAGGAGACATATAGAGTGTTCACTTGTGCTTTTACTCATTTTGAACCGTTGCATATTTTATTCAATCTTGCATCATTATATAACATAGGACCATTCATGGAGAGAATTCTTGGGTCGCCAAGGTTTGTTCTATTTTATGTATTGATAATGATTGTCGGTGGATATATATCGACAGTATTGCGTCAGAAGACGCCATACACACCATCGATTGGTGCAAGTGGAGTAATATGTGGAATATTCGGAATCTATTTGGCTATGGCATTTATCCATACAGGATTTGCTGGAATAACCTCTATGATACCAACAATTGTCATATTATTGCTTTTGACATTTTCACCACGAATAGATTCAATCGGTCACTTCACAGGATTGGTAATTGGAATACTATGTGGGATGGCAGAAGTTTTGCTTTAGTGGAATAGTAATGCAATCAACCAATATTTGACACGATTCTTGTGAAGTCATAGAGAATTAAGGTGTAAGTCAATTATGGGACTTCTTAACTTACTAATTAGAAAGAAGAAAAATCGGGATAGTAAGGTATCAGAACTTGCTCAATCATACGAATTCTGTCCGCGTTGTGACGCCAGGCTGACATTGCAGAAGGGATATAGTAGCGAACTGCCTTTCTGGAATTGCCGTGGATGTGGCGAGATGCTTATCAATCCGGATGTCGACGCTGAGGATGACATTGCCTGGATTTGCGATGGCTGTGGGACGATGCTCAACATACAGGATGGATTCGAATCTGATTGTGGCATATGGGAATGTAAGGAGTGTGGTTTTTCCAATAAGATTGATGCTTCCGAGATGTATCTGTCTGAAGATGAGTTTCAGGCAAGCCTAAGGGATCCGTACAAGGGCCTGGTTGATAGTGATGTACTTGAATTATCATCATATGAAGAAGTCAGAGCCGTTGAAGGGCATTCCGATATCTGGATTGTAGAGAACATAGAAGATGGCAGCAGATATGTGAAGAAGGTGCTTTCTGTGTATGACGCGGAAGTATACAGATATCTGATGGAACATCCAGTTTCCAATATGCCGAGAATTATTGGCGTATATGAAGGCAGCAACAACCTGATTGTGCTTGAGGAATACATAGAAGGAAGGACACTTCTGGATATAATAGATGAAGGAGTGATTAATCCGACGAAGGCTGTCTATATTGCCAGACGGATTTGCTATATACTGAGAGAACTTCACAATCTTGACAGGCCTATAATCCACAGAGATATTAAGCCGTCGAATATTATCATATGTAAAAATGGAGAAGCCTGCCTAATCGACATCAATGTCGCTAAGTGGTATAGGGAGGAATCAACAGAGGATACTAAGCTGATGGGAACAATCTATTATGCTGCACCCGAACAGTTCGGCTATGGTTTTAGCGCATCCTCTGCAAAGTCAGATATATATGCAGTCGGCATGCTTTTAAACGTAATGATAACAGGTAAGCTGCCGAAGGAAGAGAAGGCGACAGGCGAAGTCTGGGGTGTTATAGAGAGATGCATATCACTTGATCCTGAGGACAGATTCACGGATGAAGAGTTAATTAGTGCATTGGATAGTATATTGAGGTAAAAATGCAGGAGAAGAGCACAGATGAGGTTGAGAAGCTTCTTGAGAATATGAAGCCGAATCAGCTTGACGATTTCTATAGAGAGAATAATCGATATATGGCCGACGACAGGAAGGGCTTCTACTATTACATGAAGGACGTAGCAGAGTCTAAGAACGTTCTGCTTAAGGATATGTACTCGTTTGCTGGTGTATCCGAGTCGTATGGTGAGAAGATAATTCGTATGGAGAAGCATACGAAGAACAGAGATTTGATTATTCGACTGTGTATCGCTGGGCATTTCTCACTAGTCGAGATTAATAGGGCATTGAAGTTATATGGAATGAATTCATTATATGCTAAGGACAAGAGAGACGCTTGTCTGATCGTGGCAATCAACAATAGAATATATAGCCTCTCAGATATTGACGATATGCTTGAGAAGCAGGGCTTCCAGATACTGTCAGTTGATTAGCAGATTATTAGGTATGTTCAATCCCCACCTTTTTGGTGGGGATTTTTATGTTTCAGAGATGTTATTTTTTACTTGTATTCAATACGTGTTTACGCAGCGTAATCAAAAAGTGATTTGAACAAAGCTTATTCAATTAATACTATAGAAGGGGTGATGAACTATGGGGGTTAGGATGAGCTTAGGACAATTTATATCCACGAAAAGAAGAAAGATGCATCTGACGCAGGAGGAGTTGGCAGACAGGATGCATGTCTCCAAGTCAGCAATAGCAAAGTGGGAAACAGATGGCGGAATACCGGACAGAGACAATCTTAAGAGATTATCCAAAGTAATGGGGATATCAATTGATGATATACACAAGATAATCGACAGTAATGATAACGAACATATCGCGGTAGAAGTCAACATCACGCATGAAGTTATAGCGGCACTTGAGTCATACGGATATAAGATTATACGCCCAGGTGAAAGCGATAGTTCAACATATAAGAATCAGGCAGATTGAGGAGGAATAAAAGATGTCATATTGTAAGAGTTGTGGAAGTAATGTACCAGATGGAATGGACACATGCCCAAAGTGCGGTGCAAGCGTTTCAGGTGAAAGCGGAGCAAAGAGAATAACCCTTCGTTGTAAGGAGTGCAATGGCACTATGAAGGTTAATGAGAAAAGTAATACGATGACGTGTATGTATTGCGGATCATCAGAGCTAATCCTGGATAGCGATGCTGTGGCAGTTGAAAAGATTAGAACAGATGCAGAAAAAGAGATTGAATTAAAGAAACTCCAGCACGAAGAAAAGATGGAGAATAAGAAGGATGCCAATGAGTATAAGAAGACTAAGCTATTCAAGTGGTCTGTTGTAGTGGCAGTAATCTTTATGATATATGCTGCAGCTACGTTCGCTTCAGGTTCAGTCCTTGCAGGTATGGTTGGGCTGATTCCGGTTGGTGTACTTGCATATTCAATACTTTTAGGATTGGGAGTTATAGACAATAAGGGAAAGCACAATATGCATGTTGCCCTTGCTATAGTCGGCTTCATACTTATTATTCCGGTATTGTATATTAATAGCTCAATTACTTCATCGTCTCATAAGAAAGATTACTCAGATCTGGTGTGGCCAAAGAGTGAAATTGCAAAAGCAATTCCCGAGATAACCAAGAAGAAGGGTGAGATTAATTGGGATAGCAGTGATAACCTGAGCCTTGATGTATATGATATAAGCCAGAAGGAATTTGACTCATACGTTGACAAGTGTTCAGAGGCCGGCTTTGATGTGGATTATAACAGAAGCAGCGGTTCTTATTCAGCGCGTAATCAGGATGATCTGCAACTGATGATTTTATATTATACATCAAGCAAAGAGATGAGTGTTTCAGTTAATAGAATAAGCGAAGTGCCAAGTGTAGCAGAGGAATTAATCAAAGATGCAGACATAGTAGATGCAGATGTTGAAGTAACAACTGTTGAAGAGACAGAAGTTGAAGAGACAGAGGTATCGACAGAAGAAGAGACTTCGATCTCAGAACAGGAAAGTTCAGAAAGTGCATCAAATCAGCCAAGTGGATTGAACCCAGAGCTTAAGGCATATCTTGATAGTTATGAAGAATTCATGGATGAATATATCGAATTCATGGAGAAATATGAGAAATCAAATAATGATATTGCCATGCTTGCAGACTACACAAAGATAATGGCAAAGTACGCTGATTTCGCCAAAAAGATTGATGAATATGACGAAGATGAGATGTCAAAAGAAGACTGGGACTACTATGTAGAAGTCACAACGAGAGTTAATAGCAAGCTCCTGAAGGCAGCATATTAATGCGAGATATAGATGCATAGAAATTGTAAGGTTGACACGTACTCATACAACGACTATTGTAAAGTTAATTCATACTTATAACCGTAGACAAGTTAAAGCAAGTCATAAAGAGGATGTGTCATGAACGATTTTAAGGATAAGATTGTAGTTGTAACTGGGGCTAAGCGAGGAATCGGCAGATGTATTGCTGAAGAATTTGAGAAGGAAGGCGCCAGGGTATATGTAATAGATATTCTGGAAGGCAATCATTTTGTAGGAGATATCAGTGATAAGGATACACTTGAGAGATTTGCTGAGAGAGTAATCAGTGAAAGTGGCCGGGTTGACGTGCTTGTTAATAATGCGATTCCCCTGTCGAAGGGTATTGATGATTGTAGCTATGAAGAGTTTCAGTATGCACTGAGTGTTGGTGTGACAGCGCCGTTCTATCTTGCCAAGCTTTTCAACCAGCATTGGGGAGAGGGCGCTTCGATTATCAATATATCCTCTTCGCGGGATCGAATGAGTCAGCCGCAGACCGAGAGCTATACAGCAGCCAAGGGAGGAATTGCCGCCCTTACACATGCGATGGCGGTAAGTCTGTCTGGCAGAGTGAGAGTCAATTCTATATCTCCAGGATGGATAGACACGGATTATGCCGAATATGAGGGACCTGACGCTTATCAGCAGCCTGTCGGGCGAGTTGGCAATCCGAAGGACATCGCTAATATGGTTCTCTACCTTGCATCAGATAAGGCGGGATTCATTACTGGCGAGAATGTATGTATTGATGGTGGCATGACGCGTCAGATGATATATCATAATGATTTTGGCTGGACACTTGAGTGATTAGATGAAAGGGTTGCGAACTGGTAGATACTATGAACGAATATAGATTTTATGGATGGCAGACTGCTGATGTTCCAGCGGCGACCGCCGAATACGGAAAAATCAAGGATCCAAGGCACCTGTATGATTTTCTTTCTGAGATCTGGTGTGCGGACACCTGTGCACCAAGGATGAGAGATGGCTGGACTAAGGAGAATATGACACTGGGCCAGTGCTCCATTACTGCATTTTTGGCGCAGGATATATTTGGTGGAGAAGTATATGGAATTCTGAGAAGTGGAGGTAATTATCATTGCTACAACGTAGTAGGTGATTGTGTATTTGACCTGACAAGCGAACAGTTCGGTGATGAGATTCTCTCATATGACAGCAATCCAATACAGAGTAGAGAGGTTCATTTTTCCAAGGAAGAGAAGCGATTACGCTACGAGTATCTGAAGGCAGAACTTAGGAAAGTATTAGCGGAAGAATAGACTACAGTTTATAGTGTATATGACAGTTATAAGGTGTTCATTAGGGGAGCCCGGAAGAGGGCGCTTTAATGGACACCTTTTCTGTTAGATTATAATCACAGGCCGGGAGCAGACCGGAGCAAGGTATTGTAGTTGAACGATTATACATATTTGGAGGTGTGGATATGGCAGAGATTTATTTTACGATAGCAGGAACTAATTACCATCATGGACAGGAGTTTATCGAGCCGAAGATGGAGGTTAAGCTTGTTAAGGAGCCAGACAATGAGGTTGACAAGGAAGCAATTAAGGTCGAGATGCCTGGCATTGGACTTGTTGGTTACGTAGCCAATAGCCCATATACAACCCTGGGTGAGAGTTTCAGTGCTGGACGAATATATGATAAGATTGGTGACACAGCGCGAGGAACTGTACTTTATGTGCTTCCTAAGGGAGTTCTTTGTATGATCAACACAGAAGACATTCTGTACGGAGAAGGATAACTGTTGATTAATAGAATAGTAAGCCCATAGAATTATACACCCATTGACATAGTAGGCGAATGGGTGTATATTGCATTCAAGGAACAGATAACTGTTTCAGGGTGCTAATTATACACGCAGATGAAGAGACAATGGGAGAGATTCTATGAGGCAGATATTATGTTATGGTGATTCCAATACCTGGGGATTGATTCCAGGAGCCAGTAACAGATACAGCTGGGGAGTCAGGTGGACAAGTGTATTGCAGGAACTTCTAAGTGACGATGATGTCAGGATTATTGAGGAAGGACTGTGTGGTCGTACAACAGCTTTTGACGATACATATCGTGACAGCCGCAATGGACTTGAGACACTCCCATTTATTCTTGAGAGTCATTCACCGATTGATTATGTGATTATTATGCTTGGCACCAACGATTGCAAGGAGTGTTACGAACCCGATGCGGACAGGATCTGTGATGGACTCAGTCGGTGCGTTGATAAGATACGTGAAGTCATTGCCGCGGAGAGGATTATCATAGTATCTCCCATACATCTGGGAGATGATGTGTGGAAGGATGGATATGATCCGGAGTTTGCGCCAGAGTCGGTAGGTGTTTCGAAGCGGCTGGCCGGGAAGTACGAGCAGCTGGCGACTGAGAAGGGTTCTCATTTTATAGATGCATCCTCTGTAGCAGTACCAAGTGCGGTCGATCAGGAACACATGGACGAAGATGGGCACAGGAAGCTTGCGCATACAATCTATGACAGGCTTAAGAGATTATTATAGATTAATATTGAGTATAGTTAAGGCTCTTTGCTGAATTATCCCAGCAGAGAGCCTTTATATTATTAGGATAATAGGATATACTAACTGTATATGGGTGATACATAAGGAGGATAAAATGAGCAAAATTAACGATTTTTTGTCAGAAGCAGGAGTTTTCTTCTTAGCAACAACAGAAAGTAATCAGCCAAGAGTACGTCCTCTTGGAGCACACCTTGAGATGGATGATAAGGTTATCTTTGGAGTTGGAGACTTTAAGAATGTATATAAGCAGATGGTTGCTAATCCATTAGTTGAGATTGTTGCATGTAAGCAGGATGGCCACTGGATGAGATACACAGGCAAGGCTGTCTTCGAGACTGATGGAAAGTATGCAGAAGCAATGCTTGATGGAGCACCACATCTTAGAAGCATCTACAATGATGAGACTGGTAACAGGATGATGTGCTTCCATATCGAAGATGCAACAGCAGTTGATATAGCAGTGATGGGAGATGGAGTGAGCCTTATATAAGTATTTCTGGGGGATAATGGATGGATAGATGGTTACAAGTTCAGATATTCATATTGACATTACTGGGCGCAATCTGCTTCCTGATTGGTTTCTTTTCGATTCTGGTAGATTATCAGGTGAAGATAAGGAAGAAGGCAATAATCTTGGTAGAGTTTACTACGGCATTACTTCTTTTCTCAGAGGCAATGGCCAGCAGCTTTGGCGGAGATATGTCTACACTGGGATACTGGGTATTAAGAGTCAGTAATTTTCTTACATTCCTGCTGATATATATCGAGATGGTTGGACTTAACCAGTACCTGAGAAGTTATATTGGCGGCGCAGAGCCAAGAAGAGCCCGTTATGACAAGGTGCTCTATGCACTGTCAATTATAGGAATTGTACTTCTTAGTATATTTGTGGCCAATGGAAAGTATTACTATTTCGATGACACGGATACCTATGTAAGAGGACCACTTTTTGCTGTGTCGTTTGTTATACCGTTAGCTGTAGTTGTGCTGACACTGTATGCTGTTATAACAAGACGCAGATACTTATCAAAGCATATATTTATTTCGGGACTTATATTTACAATTCTGCCGCTTTCGTGCGCAGTAATACAGGCATTCATGTTTGGAATATCCATCTTTGATATGTCAATTGGTCTGTCAGCAATCATTATGTTCGCACTGTCATTAATTGATCAGAACGAAGTGCTTAGAAGGACAGCGCGTACAGAGCGATTGACTGGTCTTCCTAATCCATACGGATATCTGCTGGAGATGGAGAAGAAGATAGCGCAGAAGGAGATCTCCAGATATGATGCCCTATACTTTGATATAGTGCGTATGGGACAGATCAACAGGAAGTATGGTAATAAGGCTGGAGATGAAGCAATAATAAGATATGCCCACGCAGTTCATGAGTTCCTGACAGGTGATGAAGTGCTTGGACGACTGGGTGGCAACTTCTTCGTTGCAATGGTGCTCAAGGAGCGAATTGATGAATTTCTTCAGTTTCTTAGTGGAGTGCATATTACGATTTCTACGCCAGTTGGTGAGGAGAACGTTGTAATCTCTGCAATTGCCGGAATATATGAGATACCTGACAATAATGTCACACCTAATCAGATTATGACCAATGTGTCTATGGCTGTTAATATTGCAAAGAATGTTCAGAAGAAGCCATATGTCTATCTTACGAAGGAACTGATGCAGGAGATGAACAATCAGAGACTGTTGCAGGAGATGATTCCGCAGTGCATGGCCAGGAAGGAGTTTGTTCCATACTATCAGCCTAAGGTAAGACTTGAGGACAGAACATTGTCGGGTGCTGAAGCACTTGTCAGATGGCATCATGATGGCGAAGTGATTCCGCCATACAAGTTCATTCCACCTATGGAGCAGAATGAGTCTATATGTAAGCTTGACTTCTATATGCTTCACGCTGTGTGTTCGGACATCAAGGCATGGATAGCTGAGGGACTTAATCCACCTGTAATTTCCGTTAATTTTTCAAGGAAAAATCTGGGAAACCCTATTCTTGCTGAAGAGATATACAATGTTGTAAAGAGTTATGAAATCCCGCCTGACAGGATTCAGATCGAGATTACGGAGACTATAGATGAATATCCGCTTTCGTATCTGCAGGGTGTTGTTGAGGCACTTCAGAGATATGGTATGACGGCAGCAATTGATGACTTTGGAACAGGTAGTTCATCTATCAGGCTGCTTAAGGAAGTGCCATTTGATGTGCTTAAGATCGATAAGAGCTTTATTGATTCAATCACAGCCAAGGATCGTCATATTCTTGCGCATATAATTGGAATGGCATATGAGATTGAGGCCAGCACAATCACGGAAGGCGTGGAGACTGCGGATCAGATTGAAGTTCTCAGGGTACTCGGTTGTGAAGAGATACAGGGTTATTATTTCGACAAGCCACTTCCTAAGGATGTATTTGAAGAGAGGCTTAAGAATCCCGTATATGAGAAGTGATTGAGTGGCAGTTCTGCAGGGACATATGATCAGCTCGCGAAGATTATATTTCCTTGCCAAGAGGTATGATTATATGATAATATCGACTAGTAAATCACTAGGGGACGAGTGATTATTAACAGGTCGTGTTAGGGGATATAATTAATGGAGAGACGTTTTTATCAGAGGGCTGTCGTTGGACTGACCAGCAACTTCATTGTTGTGAAGAATGAGCCGGGTCAGAGGGAGTTCAATGGCCGCATTGAGGATCTGAGTGAATGTGGTATCAGGATTTCTGTTGAAGAGGACAGTTACAATGACATCGTTAGTAATATTGCGATCGGTGACAAGATTCTCTTTCAGTCATTTGATGCATATACACTTTATGATGTTAAGCGCACGGATGTATTCAAGGGTGAGTCGGAAGTGGTTCGCGTGGAGATTAAGGATGGCAAGGTGATCATCGGATGTAAGATGGACCAGCTTAGTCCTGATCTTTCAGAATATATCAAGAATAAGAAGTTGTCACTGTTCTTCGAGAATGGATGTAAGTCTGACAGCTTTTACTAATTGTATACTGATTATATTGGAGCATCTGTCTGATTGGACAGATGCTTTTTTCATACTTTGGCAATGAAAAAATGCTTTATAACAGCGTAAAAAAGTGTGCAATTGTATGCGGACATACAGATATTCTCTTGATAAAAAGTATACATATACTGTAATATGTAAGATAAATAGGAAATTAGTACCTCAAATAACGGAGAGTTGTATGAATTTTTTGGATAAAAAGAAGAACCGATATCTGCTGATAGCCTGCTGTATAATTCTATACATTATGGTGCAGCTTGCATTGATTGTATGTCAGATTAAGGGGATGAATCAGCTTAATGGTGTTTTTGTTGCACTACAGTTTGCTATATGTCTTTTGATGGTATCAATTGATCATAAGAAGGGCATAAGGGTTTCACTGTTCCTGATGCTGATATCGTTGCTTAGCGTGTTGAGAGCATTCTTCATGGGAGCAGGTGTAACAGCACTTCCGGGTCTGTGCAATTCACTGCTGTATATACTTGCGTTAGTATTACTTAACGCGCAGATTCTTAAGTATGAGAAGCTTTCGGAGACCGACCCGCTTACTGCGACATTCAACAGACGTGGACTTGTGAAGTATCTGAAGCACAGAATTGACAGTGGAAAGCAGTTTGGCCTGCTTCATATTAAGTTTGATAACTTCCGCGTATATGTGTCGTCATATGGCGAGAAGTTCGCTGATCAGCTGTTAATTGAGATAAGCAGCAGAATAAAGGAACAGTTAGCTGATAAGGATGTGTTAACAAGGACTGATGGAAGTAACTTTGTAATAGTTGTAGCTCCTGGTCATGATACTGACAAGCTTGCATCGAAGATTATTAGCAGTTTTTCGCAGCATATAATGATTGATATTGACGGAGTTGTAACAGAGTGCTTTATGACATTATTTGCAGGTGCATCGTCTTTTCCTGAGAATGGCGATGACTATCAGAAGATTATTACCTGTGCTTCTGCTGCTGTGACAACGGCAAGAGAGAATAATACGAGGGTGCTGGTAAAGTATGATGATGGTATGGAAGAGTATGTTAAGCGTCAGAGTGAGCTTGACAGACTGATTCGCAGTTCTATGGAGAATGAGTACTTCTATATGAATTATCAGCCACAGTATAAGACAGATTCCAAGACATTAAGAGGATTCGAGGCACTTCTTAGACTTAAGACACCAGAAGGTGAACGTATAAGCCCTGGAGAGTTTATTCCAGTTGCGGAGAAGCATAAGCTGATGGATGATCTGGACTGTTATGTACTTAGACATGCAATGAAAGAGTTCTATCCTGTGATTGTTGAGACAGGAACAGATGCTACGATTTCGATCAATATTTCAGCACAGAGTATTGAGAAGCCGGATTTCTATGAGACTCTGATGTCAATTGTTAATGAGACTGCATTTCCGGTTAAGAATCTCGAGATAGAGATTACAGAGTATTCATTCGTTGAGGCTATGGATGTGGCAGTTAGCAATATATCTAAGATTCGTGAGGCAGGAATCAAGATTGCACTTGATGACTTTGGAACGGGATATACATCTCTTAATTATCTTGAGAGGATCCCAATTGACCTGCTTAAGATTGATAAGAGTCTTATTGATGATATTGAGGATAACAGAAAGCATAGCGACTTCATTGGTGGTGTTATTCGAATCGGTCATCTGATGGATTGTGAAGTTCTTGCAGAAGGCGTTGAGCATGAGAATCAGTGTGAGATACTTAAGAAGGACGGATGCGATATTATTCAGGGATTTGTATGGGGACGTCCGCTTGAGTTCGATGATGCCAAGGGGCTTCTTGGATAAGTAGTACTGTTAGATTACTGCACGTATTGCAGTTAATTAATGAGTAGAGAATTGCAGAGTATAAAGGGATAAGGCGTAGCGACTAGTCGCTACGCCTTATCTGTTAAAAGGATTATTTGGGTAAAAATTATATTAGGGATGACTCACCTATTATTCTTAATCAATTGCCTCGAGTCTCACATTGGAGATATGTACTGTAGCCATTGAACCTCTGTTACCAAGGTTGAACTCAAGTCGACCATTGTTGTCGTCCTTTTCAGTCATCTCGTACTCGAATGTATAAGTCTCGTTCTCTGTTCCTACATCGAACTCTGTATCTGGGAAGTAGCGGCCCCAACCTGCTGTTGGTGCTGTTACTGCTACGATTGCTTTTCTTGCTTCGTCAGCATACATATCAAATGTGATTCTGTAGTGCTTGCCCTTTTCCTGAGGAATCTTAGCCTGGAACATCTGTACTGCATAGTCCTCAGTTCCTTCAGCTGTAGTGCTTACTATAAGCTCGTTGTCTGCAACAACTGCTTCACCTGCACCACCGGCTGCCAGATAGAATGTCCAGTCGTTCTTCTTATTAAGCTCAGAAGAGAAGTCACCGTTGTTGATATAGTTACCAGTCTCATCCGGCTCTCTGAATTCCTTCTTAGGCTTTGTTACGTTAGTATCGTAAGAATCCTTCTGATATACACGGACATAGTCAATAGCGAACTCTGCCTTGTCAAAGTCTGTATTCTCGTCAGGATCACCTGGCCAGTTACCACCAACCGCAAGATTCATCTGTACGAAGAATGGCTGATTGAATGGAGCAGGATACTCCTTGTCATCCTCGCCTTCAACAGCTGAGAACCAGTCGTTAACTGTAAGAATCTTAATATCATCAACGAAGAATCTCATCTCGCCTGGCTCCCACTCAACTGAGTAGTCATGGAACTTGGAAGCGAATGTACCATCCTTGAGAACGTTGTTGATTGTATATGTGCCCTGCTGTTCTGCATGAGGCTCACCATAATGGATTGTTGCATATGTCTTGGATACGTCATCACCGAGAACTTCCATAATGTCGATCTCACCACACTTTGGCCACTGACCGTAGAAGCTCTCATCCTGAGGCATCATCCAGATTGCTGGCCAGAGACCCTTACCCTGAGGTGTCTTGGCTCTTGCAACAACCTTACCATACATGAAGTCTGCCTTATTCTGCGAATTAACCTTACCTGATGTATATGATTTGCTTCCGCCGTTGTCAGTCTCAATAGCCTTAAGTATAAGATTACCATCTTTTACAAAAACGTTGTCCTCTGACTCTGTGTAAGCCTGAAGCTCGTTGTTAGTCCAGCCGACCTCTCTTACTTCTCTTGTCCATATATCCTCGTTAAGAGTATCGCCATCGAACTCATCATGCCATAACAGGTTATATCCATCTATGGCAATTGCTGATGTATCTTCCTCTGCCTGTGGTGCAGCTTCTGTCTCTGCGGCAGCATTATCTGTTCCAGCAGCTGGAGCCTGGCTTCCACATCCAACAGCAAGTGTACTGATGCAAAGTGTACCTGCAAGTACAATACTAACTAATTTTTTTGTCATTTTTATATCCTCCATAGAACATTGACGATATATTGATTTTACAGCACTGATTGACTGCATTATATAAAAAAATATATAATAATATCAAAATCTTGTCATATTATATTAAAAATATATTAAAGGAGTGCTGCTTAAGATGGAACAGACCTATTCGGAGGAACTATATAATGAATACAATGAATCAGAAGAGTATCTGGTTCACAGGCCGCTTAACGAAGAGTATACCTTCTATCATGCAGTAAGAGAGGGAGATCTAGATTATGTGCGAAGGAACTGCGAGGAGCATTCCTTTGAAGATCCGGAAGGTATGGGTGTGCTTTCGCGCAACCCGCTTACCAATATCAAGTATCACTTCTGCATTACGGCAGCGTTGCTTTCAAGGCACTGTATTGAGGGCGGCATGGAGCTTGAGCTGGCCTACAGACTGAGCGATACTTATATTGCCAAGCTTGATTTCTGCAATGATATTGAAAGTGTAGTCATGTGGCACGACAAGATGGTAATCGATTTTACCACCAAGATGCATCTGCAGAAGATGAATTCAGCGGTATCGGAATCTGTGCAGTCTGCCCTCGATTATATATATAAGCATATTACGGAGCCTGTATCATTAGCTCAGATTGCGGACAGCGTAGCACTGTCTCCATGTTACCTGTCGCGTCTCTTTGCCAAGGAGACGGGCGTATCACTTAAGGATTATATATTGGAGATGAAGGTGGAGAAGGCGCAGAATCTCCTTAAGTATTCGGAAGTATCAAGTGCTGAGATAGCACAGTTTCTTTCGTTTTCTTCGCAGAGTCACTTTATATCTACGTTCAGAAGAATCACGGGGACTACGCCTAAGAAGTATAAGGACCAGTATGCCAGAAAAATCTGGTAATTATATTTTATATTTATTATTTAAGCTATGAATGATATAATGAATCCAACTATCCGCTAATTGGCGAGTAGGCATATGATGATATTGTTCAGACACTATTTATGGGGGTGGCTTATGAAGTCAGGACAGAATGATGTTGTACAGTTTTTCGTAGGATTGATTATGTTATGTGCAGGTGGATACCTGTTTATGCAGAATGTTGAGGTTATTTCTACAGGAATATTCCAGTTTTCGGCTTTTGGTGCGAGGATGGATGGACTTATCTTTGTTCCGCTGATTGCAAGCATAATATTCCTGTTCTATAGATATGGAGTTGCATCCAAGGTATGCTGTGGCCTTAGTCTTGTTCTCATTATTGCTAATGTAATAATGAATCTTCGCATATTCTGGAATGCAACATCACTATTCTCGACAGTAGTGATATTCGTTCTCCTTTTCGGTGGTTTTGGTCTGGTTATGAAGACACTTTTCGCTAATCCTAATGGAGAACATGGTAAGAACTACAAGTAATTCGCGTTTCACATACGAAAGCATATAACTATATGAAGAATGTATATATAGTTACCATTCTGGTAATGGTTGTCGCGATGCTTGTGCTTGGACTGCGTGCAAGGCGCAAGAATACGGACTTGGCCAGATCACTTCTTCGACTGACCATCTGTGTGGCTGCTGCGGTATTCACCAGTCTGCTTGCAATGACGCTTCACTCTGACAGGGCAGCGGTTTTCATGCAGACCGTCCATTATGTGACTACTGAATGGACACTGATATTTCTTATGGCCTTTCTTGAGAGATATACAGGAAGATACGAAGGTACTTTTGCAACCCGTATGACAGTATTCATATTATCAGGGCTTAGTTCTGTTAATCTTCTGCTTAATGATGTGTTTGGCCATGTTGTATATTGCGAGAATACTGTTGTCGATGGAGTTAGTTATCGTATGTTCGTGAACCTGTCACCAGGGTATTCGATTCATATGATTCTGTCATATTCGATTGCAATATGCTGTATGCTGACCCTCATTATGAAGGCAATTAAGACGATTCACTTTTACCGGGTAAGATATGTACCGGCTATAATTGCATTCGGTCTGACGGTTGCGATTGAGGCTATCTGTGCTATTGAAGAGACCAAGCTTGATTATGCACTGTTTGGTTACATCTGGCTTGGAATGTTCTTAATATATTACTCTCTTTATCATGAGTACAAGGGACTTATAACATCTACAATGTCATATATTACAAGTGATTCTCATAATGGTGTGATATGCTACAACATTGAGGGTGACTGCATATATGTCAATGAGATTATCTGGAAGTTCTATCCTGAGAAGAAGGAAGTATCAGAATTCGATGATATGATCAGGCATTATATTAAGGATGAGGATCCATCAACGGCAGTTGGACAGAAGTGGACTCTTGAGCGTGGAAGCGACGAGAATAAGAGATACTATGATATAAGACTTGGCAGGATATCTGATGACAGAGAGGACTGCATTGGATATTATCTTCATATGCACGACAAGACGGACGAGGTTAATGCTTATGAGACTGCGCAGTATGAGGCAACTCACGATGTACTCACGGGTCTGTACAATGTGCCTGAATTCAACAGACTGGTTAAGGCGAGAATGCGTGCACATAAGGAGCGGGCATATCTGCTTGCTGCCGATATCAAGGACTTTAAGCTTATAAATGATCTGTTTGGATATGTTAAGGGTGATGAGATTCTTAAGAAGTTCGCGATTGCGATGGGTGAGACACTTTCCAGAGATTCGATATGCTGCCGTGTTAACAGTGACCGTTTTGAGATATATATTCCTAAGAAGGACTTCAGTGAGGAGTCGATACTTGAAGGAATCAAGGATCTTGCGCTTGCAGTAAGTGATGATGATTTTCAGCTTGTATTCCACTTTGGTGTATTTGAGATAGAGGATGGAATAGACAATGTTGCAGTTATGTATGACTGTGCAAGAATAGCGCTTAGGACTATTAAGAATGATTACAACAGATTCTTCTCTTACTATGATAATAGCATGATGAACAGACTTATCAGGGAGAAGGAGATTGTAAGTGAGTTCGACAAGGCAGTTGAAGAGAAGCAGTTCAAGATGTTCCTGCAGCCTCAGATAATTCCAACAGGTGAGACTGTTGGTGCAGAGGCACTTGTTAGATGGATTCATCCAGATGAGGGAATGGTATCGCCAGGTGAGTTCATACCTACATTTGAGAAGGCTGGTATGATCCACAAGCTTGACCAGTATATGTGGGAAGAGGCAGCAGCCAAGATTAAGGAATGGCAGGATTCTGGTAATGATAAGATGTACATCTCGGTTAATATTTCACCGGCAGATTTTCGTTACCTGGATATATATGAGACCTTCGTTGGAATTGTTGAGAAGTATGGAATTGCGCCTGCCAAGCTTAAGCTTGAGATTACGGAATCTGTACTTATGAGAGATCCGCAGAAGCAGTTGGCTATTATAGAGAGACTTCAGCAGTATGGCTTTGATGTAGAGATTGATGACTTTGGAAGTGGATATTCTTCATTCAACATGCTCAAGGATATGAAGGCTAACGTCCTCAAGATTGATATGGGATTCCTTCGTAAGACCAGCGATACGGCGAGAGCTGAGACAATAGTTGATATGATTATCAATCTGGCCAAGAAGCTTCAGATGGTAGTTATATGTGAAGGTGTCGAGACTGAGGAACAGGTCGGATTCTTAAAAGAGGCCGGATGTGATGTGTTCCAGGGTTACTTCTTTGATAAGCCTATCCCAGTTGATGATTTTGAACAGAAGTATATGAAGTAATAAAAGAAAGCTCCCATTGGGAGCTTTTTTATTATGACAATAGTATTAGTGAGGCTGTTGGCCGTAATGCTTACATTATGGCAATTGCACTTGCGAGACTGCCACGGACATCGCTTGCAGCTCTGTGACTGTAATAATCATCAGGATGACACATTGTACACTGGCCGACGAACTCTATATTCTCAGGCAGGATTCCCAGCTGTATATAACGCTTCCTTACAACACCTCTTAAGTCAAGCATATACTTGCCATTATCCTTTATGTTATAGAATTCCTCACAAGGATATCCAAGGAGACTGTTGCAGGCATCTATAACCTCTTCACCTACTTCAAAGCAGCATCTGTCAATGGCTGGACCAATTCCAATTCGGATATTCTTAATATCAGCACCAAGAGACTGAAAGGCATCAATGGAATTGCTTATTATATCTGCTACTGTGGAACGCCAGCCGCAGTGTATTGCACCTACAACTCCTGAAGTGCAGTCTTCCATAAGAACAGGAACGCAGTCTGCAGTAAATATTGCAATTGGAAGTCCCTTTACATTAGTTACATATCCATCGGCTTCAATCAGTTCACCAGGGCCGAAAGCAGGCCGTGCATCAGTGGCCTGTGCAATATGTACTGTATTACCATGAACCTGCCTGCCACACACAAAGGGCTGGTAACCAATTCCGGTAGAATCAAGAAATATCTTCCAGTTAGCAGTGACATCTTCTATATCATCGCCTCTGTTCATTCCCAGATTAAGGGAAGCGAATATCCCTTTGCTTACACCGCCGTGTCTCGTGGAAAAGCCGTGCGGATATGAAAGAAGAGCTGATTTCTCATATGGCATCATTGTCATAAATTCCTCCGAAATGTATATTAGTCAGTCTATGCAACAATACATAACCTGTCACTCAATATGATATTACTTTAGTATGTGTCCTGACAATATGTCAATGTGGTCTGCAAATATTCAGATTTATTGATAATAAACTGAAAAAATGATACAATTTACAAGTAAAAGTGGGTTAGTGTACCCTGGGGACGAGTGTATGAATATTAAAGACAATTTTTTAGGCTTAAAGAAAAAAGCGATTGATTTTATCAATAAGGGCGATTCGCAGGAAGATACAAGAATCAGAGTAACAGCTATAGTCTTCGTTACAGCACTTATAGCAATGATTCCTTCTATTATGACAACGTACATGACTAATGACAGTATTGCTCCTGTGCTTCCAATAATCGGCACAATGGTGGTAGTTGTTATTGCTCTTGTTGTATTGCTTACAAAAAAAGACCTGTCTCTTGCAGGATATATTGCAATAATAGGAGCCAACTTTATAATTCTGCCCTGGATGTTCTTTACCAATGGTGGTAGCAGAAGTGGTATGCCGGTATGGTTTCTAATGGGTCTCATTTTTGACTATTTCATCATTCATGGTAAGTGGTCATATCTGGTAATAGTTCTCAATATAGCTGGAATTGGTGCATGCTTTGTTGCGGAGTATTATTTCCCGCATATAGTAAGGCCTCTTGCATCGCCACAGGCAATGTTCATAGATATTGTTCAGTCGATTGTATTGTGCGGATTTGTCTTTGGCGTTGTATTCAAGTATCAGATATACAGTTATGACAGGAAGAATGCGGAACTGCTTAAGCGTGAGAAGGACTTTATGGAGGCTAATTCCAAGCTCGAGCATGCAAGCAATGCCAAGAGCGAGTTCTTAGCCAATGTATCTCATGAGATTAGAACACCTATTAATGCCGTACTTGGAATGGATGAGATGATTCTCAGGGAGAGTAAGGAGCAGAAGACTATTGAGTGCGCCAGAAATATTCAGTCTGCCGGGCATACTCTGCTTGCTCTTATTAACGACCTTCTTGATGTAACCAAGATGGAATCAGGTAAGATGGAGATTATCCCATGTGAGTATTCGCCAATGTCAATGTTAGTAGACAGCTATAATGTAATAGCAGTAAGGGCAGCTGACAAGGAATTGCCAGTCTATGTCGAGAATGATATCAATATACCTGCTACTTTGTATGGAGATGAGATAAGGGTAAGGCAGATGATAACCAATCTTCTGACCAATGCAGTGAAGTATACTTCATCAGGAGAGATAGTTGTCAGACTTACATATGAGAAGATTGATAATAGCAGGATAATGCTTATTGCTGAAGTTAAGGATACTGGTGCAGGTATATCAACCGCTGATCAGGAGAAGTTGTTCTCTAATTTCGTCAGAATTGATGAGAAGAAGAACAGAACTATTGAAGGAACCGGACTGGGACTTTCAATTGTTAAGCAGTTATGCGAACTGATGCATGGATCAATTGCTGTGGATAGTGTCTATGGAGTCGGGTCGACATTCAGAATTGCAGTTCCGCAGGACGTAATCAGTTGGGAAGCGGGAGGCAGCTTTGAGGAGGCATATAGACACGAGGCATCTGAAAGCGAGTATCATGAGAGCTTCCATGCTCCGGATGCTAAGATTCTTGCAGTTGATGATGTTGAGATTAATCTGGAAGTGCTTAAGCTCGTTCTTTCTGAGACACAGATTCAGGTCGATGTGGCTGGCGGTGGCCAGGAGTGTATAGATAAGGTTAGATGTGATAGATATGATCTTATACTTCTTGATCATATGATGCCGGAGATAGATGGTGCAGAGGCACTTAGACGAATCAGACTTATGGATGGCAATCCGAACAGGGATATTCCTGTAATTGTCCTTACGGCCAATGCGGTTGCGGGCGCACGAGAGAAATATCTTGAGATGGGATTCAATGATTATATGGAGAAGCCTATCGATACCAAGGTGCTTGAAGAGAAGCTGATTAAGTTCCTTCCTAAGGAGCTTGTCCACCTTGAATAATTAGTACAAATTTACTATAATATAATGATACACAAAAGCATGGGGAGGTATACCATGAGGGAAGAAATAATTGAACAGTTAAAGAGTGCAGGGGTTGATTATTCGGGGGCTCTGCATAGATTTCTTAACAAGGAAGACATGTATGCAATGTTCCTTAAGAAGTATAATTCAGACACTAGCGTTGGCAGTATAAGAGACGGGGTGTCTAATGCTGATTATGAGGCAGCTTTTAAGGCTGCGCATACACTTAAGGGTCTTGCAGGCAATCTGGGGATTAATTCAGTTCAGAATATTGCAAGTGAGATTACAGAGCAGCTTAGAGGCAAGAGTGCAGATGAGATTGATAAGGATCTTCTTGCAGCTAATGTTGAGCGACTTATTGAGACTGATGAATGTATTCGAGGAATAATTGAGGGAATCGGATGAGTGATGTAGGAACAGACATGCTGTCAGTCTACGATGAACTGATAGAACTTGTTATATTCTATAACAGAATGGGTGAGATAACCTATGCCAATGCCAGTGCACTGTCTTCGCTTGAGTACGAGAGACTCTCGGGGAAGAATATGATAGACATATTCCCAGGGTCATACAGCGTTGACAGAGAGGGGCTTAGCTGTGAGTTTGAGGCAGATGGTGATCATGTTCAGATGATGGCATACAGGCAGAATAAGACCTGCTTCAAGGTGGACTGCAGGATTGTGAGCAATAAGCAGTTACCTGGATGCTACATTCTGTTTGCACAGGATATCTCGCGTATAGAGGCACTTGAGAAGGAACTGGCAAGTGTTAAGGAGAACAGTGCAGACCTCAATAAGGTTAAGAATGAGTTTGTGGCTAATGTTACTCATGAGCTTCGTACTCCGGTTAACGGTATTCTTGGCAATACACGTGAACTGTTGTCGAGAGACCAGGCCGAGGATGACGCAAGGATACTTCGTCTTATTGAGCACGGCTGCGACGATATGAATGCGCTTATCAATAACATTCTTGATTTCTCCAAGCTTGAGGCAGGAAAGTTCCAGTTAGAGACAAGAGAATTCAATTTCAGGGATATGATTGAGTATGTGAAGTCCAATCATATCAATAAGATTCACGAGAAGGGTCTTGACTTCTTCATAACAATTTCTCCGGACATTCCAGAGATTCTTGTCGGAGATGAGCTAAGAATTGCACAGGTTCTTAACAACCTTCTTTCTAATGCCACCAAGTTCACTACCATTGGTAAGGTTATGTTAGAGGCCGTTGCAACTGCCAGGGCAGGCAACAGGATAGAACTTTTCTTTATGGTAGTTGATACGGGTATTGGAATAGACAAGAAGGACCAGGATAAGCTGTTTAAGAGCTTCTCGCAGGTAGAGGCATCTATATCAAGAAGGTTCGGCGGAACAGGACTTGGACTTAACATCAGCAAGAGCCTTGTAGAACTTATGGGAGGTAACATCTCAGTAGAGAGTGAGCTTGGAAAGGGTACAATGTTCCAGTTCTCAATCTGGCTTGAGATCCCCGGCTCAGAGCAGGGTGAGGGAACTGATTATGTCACAGCTGCACCTGTTTTTGAATCAAGAATTGGATTCGAGGGTGAGCAGGCTGCATCCAAGGCTTTCGGATCAGCAGAGAATATTGATGAGATTAAGAAGAGGCTGATGAAGCTTAATCTGTGTGTGGATATGGAGACATGGGAGAAGGCCGAGATGTATTGCGATGCTATTAAGCAGCTTACCGATGGAGCACCACACGAGATAAAGACAGCTGTTCTCAGACTTAAGATGGCAGTTGCCAAGGAGAATACTCAGAAGAGTATTGATGCGATCGAGTTTCTTCAGGGATCGCTATAGAGATACATTTAAGGAGAATGACATTGGATACCACAAATGCTAACAAGGAAGGACGTGTATTAATTGTTGACGATGTAGAAGTCAACAGATTCGTCCTTAGGAATATTATAGCTGAGATGGGCTACCAGCCTATGCTTGCCGAGAATGGTGTTCAGGCACTGAAGATAATTCAGAGATGTCTTCCAGACCTGATTCTGCTCGACATATCAATGCCAGAGATGGATGGTTTCGAGTTCGCTCAGGTTGTTAAGGGTGATGTTAACGCCAGAGATATTCCTATCATATTCATATCTGCATATGATGAGGTTGATGAGATTGTTAAGGGATTCGAGCTTGGAGCAGAGGACTATATTACCAAGCCTTTCATCCCAGAGGTTGTTAAGGCAAGAGCAGGAGTTCAGCTCAAGTTTCATGAGACCAAGAACTCTCTTCAGGAGACTAATAGAAGATTACAGGCATCGCTCAGCAATCAGTTAAGACAGATAGAACAGGAGAAGAAGAGTGTATTGTATGCACTTGCCAATCTTGCAAGAAGCAACTCTATGTATGAGGAGAAGTATATAGAGAGACTTCAGTATAACTGCAGGGTGGTCGCACAGGCTATGCAGATAGCAGGTGTATATGAAGATATAATCTCGGATACTTTTATCGATACGATCGAGATTGCAGCACCACTTTGCGACCTCGGTAATGTTGCAGTTCCTAAGGATATCCTTCAGAAGAAGGTTCTTCTTACGGAAGAAGAGCGAGATGTAATACAGACACATACAACAGTCGGCGCTAAGATTCTTCAGGATATAGCGCTTTCAAGAGACTACAATGACTTTGTGGAGATGGCTATGGATATAGCCCACTATCATCACGAGAACTGGGATGGAAGTGGTTATCCGGCTGGAAAGGCTGGAGATCAGATCCCGCTTTCAGCACAGATAGTTGCTCTTGTAAGTGTATATTGCGCGCTTACTGCAGATCGTGCATACAGAGTGTCGTACACCAAGGAAGAGGCGTTCAGGATGCTCGAGGCAGATGTTGGAATCAAGTTTAATCCCGATATCTACGGTGTATGCAGAAAAATATACAGACAGTTGAGATAAGATTATGCTATCAGAACAGGAATTTACAAGAATAGCCACATATCTTAAGGACGGTTATGGAATTGATATGACAGGCAAGAAGATCATAATGAATGGTCGTCTTGAGAATTATGTATGGAGCAATGGATACAGCAGCTTCAATGACTTTATGAATGCGCTTGAGTCTGATCCGACAGGGAATCTTGAGAAGAGCCTTGTGAATCTGCTTACTACCAACCATACATACTTCATGAGGGAGTCAGAGCACTTTGACTATATGAAGTCAACGGTTATTCCCTGGATTAAGAAGAGAGAGGCAGCAACGCATGATATGCGAATATGGTGTGGTGCCGCATCATCAGGTGAAGAGCCCTATGCGCTTGCCATGTTAGTCAAGGATGCCCTGGGATTTGAGGCAGACAGATGGGATACGAAGATACTTGCAACGGATATATCTGAGAATGCTTTGTCCAAGGCGATAGCAGGTATATATGATGAGGAGCAGATATCAGTACTCCCGGATACCTGGCGTAGAAGATACTTCAGACAGGTTGCAGGAACAGATACATATCAGGTCACCAAGGAACTTAAGGATGAGGTTATATACAGAAAGTTTAACCTCATGGAGAGATTTCCATTCCGTAAGCCTATGCACGTGATATTCATGCGCAATGTCATGATATATTTTGATGAACCGACCAAGCGTGAGTTGATTCAGAAGATTTATGACAATCTTGTGCCAGGCGGATATCTTTTTGTAGGACGAACAGAGACCGTAGATAGAGATGGGACCTCTTTCGAGATGATTCAGCCATCAGTGTTTAGGAGGCCATATGAAGAAGATTAGAGTTTTGGTTGTTGAAGACTCGTTGGTCTTCAGACAGCTTTTAGTACAGAATCTGAATAAGGATCCGGCTATAGAGGTTGTTGCCACGGCAACCGATCCATATGAGGCAAGAGATCTTATTATAAGTCATCATCCGGATGTTATGACACTCGATATTGAGCTTCCTAAGATGAGTGGTCTTGACTTTCTAAGAAAGCTTATGCCGCAGTATCCTATGCCGGTTGTTGTTATCAGCTCGCTAAGTGATAAGGTATTTGATGCGTTACATGCAGGTGCGGTCGATTTTGTCGCAAAGCCTAATGTAACAGACAGAAAGCAGTTGGAAGCATTCGTCAGCAATGAGCTTCCAGTTAAGATTAAGATTGCGTCGACAGCGAGTCTGGCCAATATCAAGAAGAAGACGCAGCAGAATCTTGCTACGACGGCGGCTAGAGTGGACAATACAGCCAATGCGCAGAGGGTTATTGCTATAGGTGCATCGACAGGTGGAACAGAGGCGATAGCCAATGTTATACAGGAGTTTGGACCGGATATACCGGGTGTTGTTATTGTACAGCACATGCCGGCCGGATTTACGCAGATGTATGCCAACAGACTTAATGAGAGGTGCCGTGTGACCGTGAAGGAAGCACGTAATGGTGACAGGGTTGAGCCTGGTACAGTGCTGCTGGCACCGGGCGGAGATGCGCATATGCGTCTGATTAAGAATGGATCTCACTATCAGGTGGAGATTAAGAATGGCGAGAGAGTTAATGGCCACTGTCCGTCGGTAGAGGTGTTATTTGAATCAGTTGCCAGGAGTGCTGGAGCCAATGCTATCGGAATCATACTTACTGGTATGGGAGGAGATGGAGCCAAGGGACTTCTGTCCATGAGGCAGGCAGGCGCCCAGACGATAGGTCAGGATGAGTCGACATGCGTGGTATACGGTATGCCGAAGGTGGCATATGACTGTGGTGCAGTGCAGTATCAGGAGCGCCTTGAGAATATAGCGCAGAGAACATATTCATTGTTAAGAAAGAATTAGTTAGGGTATTTCAACATAAAGGAGAAGTGATCAATGAGAATATTATTAGCAGAGGACGATTTTGTTACACGTAAGTTCATGATGAACTTCCTTTCAAAGTACGGTGACTGTGATGTTACTGTAGATGGTATGGAGGCAGTTGATGCATTCATGATGGCTCTGGAAGAGGATGAGCCATATGATCTCGTATGTCTTGATATCATGATGCCTGTAATGGATGGTTATCAGGCTCTGATTGGAATTCGTAATCTTGAGAAGGAGAGAGATATCCCTCAGGATAAGGCTGCCAAGGTAATTATGGCTACAGCACTCAACGAAGAGAAGAATGTTAAGATGGCTTTCGATCTCGGCTGTACAATCTACTCTGGTAAGCCAATTAATCAGGAGAGATTTGAGCAGGCGCTCAAGAAGCTTGGTCTTATCTAGTCTGATGAGATGTAATTGGGGAGAGGATAAGAAAGGAGTGTAAAATGGCAGCAGATTTCAATACTGATGGCATGTTAGACATATATCTGTTCGAGAATAATCAGTTGCTTGAACAGCTTCAGGAGACTGTACTTGACCAGAAGGATGCAGACTGCTTTGATGATGATGCTATCAATGAGATATTCAGAGCGATGCATACAATCAAGGGCTCATCAGGCGTGATGATGTTTGATGAGATTACTGCTGTATCACATAAGTTAGAGGATGTATTCTATTATCTTCGTGAGTCGCGCCCGGACAATGTTCCACATATCAAGCTTGTTGAACATGTACTTGCGGTAGCTGACTTTATTCAGGGAGAGATGGATAAGCTGTCTGACGGTGAAGATGCGGATGGAGTTGCCAAGGACCTGATTGCAGACCTTGATGACTTCCTTGAGTCAATCAAGGGTACCAAGAAGGAGAAGAAGGAGATTATAGGGGAGAACGTCTATGAGGCGCCAACTCAGTTCTATATTGCTCCTATGGCTCAGAGTGCGAGTCACTACTATCAGATCTATATAGTATATACACCAGATACTCAGATGGCGAATGTGCACGCATACAAGGCTGTATATGCACTTAAGGAGATTGCAGAGGATCTTCTGTATTCACCTGATAATATTATTACGGACGCCAACAGCGGAAGCGAGATTCTTGAGCATGGCTTTAAGATTCTTCTTCAGACTCAGTCTACAGAATCCGATATCAGAAACATTATCGGAATGGGCTATGAGATTCAGGCGTTAGAGCTCTTCGAAGTTAATGAAGCAACCTACAAGAGGGGCTTTGATATATTCGGCGCTGATATCCAGATTGATCTGGACTCAAGTGTTGAAGAGATAGAGAATAAGGCAGAACAGGCAGAAGGCGAAGCCGTAGAGAAGAAGGCTGAAGAGAAGAAGATTGCACCTGGTGATTTCGTCATCCAGAATAAGGAACCAGGTAAGGGCAAGAAGTTAGCCAAGGACAGACAGAAGAAGGCTGAGAAGACATCTTATATTAGTGTAGATGTTGCCAAGATGGATATGCTCATGGATCTCATAGGTGAGCTTGTAATATCAGAGTCAGTAGTGCTTCAGAATCCGGATCTTAAGGTTCCGGGTCTTAGACTTGACAACTTCAATAAGGCAGCTGGTCAGCTCAGTAAGATCTCGACAGATCTTCAGAATATAATAATGTCTATGCGAATGGTGCCACTGACCAATACGTTCCAGAAGATGAACAGAATCGTATTCGACGTATCAAGGAAGCTTGGAAAAGAGATCGAATTTGAGATGGTTGGAGATACAACAGAGGTTGATAAGAATATTATCGAACACATCTCTGATCCACTTATGCATCTTGTTCGTAATTCCGTTGACCATGGTATTGAGATGCCAGAGGAGAGAATGGCAGCAGGCAAGACTGGCAAGGGTAAGATTACACTGTTTGCCAAGACAGAGGCTGGTAAGGTGTGGATTGGAGTTCAGGACAATGGACAGGGACTCGATCGTAAGAAGATAATGGAGAAAGCTCGTAAGCAGGAACTTCTCGAGGAAGGCCGCAAGGAGAGCTCATATACAGATAAGGAAGTATATCAGTTTATTACACTTCCTGGATTCTCGACTAATGAACAGGTAACAGAATACTCCGGAAGAGGAGTAGGAATGGACGTCGTTGTTCAGAATATTCAGGAGATAGGTGGAAGTCTTGAGATAGAGAGTACTCCTGGAGAGGGAAGCCTGATGCTTCTTAAGATCCCTCTGACGCTGGCAATTATCGATGGAATTGTTATGCAGGCAGGTGACACCACTTTTGTAATACAGACGGATGTTGTTAAGGAGTTCGTTGGTGTCAATGAAGATATGATGATTGAGCATCCTAATGGTGACGAGAATGTAATGATCAGAGGCGAATGCTATCCAGTGATGAGACTTGGAGAATGGTATCACCTGGATGGATACAAGAGTGATATCAACAATGGAATGATGCTGATTCTCGAGATAGAGGGCAAGCGTGTATGCGTATTTGTTGATAAGCTTATTGGTAAGCAGGAGATTGTTGTTAAGCCTATTCCTTCATATGTTAAGAAGGTAAGAGGATTGTCAGGATGTACACAGCTGGGTGATGGTGGTATTGCACTTATACTTGATCCAGCGGGGCTTGTGGAATAAGGGAAGGAGATATATATGGATGAGAATAAGGATATGATACTTAGTCCGGCAGTTGACGAAGAGGACGGTGCGACTACTCTTGATACTCAGGAGGGAAAGTATGTCACATTCAAGTCTGGCGGCGAGTATTTTGCGATTAAGATTCAGTATGTAAGTGAGATTATTGTATATCAGGAAGTTACAGCGATTCCTGAGAGTGAAGATTATATCAAGGGACTGATTAATCTTAGAGGAAAGATTATTCCTGTTATTGATGTAAGAATCAGATTTAAGCAGGAGCCACTTCCATACAATGACAGAACATGTATCATAATTATCAATGTCAACTCGACAGTTGTTGGTCTCATTGTTGAGAAGATTGCTGAAGTTGTTGAGATTGAGGCAGGCAATATTATTCCTTCGCCATCTTTCGGTAAGGCAGACAAGTCTCATAATAAGTATGTCTATGCTATTGGTAAGGTCGGAGATGCTGTTAAGCTTCTTCTTGATCCTGATAAGCTGCTTAATGAGGCTGACATCGCAATAATTGGACAGGCCGAAGCTATTCAGGGTGCAGATATTCCTGATGCCAAGGCTGCTAAGCCAGATGAAGATGGAAATACTAATATGATTGTGGAGGGGGAATAAGATTATGGCATTCTATAAGAATCTTAAATATCATACAAAAATGATTATTGGATTTACACTTAGCTTCATAGTTTTTATTACACTTTTTGGAAGCATGATGTATGGAGCAAAGCAGTTAAGCGTTGCTGAGAATCCAACAGAGTATTATCGTTCAATAGTAACAAATGGAATTATCGGAATAGTATTGTGTACAACTGTTCTTTACTTCTTCTGTATTACACTTACCAGAAAGGTAAGAATCAGCTTCGCTGGTATGACTGATGCAGCTGAGCGTCTTGCCAAGGGTGATACTGATGTCAATATCGAGATTGAAGCTACAGATGAGTTCGGACATATCTGTGAGTTAATTAATATTCTTGCTGCTACACAGCGTGAAGATGCAGAGGTTGCCAAGAAGGTTGCAGACGGTGATCTTACCGTAGTTGTTACTCCAAAGTCTGAGGAGGATATGTTAGGAAAAGCTCTTCGTCAGATGGTTGAGAGCAATCATAATGCTCTCTCAAGCATCAATGATGGTGCATATCAGGTTATGACAAGTGCATCACAGGTAGCCAGTGCGTCAGAGAGTCTTGCACAGGGTTCGACTCAGCAGGCAAGTGCTATTGAGCAGGTAACGGCATCGATAGCAGAGGTTGCTGAGAAGACAAGGCAGAATGCTGAAGAAGCTAATCAGGCTGCATCGATGGTAGGTACTGTAATTGCAGATGTTAAGGCTGGTAATGAGCAGATGACAGAGATGCTTAATGCAATGGAGGATATCAATAAGTCATCAGAGAGTATCTCAAGAATTATTAAGGTTATTGATGATATAGCATTCCAGACTAATATACTTGCTCTCAATGCTGCTGTCGAAGCTGCAAGAGCAGGAGATGCAGGTAAGGGATTTGCTGTTGTTGCGGAAGAAGTTCGTAATCTGGCTGCAAAGTCAGCGCAGGCAGCTGCAGAGACTGCAGAGCTTATTGAGGATTCTATCAGTAAGGTTAATGTTGGATCTAATATGGCCAATGAGACATATAAGTCACTTGAGGTAATAAGCGAAGTTGTAACTAAGAGTGAGTCACTTATTACTGGAATAGCTGATTCGTCTAACTATCAGGCAACCGCAGTTGCTCAGATTAATCAGGCGATTGGTCAGATTTCACAGGTAGTTCAGACTAATTCTGCAACAAGCGAAGAGTGCGCTGCTGCAAGTGATGATCTCTCAAGACAGGCCGCAAGGATGAGAGAGTCACTGCTCGTCTACAATCTTGGTAACAGCAGAACATACGCAGCTGCTACAGCTGCACCAACACCTGTATTTACGAAGAAGACTGTAGCATCTTCACAGAATAATGAGAAGATAATCTCACTTGGTGATGATTTCGGAAAGTACTAATATTTAATCTGACTAAAGGATTACTTGATGGACAATAGGGATTTTGACAGAATCAGACAAAATCGAATAGAAATGATTACGCTGGCGATATTTTCTATATATGTCGCCGGCGCAACCATTATGTTTTATGGTGCGCCTAACTATTGGATTATTATGCCAATGCAGGCGTTTCTTGTTATTTCATGGATGGCATATGTGGCTCATCTAAGAAGCTATTCATTCAGGGTCAACATGTACTCGGTATTTCTTGAGGCATGTGTTGTAATCTATGCCTTTAGCGTATCGGATACGCAGAGTGTATGCATTCTCAGCATCGCTGTGGTTATTGTAATTGGATTATATGAAGTTCCCAAGCTGCTATTATTGCCGGCCTGTGCAACTGTCATTATTCTTCTGTATCAGATTTTTGGTTCCAAAGTAATTCATATGGTGGACATGAGATCAGATATGCAGCTTGTGTTGGAGATTATTGCACAGCCGCTTACTATTTTTTCGGTATATTTCTTTGTTACTGAGGAGAATAGGAGTAAGGAACACTTTCAGGAGTCTATTGAAGAGCTTGAAGCAATTCAAAAGAGCAAGGATGATTTCCTTGCCAACGTATCTCATGAGCTTAGAACACCTATTAATACAATCTGCGGAATGAGTGAGATTGTACTGCGTGATGGTTCGTCATCTGAGATTAATGAGTCGATGCGCAATATTCAGACGGCAGGTAAGAACCTTCTGTCAGTTGTAACTGATATTCTTGACTTTTCAGAGCTTCAGTCAGGAAAGATGGAACTTGTCGAGGAGACCTTCAATATCACATCGACCATCAATGATGTTACCAATATGATATGGCCTAAGATTGAAGATAAGAGGATACAGTTTGTCGTTGATTGCGACATATCGATTCCTGCAGGACTTAAGGGTGACGAGCAGAAGTTAAGAAGAGTCATAATGAGTCTTCTTGATAATGCGGTAAAGTTCACTGATGAGGGCTTTATTGAACTGGGATTAAAGTATCGGGCAGAGGAGTATGGTGCTAATCTCTGTGTAACTGTTAAGGATACAGGTATAGGAATGCGTCCGGAGAGCCTTAATAAGATTTTCGCTGGATTCACACAGGTCAATGGTGAGCGTAATAGAAGTGAGAATGGTGTAGGACTGGGTCTTTCGATTGCACAGGCAATTGTAGAACTGATGGGTGGATTCATCACGGTTAACTCTGTATATGGTAAGGGCACCGAGGTTCAGGTTGTTGTTCCGATGACTGTTACTGATGATACACACATAGCTGCAGTTGTTAATCCTGAGAACATACGATTTGCAGCGTATAAGAGCGTCATGGGTGTTGGCTCTTCTGTTATAGGAGAGCTTATGAAAGAGCGAATCATATCCATGGCCAAGCAGACAGGCGTTACAGGATATGTGTGCAGGAATCTCTCAGATCTTCAGAGAAGAGTTAAGAGTGAGCCGTTCACACATGTATTTACGGGCTTTGAGGAATATATTGAGAATAGAGAGTACTTTGACGAACTGTCATTAAGCACCAAGATCGTTCTCTTCATATCGCCAGGTCAGGAGAATCAGATAAGTAATGACCTGCTGACATATGTATACAGACCTATGTATGTTATTCCGCTAATTAATATTGTTAATGGTTATGTTGGCGATCGTAAGGCAGTTGATAATGTAAGTCAGAGAGAGAAGTTTACTATGCCTGATGCCCATATTCTTGTTGTTGATGACAGCTATATGAACGTCAGAGTTCTTGAAGGTCTGTTAAAACCATACGCAATTAAGGTTACAACAGCTTCAAGTGGTATGGAAGCCTTAGAGAAGATCATGGATAAGTCGTATGATTTCGTATTTATGGATCATATGATGCCTGAGATGGATGGTATAGAGTGTATGCACAGGATTCGTGATATTCAGGATCCATACTGCAAGTCGGTACCTATAATTGCGCTTACTGCGAATGCAGTAGCTGGTATGCGTGAGATGTTCATCAGGGAGGGGTGCGCAGACTTCATAGCCAAGCCGGTGGAAGTATCAGGCCTGGAGCGAATTCTTAAGAAGTTCATCCCAGAAGAGAAGATTATATATGGAACGGTTGAAGAAGATGAATCTGATGCTGTGCAGACATCGATTGGCTCAATACGTATAGGAGATCTTGACGTTAAGAAGGGTCTTCTTTACTGCGGCAATGAAGAGAATTATCTTGATATTCTCAAGATGCATGCCCGCAATGGTGAGAGCAACAGAGATAAGATAGAAGAGTTCTATAAGTCTGAGGACTGGGATAACTATACAATTCTTGTACATGCGCTTAAGAGTTCGATGAAGAGTATAGGCGCTGATCCGCTTTCTAATATGGCCAAGCGACTTGAACAGGCTGGTAAGGAGCTTGATATAGAGTATATTAAGGGCAGTCATGAGGCAATGATAGAAGAATATGATCGAGTGATTCATATGCTCAACGCTTCCGAAATGATTAAGGATAGTTCAGAGGAGACTGTCGATATCTCTGAACTGGAGGTTATGGACGACGAAGCGTTCGACAGACTTATTGGCGAATTTGAAGATGCAGCATATACTTTTGAGGCTAAGAATATGCTCGAGGTACTTGATAAGGCACAGAAGTACCAGTATAACGGGCACAGCCTTATAGATGATATCAGTACAATCAGACATAAGGTAGAGATGAGTGATTATATGTCGGCAGTGGATGCCTTTGGGGCAGTAAGGAATAGATACCGTAACAGATAACAGAGGACGATTATGCGTGAGATAATCAAGAATGTTTTGCACAATCGAGATATTGAGTTCAGAGAGAGACTTTTCAGGATACTTTGCTTAGAAGGTATCCTTGTTGGCGTTGTTGCACTTATCGGCGGTATTATTTTCGGTGCACCGGTGCGACAGGATATGTATGTTCTTGCAGTTGTGATCTCACTAGTAGCAGCCCTTATTCTGTGCATTAGATTTAAGATGACGGATATTGCAATTATGGGAGTTGCAGTTGTCTTAGTGCTGATTGTATTTCCGTTAATCTATTTTTCGACTGGCGGAATTGTCGGAGGTGCAATAACCTGGCTTGTACTCGGGGTTGTTTTTGTCTTTATGATGTTTCGAGAAGAGCAGCTGATGTTCTTTGGAACATTTACGGTTATTGTTGATACTCTCTGTATCTATTACTCGTATGTTCGCCCTGAAGTTGCGAACACAGATAATATCAGTGCAATGTCCTATATTACGGCAGGTTTTGCCCTGGTTATTGTTGGACTGACCTGTGGCGGAATGTTCATGTACCAGTCTTACGAATATGACAGGGAGAGAGAACTCAATGTTCGCCAGCATCAGAGGCTTGAGCAGATGGCAAGAACGAAGGACAGATTCTATGCTAACTTCAGCCATGAGATTCGTAATCCAATTAATGCAATAGTAGGTCTTAATGAGATTATTCTCAGAGATGCTGAGGATCCAGTGACGATATCCAATTCACAGGCGATTAAGAGTTCCAGCAAGCTGCTTCTTAATCTTATTAATGATATAATGGACATTTCTCAGATTCAGAATAAGAGTATGAAGCTTACAGAGGTGCCTTACAGTTCTAATGAGCTGTTTACTGAGATTATTGAACTTGTCAGAACACGAGCCAGGGACAAGGGGCTTACGCTACGAGTGGAGATTGATCCTGGTATTCCAGCGGTATTAATTGGAGATCAGAGAAGACTTGTTCAGATTATTCTTAATCTGCTTACGAATGCTATTAAGTATACACCTGAAGGCGAAGTTGTTCTCAGCGCATCATCAGAACCGGCTGACAGTAGTCATGTCAGACTGCGTGTAAGTGTATCAGATACGGGACTTGGAATTAAAAGAGAGAATATTAAGTATCTTTTTGATTCATATAGTCAGTTTGACAGAGTTGCTAATAACAAGATAGAAGGCAATGGACTGGGATTGTCTATAGCTAAGGAACTGCTTACACTTATGGGTGGAACAATAAGTGTTGACAGTGTATATACCAAGGGAAGTACCTTTACAATCAATGTTGCGCAGGGATATGAGGGAATCGAAGTAATCGGTGAGACAGATATTCTTTCTGGTAATGTTATCAAGGATGATAGTTCTTATGAGAGAAGCTTCGAAGCAAGTGATGCCCGAGTTCTTGTTGTAGATGATGATGAGCTTAACAGGGCAATCTTTGTGCGACTTCTTAAGGATACAAAGGTTAAGATTGATGAGGCTCCAAGTGGCAAGCGTGCACTGCAGATGACTGCACAGAAGTACTATCATGCAATCTTTGTGGACTATATGATGCCTGAGATGGATGGTGTTGAACTATTGGCTTCGATAAGGAAGCAGGATGGAGGTCTCTGTAAGGAGAGTGCGATAGTAGCTCTTACCGGTGCAACAATTCCTGATGAAAAGATGGCAAGAATTGATGGCAACTTTGATATGAAACTTAATAAGCCTATCGACGGTAATCGCCTGGAGAGGGTTCTTCTGGATTGTATTCCGGAAGAGCTTGTTGAATACAGACAGGATAGTACGATACTTGTGGATAATGCAATTAAGAGTACATATGTTGCCGATGCCAGAAGAAGGATTAAGATAACTACTGACTGTGCATGTGATCTGACAGGTGAAATTGCGGCGGATAATGATATATCAATGATGTATCTGTACATTAAGACTGGCAGAGGAAGATTCATGGATACTGTCGAGGTTGATGCTAACAATCTGTCAGCATATGGTGAAGAGACGAAGGATATGCACCCTGAGAGCGCATCAGTAGACGATTATGAGCGATTCTTCGGAAGCCAGCTGGACGATAATCAGGAGATAATACATCTTTCACTTAGTTCGCGTATTGGTGAGAATTATGACAATGCATGTAAGGCAGCAGAGAGCTTTGATCATGTAACAGTTATAGATTCTGGTCAGATATCAGGCGGTCTTGGCCTTCTCGCGATAACAGCGGCGGGATGGGCGAGAAATGGTAAGTCAACAGAGGATATTGTTAACGGAATAATGGGACTTAAGGATTATGTTGTGACTGACTATGTGCTCCCTACTCCGGATCTGTTCAGGAAGGAAAGTCTGTTGAGCCCGGTTCATTCGCGTATTGTGACAAGTATGAGGCTTCATCCTGTAGTAAGATCCTACAGAAACCGTATCAGGGTAACAGGAGTAATGGTAGGTAATCTGGCGGGTAATATTCACAGACACTTTAGAAGAAACTTCAGATTCTCAGGTAATATTGACACGCAGAGTAAAGTGATTATCAATCATGCAGGGCTGTCGGTAAGGCAGCAGGACTATGCAGTCAGCGAATTGAAGCACTATGTTGATGAGGATAGAATACTGGTTCATAAGACATCAGTAACTATAGGTATAAGTGTTGGAATTGGAGCTGTCGGAGTAACGTATTTCAGGAAAAACAGGTGGCTTTAGAAGTATCTGTAAAAAAGTGAATTATTATTGAAAAAGTACTAAAGAATTAATATAAATAGCCGATAAACATATTGAAACCAAATGTGTATTTCCTAAAAGGAGGAGCGATATGCGTATAGATGCATATAATCAGGTACAGCAGTTATATGGAAGACCTGCTGCCAAGCAAGTAAAGAAGGAGACTTCAAGAAGCTTCTCAGACCAGCTGCAGATTTCTAATGTTGGCAAGGATATCCAGACAGCAAAGGCTGCTGTTGCAGGTTCTTCTGATATCAGAGAAGACCTCGTTGCAGATATCAAGAGCAGAATCGACAATGGAACTTACAGTGTGGACGCCGATAGCTTTGCTCAGAAGCTATTCGAGAGATATAACAGCGCATTCTAATAGGAGGATAACAGGTGGCTAGTCTGATGGAAGAACTCATACTTAATCTCGAGAGAGAGCAGGAAGCTTATGAGAAGCTACTGAATCTGTCCATGCAGAAGACACCGGTTATCGTTAGCGCTGATCTTGAATCCCTGCAGAAGATCACGGATGACGAGCAGGAACTGGTTATTCAGATCAACACTCTCGATCGCAAGCGCGATGAGAACATGAAAGATATAGCGAACGTTATTAACAAGGATGTTAATAGCATGAAGCTGTCCGACCTTATCGATATGCTCGGTGCAAGGCCGGTAGAACAGAATAGGCTTGCGTCAATATATGACAAGCTGCATGACACGATTCTTCAGATGAAGGTCGTTAATGAACAGAACAGACAGTTAATTGAGAGTTCACTGGAGATGGTGCAATTCGACCTTAATGTTTTGCAAGCCTACAAGTCAGCACCACAGTCAGCCAACTACAATAGCAATGCTTATTCAGCTGGAACCTATGTGGGAGGTAATAATGGTGCGTTTGATGCTAAGCAATAACTTCCAGAGGTGATAACGTATGCCATTAATGGGTAGCCTATATGTAGGTGTATCTGGCCTTCAGACAAGCCAGAATTCTCTTAATACAACTGCACATAACATTTCTAATACAGACACCACTGGATATGTGCGTCAGCAGATACTCACAGGTACTGCAACGTACAATACAATTCAGAAGGATCCAAAGGCTGTTGCCAACCAACAGATAGGACTCGGTGTCGTTTATTCCAAGACACGACAGGTAAGAGATGTCTTTTTAGACTCGACATATAGAAAGGAATCAGGCAGAAGCGCATTCTATGAGGTGTCATATGATGCACTTGGCGAGATAGAATATCTGCTTGATGAGATGAACGGTGAATCGTTCCAGGACTCAGTACATGACTTATGGGTAAGTATCCAGGAGTTATCTAAGTCACCTGAAAGTGGTGTTGCTCAGGGCTTATTCGTAGAGAGATGCTCAGAGTTCTTAGCAAGAGCCCAGTCGGTATATCAGGGACTTGCTGATTACCAGAACAGTCTTAATGAACAGGTTAAGCAGTTTACCAATCAGATTAACGACTATGCATCGCAGATTAAGACACTTAATGATGCGATTAGAAATATAGAGGTCGGTGGCTTTGAGAAGGCTAATGACCTTAGAGATACAAGAAACCAGCTTCTCGACGAGCTTTCCAAGATGGGTAATGTTAGTTACTCAGAAGATATAGACAGTACTGTATGGGTTCAGTTCGAGGGCGAAGATATTGTTCGTGGAGAGATAGCTTACAAGATACTGCTTCACGAAGATCCTCAGACAGGATTCTACACACCTTTCTGGGAGAAGAATGCAAGATTTACTTATAACGAGGTAGGCGACAGAGTCTATTCGGCCGAAGAAGTTAATAAGGCACTGATATTTGATCTTGAGAGAGTTATCTCATCAGATCTTAATACAGATATAGGAGCACTTAAGTCGACACTTCTTGCAAGAGGTGATCACAGAGCAGATTATACAGATCTTAATGAAGATAAGTATGATAATGAGGTGTCTCAGTCGATATGTATGAATATACAGGCTGAATTCGATCAGCTGGTTCACAATATTACAACGACAATTAATGATACTCTTGCCAGGGCAGCTGCTGAAGCTAAGGATATTAATCCATCAAGCACATATCTTCTTGGCGAAGATGGTAATCCGTTACAGGTATTCCAGAAGATTGCATCACATGGATATACTGGTACACCTACAATTGACCATGATGCAGATGGTAACGCATATTTCTCTAATTATATGGAGGAAGAACCGGATGTCAATGAGACACTATATAGCGTAACCAATCTTCAGATCAATGCTGATCTTCTCAGACAGCCAACCAAGCTTGGATTTGTGCTAACTGATAATTCGGTTGATTTTCAGACTATGGAGAAGATCAAAGCAGCATTCGAGGCTGAGGAGAGTACACTTAATCCTAATGTTAAGAAGAAGTCGTCATTCGTAGATTACTATGGCGACCTTGTAAGTCAGATAGCCAATTCGGGAGCTGTATACAAGAGCCTCCTTGACAGCCAGGAGAAGACAGTAACAGCAACATCCAATGCCAGAGAACAGGTAATTGGAGTTTCACAGGATGAAGAACTTACTTATATGATTAAGTTCCAGAATGCATACAATGCATCATCAAGATATATCAATGTAGTAAGTGAGATGTTAGAGCATATACTTAATACACTTGGTAGATAATTATTACGAAAGGAGATATGTTAGATGCCTTCACAATTTTTCGGACTCAATATTGCATATACAGGCCTGCTTGATTCTAATGCAGCTCTTAATACAACAGCTAATAATATCTCCAATGCAGAGACCAAGGGATACAGCAGACAGGAAGTTGTATCGCAGGCTGCTGAAGCATTAAGAGTATGGACTACATACGGATGCGCAGGTGCAGGTGTAGATACACTGTCGATTGAGAGAATTCACGATGAATTCTATGATAATAAGTACTGGGCTAACAATACACATACTGGTGAGTATAGTATGAAAGAGTACTATATGAAGCAGGTTGAAGATTACTTTACAGATGACTCTACAATCGAGGGATTCACAACTGTATTCAATAAGATGATGACAGCCCTTGCAGAGGTTAAGAAGAATTCCGGAGCTGGCACAACCAAGGCACAGTTCGTAGGATTTGCAGGCAACCTTACAGAGTACTTCAATTCCATGGCTAACAGCATGGAACAGGTTCAGAAGGATGTCAATTCGGAGATAAAGCTTAAGATTGATGAGATTAATTCTCTTGCAAGTGAGATCGCCACAATCAATAAGCAGATTAATGTTATTGAACTTTCAGGTGGCACAGCTAATGAGCTTCGAGACAAGAGAACACTTCTTTTGGATGATCTTTCAGCGATTGTTAAGATTGATGCCAAGGAGTATCCAATTGTTGATACCAATGATCCAAAGAGAGAGACTGGTGGACATCAGTTCATCGTTAAGATCGCAGGAGGACAGACACTTGTTGATACTGCTGACTATAATTCTCTGGCATGCGTTGCCAGAAGCCCGGAAGAAAAAATTAATCAGTCTGATATTGACGGTCTATACGATTGTTACTGGGTGACCAATGTTAACACAGGTGCCCTTGGTGATGAGTTCAATCTGCACAATGCAATGCTTGGTGGAGAACTTCAGGGACTGGTTGAACTTCGAGATGGTAATAACGCTGAGAACTTTGTAGGAACAATTTCAGCAGTAGCTCAGACAACAGACTCAGATTCAGAGGGACATACTACAAGAGAGATTACTGTTGAGATCAAGAGGGATTATCTTAAGGATCTTAACAAGTGTACACTTTCCGATTCGGGCGGAATTATAACACTTGCCAATCAGGAATATTATTATGACAGCTGGACATACAATTATGATGATGCGACAGAGACATATTCGTACACATTTGTAATTGATGAGACCAAGAGCGAACTTCCAGTGGCGGGTTCCAAGGTTGGTAAGGAAGCTGAGGTTGGTATATCAATTGGATACCAGGGAATCCCATATTATCAGCAGCAGCTCAATGAGTGGTGCAGAATATTTTCCAATGCTTTCAATTCAATCCTTTTATCGGGATATACATCAACTGGTCAGGATGGAATAATACTCTTTACAGCTAATCACGAGGTTGATGAGGATCAGTACCAGTTCGATGAGGCGGCTTATAATACAGGCTCTTCAGAGTCGGTCAGAGTGGACCAGGACAGCTACTACAGACTGACTGCCAAGAACTTCAGTATTCTGACAGCTATGATTGGCAATGCTGATCTGTTAGCAACAAGAACTGATAAGACTGCCGGCGCTGATATGTATGATAATATCGGTTCACTTATCGATATGACTACCAATAAGAACGTCGCAAGCTACAGAGGCAATGCAACAGCTGAGTTCCTTACATGCGTGCTGTCAGATGTTGCACTTAATGCCAATAATGCCAATACATTCTGCAAGAATTATACTAATATTGGCAATTCTATCAACAATCAGAGAATATCAATTTCAGGCGTTGATAACGATGATGAAGCAGTTAATCTTGTGAAGTATCAGAACGCATATACAATGGCTTCCAAGATGATACAGACTCTTACAGAAGTGTATGACAGACTTATTCTTGAGACAGGAGTATAGGCTGCATAGTGTACCTGTTAGGGAGGACACACAATGAGAATTACAACTAAGGTTATACAGAACAATTCGGTTACAAATATCAATAATAATAAGGTGCTTCAGGATAAGCTGAACAATCAGATGTCTACAGAGAAGAAGATTGTCAGACCATCAGACGATCCTGTTATAGCTATTCGAGCTCTCAGACTCAGAACTAATGTAAGTCAGGTTACACAGTATTATTCCAAGAATATTCCTGATGCAGAGAGCTGGATGTCTGTTACAGAGAGTGCTCTTACTACTGTATCAAGCGTACTTACAGATATGATTCAGCAGTGTACCAAGGGCGCGAGCGAGAAGCTTACTCCACAGGACAGACAGACAATTCTTAATGCACTTACAGCACTTAGGGATGAAGTATATGCCACAGGTAATGCTGATTATGCTGGAAGAAGTGTGTTCACAGGTTATAGAACAGAGACAACACTTAAGTTTACGGAGTCAGAATCCAAGAAGTATTCTATTACAGAGCAGATTGGTAAGGGTGTAATTGACTCGGTTACATATGTTAATTCTGATTATCTCAACAACCTTAATGAGGTTAATTATACAACTGGCGACAATGCCGATATTGTTGAGCAGGATATACACGAAGATAACATATACAGAATCAGACTGTCATATTCCAATGTTGATAATGAGGCTGGTACAACTCCACCAACAATTACACTTATGGATGGCACGTCATATACTGCAGAGATTATTTCCAACACAGCAACTCCAAGTCCTTACCAGGAGATGATTACTACAGATGCGGATAATGAAGGTAAGGATCCTGCTGATATGACAGACAGAGTAATTCTTATTCCGGAGACAGGCGAGCTTCTTATAAGCAAGTCGATATATAATAATCTCATGGCTCTTGAGGATGATGTGACAACAGCCACTAAGGATGAGGCTGAGATTAGAGTTACATACGAGAAAAGCAGATGGGTTAAGGATGATCTTAAGCCAGAGCACTATTTCGCCTGTACGGACGCTACAGATGCAGATTCTGATAACTGGATTAAGTATAATCAGGGATATCTTGCAGGCCTGTATGAGAAGCAGTCGATTGAATATGATGTAGGACTTAACCAGTCTATCAGGGTTAATACAACTGCTGATGAAGTGTTCAGACATGCAATCGGAAGAGATGTTGATGATCTTGTCTCAAGCATGCAGCAGGTAATAGATATGGAGACAACTCTTGACAGATTGACTAAGATTAAGGACAATTTAAGTGCAGACGATCCTGACTATCTTACTAATCTGGATATAGTTACTAAGCAGATAGATGCTGTTAACAAGTCTCTTACATATCTCAAGGAGAAGAACCAGGAACTCTTTGAGGGTAGTATAACCAAGATGCAGAGTCATCTTGATACAGTTAATTATGCAACAACTAACTGTGGTACAAGAGAGAAGAAGTTAGAGCTCATCAAGAACAGACTTATGAGCCAGAAGACTAACTTTGAGACATTACAGTCAGAGAATGAGAATGTTGACCTGACTGATGTTGCTATAGAATTAAGTGGTGCGGAGCTGACTTATCAGGCAGCACTTATGAGTACAAGTAAGATATTACAGACAAGTCTGATGCAGTACATCTAAGGAGGACGGTATGAAGATAACAACAAGAATTTTTGGTGAGATTGATATTGAAGATGACAAGATTATTAGATTCCCTGGCGGAATTATTGGATTCCCTGAACTGACAGATTTTGCGCTGCTTCATGACTCTGATAAGGGTGTAGGAAGTGCAATCAGATGGATGCAGTCTATGCAGGAGCCTAACTTTGCAATGCCAGTTATGGATCCGCTTGTAGTTGCTCCAGATTACAATCCTGTAGTTGAGGATGAATTACTTAAGCCAATCGGCGAGATTAACCCAGAATCAGTGCTGGTACTTGTTACGCTTACTGTTCCAAAGGATATCAAGAAGATGTCGGTTAATCTTCAGGCGCCTTTTGTAATCAATGCAGATGAATGTAAGGCTTGCCAGATTATTGTAGATTCAGACGATCACCCAGTTCGTTTCCCAATCTACGATATACTTGAGAAGATGAAGGAAGAACAGTAGACGAGTGGCTGCTCGTAAGATAGGAGGATATTATGTTAGCATTATCACGTAAGAAAAACGAGGCGCTCGTTATTAATAACAATGTTGAAGTAACAATTCTTGAGATAAAGGGTGACCAGGTTAAGATAGGTATATCTGCGCCAAAGGAAGTTCCAATCTACCGTAAGGAAGTATATCTTCAGATTCAGCAGGAGAACGCTGAAGCAGGTAGCACAGAGGGACTTGCAGCTCTTGCAGATTTTCTTAAAAAATAGTAATTATTTTACCATTTACTATTAATAATTGTGCGGAATAATCCGATATAAAGGTTAGCAGAATAGTCTGCTAACCTTTTTTCGTGTATATAATAATCGACGCGGGATTCTTATATACATGAAGGGAAGTATCTAGAAGTTATTGTGGAGGTGATCGTTATGGCAATAGAGCCAATTGGAAGTGCAACAGCAGCGCAGGTACAGGCGTCATATCGTGTTCAGCCTGTAGAGACAAGCAATACACAGAGTGCAGATGCTATGACAGCAAGTTCTGCAACTCCTAAGCTGGATGATAATACAGCAATAGTTGCTAAGGTTTCAGAGTCTGATACCAAGAATGAGAACAACAACGAACAGCAGGCTGATCTTGATACAATCAGAAAGGCCGTTGAAGATATGAACAAGAATATGGGCAATACAGAGGCTGTATTCGGAATTCATGATGGAACTAATAGAGTAACAATTAAGCTTGTCGACAAGGAGACAAGAGAACTTATCAAGGAACTTCCACCAGAGAAGACACTTGATATGATTGCTAAGGTCTGGGAGATGGCCGGAATCTTAGTAGACGAGAGAAGATAACAGCAAGGATGCAGGGACACAAGGAAGAAGCAGTTGTAAGACAAGGATGTCGAAAGTGAGGTTATTAGTATGGCAATTAGATTATCTGGACTTAATTCAGGAATGGATACAGAGAGTATTGTAGCAGAGCTTGTTAAGGCTAAGTCTACTAAGAAGGATACTCTTGAGAAGGATCAGAAGAAGTTATCATGGAAGCAGGATGCGTGGAAGGATATTAACAGCAAGATCTACGCACTGTACAGCAAGACTCTTAGTGATATGAGAATCAAGTCTGATTATTCCAAGAAGACAACAAAGAGCAGCAGTGATGCAGTCTCAATTGTGACAGGCTCAAGTGCTGCAGAAGTTGTTCAGACAATGAAGATTACCAACCTTGCCAAGGCAGCATATCTTACAGGTGCCAAGCTTGGAACAGCAACTAAGGTTGAGACAACAGGTCTTGCCAAGAATCTGCTTGGAATAGAGGAAGGCAGTAAGTTCACAGTTAAGGCTGGAGATGAGACCAAAGAGATAGAGATTACGGATAAGACAACCATTGGAGATATTGCAGATGCAATAAGATCAACAGGACTTAACTGTAACTTTGATAGCGCTAACCAGAGATTCTACATCAGTGCTAAGACTACTGGCTTAGACAGCAACTTCGAGATTACAGCATCAGATGCCAACGGACTTGATGCACTTAATAAGCTCGGAATTGCAACAAGTGGTTCGTATGACAGAAGTAAGCTTGTTGATTCGCAGATTGAAGCACTCAAGGAAGATTATAAGGCTAAGCTTGCAGCAGCCAATAAGGCATACAATGATGCTGATACAGCATATAACGATGCTGTTAGCGATTTTGCAGCAACATATGGTGCTGATGCTGAGATGGATCCTGATGTTCTCCAGAGTGCACTGGATGCAGCTAATGCGACAGTCGAGTCACTTAAGAGTGAGTTAGATGTTCTTCAGGGTAATCTTGAAGCGGAGACAGATGAAGATGCCAAGGCAGCAATACAGGCTCAGATAGATGCAAAGAATAGCGAGATTGAGACAGCTCAGACTAATGCTGATCAGATTAAGTTACAGCATGATGCAGTTGAGAATCTTGTAAGTCTCAATGACGCACTTACAGCTGCTACAACAGAGCTTAGTGATGCAACAGCCAAGTATGATTTCGAGAATGATCCCGCAGCAATGTCAAAGCTTGAGGCAGATGCAGCAGAGTTTGTTGATAAGAAGATAAGTGGAGTTCCAACGGGTGCATTTCTTGTAGCTGGTGAAGACTCCAATATCACACTTAATGGAGTGGATTACTCATCAAACTCTAATGTATACGAGATTAACGGACTTACAATTACTCTTAATCATGCAACAAGTGATGAGATATCACTTACAACAACTCAGGACACTAATGGAATCTACGATATGATCAAGGGATTCCTTAAGGAATATAATGAGCTTATTAATGAGATGGATAAGCTTTACAATGCTGAATCAGCAAGCAAGTTCCAGATGCTTTCGGATGATGAGAAGGAAGCAATGAGTGAGGATGAAGTTAAGGAGTGGGAAGATAAGATTAAGTCAGCACTTCTTAGAAAGGACTCAACTCTTGGTAATGTAAGTTCAGCAATGAAGATGGTAATGCTTCAGGGTGTTAAGATGAGTGATGGAAGCACATTATATCTTAGCAACTTCGGAATCAATACACTGGGTTACTTCTCATCAGCAGATAATGAGCGTAATGCTTATCATATCGATGGTGATCCAGATGACAAGTCAACAGGAGCTAATGAAGATAAGCTCACCAAGATGATTGCATCAGATCCTGATAAGGTAGCAGAGTTCTTCTCAGAACTTGCCAAGAGCCTTTATGGTAAGATGGGCGATCTGATGGAAAGAACTGATTACAGTTCAGCATTTACAGTATATAATGATAAGCAGCTCAAGACAGAGTACGATGGATTTACTGATAAGATTAAGAAGCAGGAAGAGAAGATCAATACCTGGGAAGATTATTACTATAAGAAGTTCACTCGTATGGAGAAAGCAATGGCTGATATGGAGAGCAAGACCAATGCTCTGTCAGGAATGTTCACTAACTAGTATTCTATTACAATAAATTAACTTGCGATTATGGAGGTCATATATGGCAATCACAAATGGTTATGCACAGTACAACAACAGTAAGATTCTTACAGCTTCACCAGCAGAGTTAACACTTATGCTGTACGATGGAGCAATTAAGTTTTGCAATATCGCAATACTTGGAATTGAGAAGAAGGACATAGAGAAAGCTCACAATAATATTATTAAGGTACAGAGAATTATTGAAGAGTTCAGAAGCACACTGGATCGCAAGTATCCTGTTGCTGAGGACTTTGACAGAGTATATGTATATATACTTCAGAGACTGTTCGAGGCCAACATTCATAAGGACAAGGAGATTCTTGAAGAAGTACTTGTTCATCTCAGATCAATGAGAGATACTTGGGCAGAGGTAATGAAGACAGGCAGAAGCAGAGGAGCAGTATAATGCTTGAAAAGTACTTACAGATATTAACAGATGGTCTTGTGAAAAAGCTTGATGTTCTTACTCAGATAGAGAAGAAAAGTATTGAGCAGTCTGAACTGATTGCAGATGACGCATCATTTGAAGATATCGATGCTAATATGAATGAGAAGGATAAGCTTATTGATGAACTGCTTAAGCTTGATGAGGGCTTTGATGCAATGTATGAGCGAATCAAGCCAGAGCTCCTCGCTAACAAAGACCAGTATGCGTCGCAGATTAGAGTGATTCAGAACTATATATCTGAAGTGATGAGTAAGAGTGCTTCGATTGAGGCTGTTGAATCAAGGAACAAGGCCCAGATGACACTTAAGTTCACTACAGCAAGGAAGGGACTTACACATCAGAAGAGTGCATCAACCGCTGCATATGATTATTATAAGGTTGCCAGCAAGCTTAACGCGGTTACACCACAGTTTTTGGACAAGAAGAAGTAGTTCTGCACATAAATAGAATATGAATATATCATGCTCAGGATACAAGATGGTTGTGTCCTGAGTATTTTTATGCTATTTTTAGTATGTATAACTATCTATTAATGATACCATGTAGTAGTATGCGCTGGAGTTCAAAGAGGTGTGCAATGGCTATCAAGGATTATATTATAAGACGTGTAGCAGGTAGCAATTATCTTGTGTATATTGGGACTCCAGGCTCCGAATATATCAGTCCGATATGCATCAATAGTGTTGGAGCAGATATATGTGAGTTACTTCTTGAAGGTAAGTCTGAGTCTGAGGTATCTGGGGCATTGGCCACAAGATATGAGATGACCGAAGATGAGCTGAGAGAAGATGTTAAGGTATTTGTGGAACAGCTTCGTTCCGCAGGAATATCAATAAAGTGATGAGGGAATCAGAAGTATGAACATTTTAGTAGCAGGTGGAGCAGGAACCTTCCTTAATGATATCCTGATTAAGTGTCAGAAAGAGGGACACAAAGTATCCGTTCTTACGGGTAACAGATTTGCAGATAAGGATGCTTATAGCAAGTGCTTTGAAGTATATCAGTTTCCTTATGATGCAAGCTGTCTTAATGAGATATTTGAGAGTGCAGCACCAGATGTAACTATCTTCATGGGTGCATTTGATACCAACTTTGATTGGAAGAATGAAGAGGCAGATTCTGTTAAGTATACGGCGTCTTTAGCCAATGTACTTATGGGATATATTATGCGCGGAAAGGGAAGATTTATATATCTTTCATCACACGAAGTATTCGGTAACAGCAGCGACACACCATATGAAGCTGATGATATAACATCTCCTGATGGATTCCGTGCTCAGGCTATATATCAGGGTGAGACACTTTGTGAGAATTACAGACTTAACAGAGAGATGGATATCGTAACTGTACGTCTTGACCATCTGTACTGTATTCCACAGAGCACAGATGATATCAATGAGGTATGCACTTCGATGTGTCTTGAGGCGCTTGAGGATGCAGAGATCAGATATGCTAAGAATGCATTCCTTGCCCCATTGTATGACAAGGATGCTGTTGAGGCTATCCATACACTTATTACGTGTGCAACACATAACTGCAAGCTCTATCAGATTTCATCCGGAAAGGTTGTAAGTGAGGAAGAACTTGCTGGCATTGTAAGAGACAAGATGAATCCGGAATGTGATCTTATTGCTATCAACCATGAGCGTGAAGATCGCGTCGTTCTGTCAGGTAAGGTATTTGAGAGCGAGTTCGGTAATCCATATTTCAATGAGCTTGAGACAGTTATTGGTAAGATTGCTACTCTTATGAAGAAGAAGGCTTATGTATTCCTGACAGGTGAAGAGGAAGCACTTCCATTATGGCAGAGAATCAGGGAGAGAGGCGGATGGTTCTTCAGAGCAGTTATTCCGTTTATTGAGAATATCATCGTATTCATACCTTGTTTCTTCTTATATAATCAGACTTCATCAAGCAATTACTTCGCTAATCTTGATCTCTATTTGCTGTACGTTTTGCTTTTTGCTATCGTTTTTGGTCAGCAGCAGGCAACAGTATCAGGCTTACTTGCTGTAATAGGTTATTTCTTTGCACAGTTACAGAGTCGAAGCGGATTTGAGGTATTGCTCGATGGTAACACATATGTCTGGATTGCACAGCTCTTTATTGTAGGTCTGTCAGTAGGATATATGCGTGATCAGATTACAAAGCTTAAGAAGGAGCAGCTTGAGGAGACTGGCTATCTTGAGCAGCAGATAGAAGATATTCAGGATATTAATTCGACCAATGCAAGAGTTAAGGATGTCCTTGAGACACAGCTGGTTAATCAGAGTGATTCGATTGGAAAGATATACAGCATTACATCTTCTCTTGATAAGTATAGTCCTGAAGAAGTGTTATTCTACGCTGCGGATACTGTTGGACGTATCATGAAGACTAAGGATGTTGCAATTTACCTGGTATCCAATGCTGATTATGCAAGACTCTTCTCGTCTACATCTGATAAGGCACGCCAGCTTGGCAACTCAATCAAGTATACAGATATGGGTGAACTCTACACAACAATCTGTGAGAATAAGGTATATATCAATAGAAAGATGGATAATAGATATCCGCTTATGGCTAACGCAATCTATGAAGGTGGCGCTATGCAGATTATCGTAATGGTATGGGGTATGTCGTGGGAGAACATGACACTTGGCCAGGCTAATCAGCTGACAATCGTAAGCTCACTTATCCAGAATGCTGTACTTAGAGCTAACAGATACATCGGTGCTCTTGAGGATAGAAGATATATTGGTGAGACAAGAGTGCTTGAGCCAGAGAGCTTTGATGCACTTGTTAACGCGTTCCTTAAGGCCAAGTCAGAAGGACTTAATGAGTGTACACTGCTTAAGTTTAAGGCATCCAGTGATGAGGAAAGTGCAATGGCAATCCAGTCAGGACTTCGTCAGTCAGATTACTTTGGTAGTGATGCAAGCAATACATTGTATGCTCTTCTGTCTAATACAGATAAGGATGCAGCTTCAATGGTTATTGAGAGATTCAAGGAAAAAGGTCTTGATTGTGAGATCGTTAAGGGGCTTGATGCATGAGAACAACAGATAATTTAGTATGGTTTTTTGTATTTCTTATTGTTAATCTTCTTGTCACAGTTATCTATTTCCTGATAGGAATGATTGCCAATAAGACTAATAGAAAGAAGGTAGCGATCAGAAGCGTAGTGATGCTTTGTGCACCTGGTGTTGGACCGTTACTTTTCTTACTTAGCTGGATATTCTATGTAGCATTATTTAACAAGGAAGTAGACTTGTCTGATGTAGTATTCAGCAAGACTAAGGCTAAGGAACTTGTTCGAACTAATGAGGATAGAGAACGTAACTTTGTTCCTGTTGAGGAGGCTATTGAGATTACTGATAAGGGCGAACTGCGTAACCTGGTGCTTAATGTTGCACAGGGCGATTACAGTGACTCGCTTGCTGCTATCAGGCTTGCGCTCGATTGCGAGGACACTGAGACTGCACACTATGCCGCATCTGTATTACAGGATGCACTTAATGATTTTCGTCTGCTCGTTCAGAGAGAGTATAAGAGAATCTCGAGTGAAGATCCAGATGACAATACAGAGCAGCTTATTCAGGATATCAAGGATCTCTTTGATTATATGAATAAGGTTCTTGCGCAGAAGATATTCTCTGATATTGAGCAGAAGACATATACTGACATTATGGAGAAACTGATGCAGCAGCTCTATAAGATCAGGCCTGAAGCAATTACAAGTGACAGATTCGAAGCATTATCACTCAGACTTCTTGATGTTGAGAATTATGAGAGATGTGAAGTCTGGTGTGGAAGAGCCATGGAGAGCTTCCCTAACACTCTTGCTTCATATACTTCATTTATTAAGTTGTATTTCAACTGGGGAGACAGAGAGAAGTTCTTCAGGGTAATGACTGATCTCAAGGAGTCTTCAATTATTATTGACAGAGAGACACTCGAACTAATCAGGGCATTTCAGTAAGAGTGAATTAAGAGGATTGCTATGTCGATGGCGACTATTACAGCGATACAGCTTGTTGAGCTTGTCGCTGCGTATCTTTGTATGACAGTGATATTACCTCATTTGGTTTTGGGTAAGACACTTCATCTTAAGAACAGATATGAGAAATTTATAATTTATACTGTAGTGGGCAATTTCTATGCGATGAGTCTTGTGTTCATCCTGGAGCTTATTCACCTTGCATACCCGATTGTGATAATTCTTCTTACAATCGTGCCATGTGCAGTTATTAAGGTTAAGCTTGAGAAGATTCCTGTTAAGGAGATACTTGAAGCATGGGCAGATACTCTGAGACGAATTACAGGTGGTCAGCTTAAGCTAAGAGCTTACTGGGATCTTAAAAAGCCAGGCAGAGATGCTTTCTTTCAGAGGGTAAGAAAGCATATAAGTGAAGTATATCTTAAGCAGATTACAGATGTTCTGCTGATTGCAGCTCTTATAGCAATGCTGTTCTGGTTCTTTGGCCTTACACAGCTGTATCAGTATGGATATAAGGCATTCGACCTTGTAGTACATAACTATTGGATTAACGAGCTTGGCGAGAATAATATCTATTGCACAGGCGTATATCCGTATGGTTTTCATTGTATTGTATATTACATTGAGTGTGTATTTAACATGGAAGTAGTTACGATACTAAGATTACTGTCGTGGGTAGAGCTTCTGTGGGATGTATTGATTGCATTCTGCGTCCTTAAGATGGTATGTAAGTCAAAGTATATTCCATATGTTGGAATGTATATGTTCTGTGCAGCATCATTTTACAGAGAGAATACATACCAGAGATATGCATCGGCGCTTCCACAGGAATATGGAATAATGTTCATTCTTCCGGCGATTTATGCTTTGTACTGTTATATCAGGCAGCAGAGAATCGAAGAGAGAGGCTCAATTGCCAAGAGGAGTTATCTGTATCTTTCAGTCTTTGTTATGAGCTTTTCCATGACGATATCCGTTCACTTCTATGGAACAATGATTGCAGGACTGTTCTGTCTGGCAATAGCAGTCGGTTTCTGTGGATGGGTATTTAAGAAGGCTTATTTTAAAAAGATACTTATTGCAGGTGTAATCAGCATTATGATTGCAGTCGCTCCGATGGCAATCAAGTATGCTACTGGAACACCTCTTCAGCAGTCACTCAACTGGGGACTTAGTGTTATTGAAGGAACAGATGTTGAGGAAGAGAAGACTCCGGAAGAGATTGAATATGAGATAAGACATAAGGAATATCTTGAGACCAACAAGGCTGCATTCTATGAGAAGTATGGCAGAGGGGTAGGAGATATCGCCTATGTGGCATTAATTGTAAGAGATACTGTGTACAATAATGTATATGATGTTGATTCACAGTGGATCTATGCATTATATATTGTCCTGTTTATGATACCGACAGTCATTGTTCTTGGTTATCTGTGTATCAGGATAAGACGCAAGGACAGTATGTACGGAGCACTTCTGATTAGTGCGGGAGTATTCTGGCTGTTTATGTGCGTGCTAGTTGCATCGAGTGCGCTGAATATTCCTGAGATCATGGATACGAATCGAAGCTCAGTGTATTATACATATCTGTTTGGAGTAATTGCGACGTTAGTTATAGACTCGGCCCTGTATCTGTACTTTGATTACAATGGGCGCGACAGAGGACTGCTTAATTGTGCATCAGTAATCTGCCTCGTAGGATGCGTTGTTGCATTAGTTGCTAACGGGCTTATAAGGAATCCATTGGAAGTACAGGGAATTGAGCTTAATGATTCAATGATCTGTCTTAATCAGATAATGACTAATGAGGACGATTTCTCATGGACTATTGTATCTGCGAACGATGAGAACCGAATGGCCAATGACAGCGGTTATCACTACGAACTTTATGGGTTCTTAGATGCTATGGAGTATGTTGGCACTAAGGGAAGAGTCAGAATCCCAACAGAGTACGTATATGTATTTGTTGAAAAGTGTCCGGTAGATTATTACCGTGAGGGATATGATGGATCAGGGCAGTATATCTCTGAGGAAGGTAGCAATAATCCACTTCCAAGAGGTTCTGGACTGTCAGTGTATAGAGGAAGAAATAGATGGGTTCTTATGTCAAGAATGGATGCATGGGCAAAGCAGTTTATGAAGCTGTATCCTAACGAGACTAATGTCTTTTATGAGACAGATGACTTTGTCTGTTACAGAATTGTTCAGAATCCATACAGACTGTTCAATTTTGCTATAGATTATGATTACAATACAAGAACTTATCAGGCAGTGGAGTATGAGGAGGAGAAACTATGATTTCTCGTAGAAATTATTTGATAATAGCAGGCATAATGGCGATAATACTGTTTCTTTTTCAGTTTAGCCAGATAATGAAATATGCCGGGAATGATTATACATTTAATACTTATTCTGAACTTAAGATTCCTGCAAACAAGGTTTGGGAGCAGACATCAGTTACTGTAGGGGACAAGTCAGATATTATATGGAATGACGGCGGATATATCCTCTTTGTTGGCGATGTTACATCTGATATAGGAAGCATCGCGAGCCAGTGGACAAAGTATTCCAAGAGAGATATCTGTATCTGTAGTGACATCAGTGCTTTTGATGTTGACAAGTATATGAAGCCAGAGTTTGTTATTATTGATTCTTCTACAATTGATTTTGAGAAGAATCTGAGCGTATTCCAGGACTGGATAAGTAGCGGAATCTCAATTGTTTTCTGTAAGCTTCCAGATAATGAGCTAATTAAGAACAACGAGGAAGTAGCAAAGTTCCTTGGTATTCAGTATATTGAGCAGGACGAGGTTACAGTAGAGGGAATAAAGCTGTTCTCAGGCTTTCTCCTGGGTGGAGAGACTATCTACCAGCCTCAGAAGGAATCAGAAGTAAGAAGACAGGATATGGATCTTACAATGCCATGGTACGTAACAGCAGGAGGTACAAAGACCTATATGGTTGGTATCATGGACAATTACTATGATGATTATGAGTACAAGAATGAGTACTTCCCAGCAATTATATGGAGAAACAGCGTTGGTGATGGTCAGGTATTCTGTGTAGCTGGAGATTATATGAGCACTACTAGCGGAATCGGAATTCTGAGTGCAATGGTTAACGAGCTGACAGAGTATCAGGTATATCCTATTGTTAATGCGCAGAATACGCTGCTTGTTGACTTCCCACTTATGTCCAATGAGAATGATGAGAAGTTCAGAGAGATATACTCCCGTTCAATCGATTCGTTCCAGTCGGATGTTATATGGCCTACACTTATAGGTCTTGCAGAGAAGTATGACCTGAAGTACACATCATTCATGTCACCAAAGTATAACTACGATGATGAGTCGAAGCCTACGGTTGATTCGTATAATTATTATCTGCAGACTTTCAATGAGCGAAAGACAGAGGTTGGAATGTCACTTGAACATGGTGATAGTACTGATCTTTTCGATAAGCTTGATACAGATAAGGAGTTCTATGATGGAATTGAGCAGAAGTATGTATTTACGAGTGCTTTCCTTAACATTGACGATGTAGGCAAGCTTGATGAGGCACTTAAGCAGTCTTATGTAAGAAACGTAAGAACTGTTGCCTGTGCAGAAGATGTTCAGATTCCAATACTTGATTATGCAAGTGATAAGATTACTGTTCAGTGTCTTACAAGTAATACAGAGAATCTTACATATACAAGAGACTTAAAGCTTAAGAGTATAGAGACTGCTCTTGGATATGATAATGCAGAAATCGTGTTCTCAGAGGTGTTCTGGCCAGAAGATGAGGATGATCAGTGGCAGAATATCTACAATAATATGTCAAGTGCGCTGGCTACATACTGGAAGCCATTCAGAACATTTGACAGAACAACTTTGACAGAGAGTGATCAGAGAGTAAGAACATTCCTTAATCTTGATTTTGAACAGAAGCGAGTAGAGGATGTAATAACAATCAACGTTAGTGGCAGAGATGATGCAGAATGCTATTTTATGCTCAGAACACACGGCGAAGAGATTGAAGAGATGACAGGCGGTTCCTTTACAATGGTTGAAGAAGACGCATATATGCTTCGTATTGACAGCGATACTGTCAAGATAACTGTAAAGGATTCTAAGGCGATAAAGTAAGAGGGTTGGTGTAACGGAATGAAGATCTGTATAGTAGCAGAAGGTTGTTATCCATATGTAGTCGGCGGTGTATCTGGATGGATACACAATATGATTAAGAGTTTTCCAGAGCATGAGTTTATTATTCTTGGAATAATCTCAGACCGTTCTCAGAGTGCCAAGTTCAAGTATGAGCTGCCTGAGAATGTTGAGAGTGTCTATGAAGCATATCTGGACGATTTCGACTGGGGAAAAGCAAGAAAGAAGGGTAAGAGAACATCTCTTAACAAGAAGGAATACAGAGCACTAAGAAGTCTTATTATGAATAATAAGGTTGAGTGGGAAGTTATCTTTGATATGTTTCAGGAGAACCGCTTCTCAATTGATGATCTCCTTATGGGCGGCGATTTCCTTCATATTGTTCGTGAGTTATATGACAAGAATTATACAAGAATAGTATTCTCAGATTTCCTGTGGACGATGCGTTCAATATATCTTCCAATGTTCTTAATGCTCAAGACAGAGCTGCCTGAAGCAGATATATACCACTGTGTATCAACAGGATATGCTGGAATACTGGGAGCTGTAGCTAATCATAAGTACGGAAGTAAGCTCATACTGTCAGAGCATGGTATCTACACAAGAGAGCGAGAAGAGGAACTTATCAAGGCAAGCTGGGTAAAGGGTATCTATAAGACTATCTGGATTGACCAGTTTAAGAAGATGAGCAAGGTAACTTACGACAGAGCTTCCAGGGTAACAAGTCTGTATGAGCATGCAAGAGAACTGCAGATTGAACTGGGATGTCATCCAGATAAGGCTATTGTTACACCTAATGGAATCAGTATTGAGAGATTTGCCGATATTCCAGGTAAAACTGAAGAAGATAAAGGCTTCTTCAATATCGGAGCTGTTCTTCGTGTGGCGCCAATCAAGGATGTTAAGACAATGATTCAGGCCTTTCATTTTGCAAAGCAGAAGAATTCAAGGCTTAAGTTATGGATAATGGGTCCGACTGATGAAGAACCAGATTACGCTAATGAATGTTATGACCTGGTGGATTCACTTGGAGTAAAGGATATAGTATTTACAGGAAGTATCAATGTGGCGGAGTATCTTGGACGAATGGACGTGACTATTCTTACAAGTATAAGTGAAGGCCAGCCACTTACTATTCTGGAAGGATTTGCTGCACATGTGCCAGCAATCGCAACAGATGTTGGTAACTGTAGAGGACTCATCTATGGTGAATCAGACGACTTTGGTGAGGCTGGAATAGTTACTCATGTTATGAACGTCTCAGAGATTACTGATGCAATGTTAAGACTTGCGGATCATCCTGAACTTGTTGAGGAGATGGGTGAGGCAGCATATAGCAGAGTAACAAGTAAGTATAGAATTGATCAGATGAGAGACAGATTTGCAGAGTTATATAACACTGTAATCAAAGGAGAGTAGACATGGCTGGAATAGGAATACGTTTAAATCGAATATTTAATAAAAATTCAATAGCAGCCAAGTTATTTGGATTTGGATATAGTGTTGTTGTTACAATAGCTCCAATGCTCATTATCATAGCTGTTGTTGTATTGATGCAGTTGTTGCTTGGTTTTTCATATCTTGATTATGCAACAAGAGAGTTATATGCCTGTACAGTTTTGTATATTTTCATTTTTGGATTGCTGACGGCATCACCTTTCAATGCGGTTATATCAAGATATATGTCGGATGTAATCTATGAAGAGCGATATGACGACATTCCACCTTGCTTCTATACAGGAATGATACTTAATTCTATCGTTTCATTTATTCCGGGACTGATTTTCTCGATTCATGAGTATGTAGTTGGTGGTGTCAATATATGGTATGTATTCGCAGGCTTTGCAGGATATATGAGTCTGATGTTTACATTCTATATCATGCTTTACCTGTCAATATGTAAGGATTATAAGAAGATTTCAGCATTCTATATTATAGGAATGATTGTTACACTTCTTCTGTCACTTGGATTACATTATTTCTTTGGTGTAAGAACAGATGTTGCAATGCTTGTATCACTTGATGTAGGAATGTTCCTCATTGCTGTCCTTGAGTATGCCCAGTTTAGACAGTACTTCAAGGAGAATTCGGGCAATTACAAGGGAGTACTCAGATATCTTGTGAAGTACTGGCAGTTAGTAGTAGCCAATTTTATGTATATTGCAGGACTGTATATACATAACTTTGTATTCTGGACAACAGACCAGCATCTTATCGTTGTAAAGAGCTTTATATGCATGCAGCCATATGATATGGCCAGCTGTCTTGCGATGTTCACTAATATATCATCGAGTGTAATCTTCCTTACAAGAGTTGAGATGAACTTCCACGAGAGATATAAGCTTTACTCAGAAGCCGTAATTGGTGGTCGAGGACAGGATATCGACCGTACTAAGAACAGAATGTTCAGACAGCTTATGGAAGAAGTAATGACCCTTGCAAGAATACAGTTCATAGTTTCGACAGTTGTATTCCTTATTGCTATGGTTCTGCTCCCAAGATTTGGATTTGGTGGTGAGGTTCTTGCTATATATCCATGTCTGGCTGCCGGATACTTTATTATGTTTATTATGTATGCACTTATTATCTTTATGTACTATTTCAATGACCTTAATGGTGCAGTTGCAACTTCGCTTGCATTCTTTATCTTTACTGGACTTGCAAGCTTCTATGCAACAACTCTTCCTACCATCTGGTATGGAGTTGGTCTTGTAGTTGGTGCATTTGTCGGATTCACTATTGCATACTTCAGACTTAGAACAATGGAGAAGAATCTCGATATACATGTATTCTGTAATGGTTCAATCATGAAGAAGGGTTCTGGAAAGAAGCCATCTAACCGTGTATATGTAAGAGGTTCGCAGGAGTAAGCTATGGTAGCAGCAATTATACTTAAAGTGACAATACTTATAATGGGTGTTGTTATGCTGGCAATTACAATAGGTAGTCTTGCCAAGCGTAAGATGAATGAGTCCTTTTGCCTTGTATGGGGAATAATATCTGTTGCGATGTTACTTGCAGGATGTCTTGTTCATCCCCACGATATTGAGAAGTATATCAGTATAGCGGGACTAATCCTTATTCTGATTATCTTCTTCTGTGTAATATATGCGGCATATTTTGTAAGTCTTAAGATATCAGAACTTGAGAGAGAGAAGCAGGAACTTGCTATACACGTGTCGCTTCTTAATCAGGAAAATGTAAAGATACTTAGGAGATTATCTGAACTTACAGGGGAAGATATTAGGGAGTTGTAGTGATAATGAAGAGAATTCTCTTTGTAATTAATACACTGGGCAATGCCGGAGCAGAGAAGGCACTTATCGAACTGCTCAAGAAGATTGATGTGAAGGAATATCATATTGACCTGAAAGTATTGCTCAATCAGGGTGAACTGGTCTCTGATATACCAGATGGCGTACATTTATTAAGTAATGATCATGATGAGTGTGCAGTCTATGGAAAAGAAGGCCGGTCACATCTAATACGGTTTGTACTTAAGACGCTATTTAAGAGATGCACCTTATTAAGGTGCATTCCTTATATTACAGGCAATATGTTGAAGATGCTTACAGGCGGTACATTCATGATGGATAAGCTCTTATGGAAGCCGATTTCGATGGGAGTGGATGTCCCATCTTACCACTATGACCTTGCGGTAGCTTTCGTAGAAGGAGGCTCAACTCATCTTGTAGCCGATAGGATTGATGCAGCTAAGAAGGTAGCATTTCTTCATGTTCCGTATGAGACTGCAGGATATAGTCGCAGTCTTGATGGCAGTATCTATTCTGCTTTTGATATGATCTGTACAGTATCAGACGAGGTCAGGGAGGCATTTTCGGAATACTATCCGGAGTATGAGAGTAAGGTTATGGTCTTTCATAATATTCTGGATATTCAGAATATCAAGAAGAAGGCAATGTGTGAAGAAGGCTTCGCTGACAGATATGAAGGAATACGAATTGTCTCTGTAGGCAGACTTGTCAGGCAGAAGGCATATGATATCAGTATAAGTGCCATGAGGTATATAACTGACAGGGGAATTGCTGCGAGATGGTATGTACTTGGCGAGGGAGAAGAGCGTGCTGCGCTTGAGAAGAAGATAGAAGAAGCAGGACTTAAGGAAGACTTTGTCCTTATGGGTAATGTTGCCAACCCATATCCGTATATTGCAGAGAGCGATGTATTTGTTCACGCATCGAGGTTCGATGGAAAGAGCATTGCCATTCAGGAAGCACAGGTGCTTGAGAAGCCAATTGTTGTAAGCGACTGTCAGGGCAATCGTGAACAGGTTGAGAATGGTATAGACGGAATAATCTGTGAACTGTCTCCAGAGGCAGTTGCAGATGCTGTAATCAGGATGATATCTGATAAGGATTCAGCAGAAAAGATGGCACATAATGCATATGATAAGATTGAACGAATTGCATATGCTAAGGAAGAACTTAAGAGTCTTATGGATATGATCAGTTAGTTAAGGAGATATAATGGGATACAAGAGGAAAGAAGTATTAATTATAATACCTGCATACAATGAGGCGGCGACAATAGGCAATCTTCTGGATGAACTTGAGAAGCCGGAGATAGCGGACATTGCAGATGTGCTTGTCATGAATGACGCATCAAGAGATGGCACGCAGTACATTGTAGACAGCAGAGGTCATGCTGTAGTAACACATGTCTTCAATCTTGGATATGGAAGTGGTCTGCAGGTTGGATATAAGTATGCCTTCAGAAGAGGATATGACTATGTAATACAGATGGATGCTGATGGTCAGCATGACGCATCCAATGTACTAACTATACTGGAAGCTCTTAAGACACCTGATGAAGATGGTAATTATCCTGATATAGTACTGGGCTCAAGATTCGTTGAGGGGGCAACAGGCTTCCCTGTTAATGCAGCTAAAAAGTTTGCATTTTTCCTGTTCAGGAATCTTATAAAGTTTGGAACAGGTAAGAAGATCATGGATCCAACGTCAGGTCTTCAGGGACTGAATAAGAGAACCTTCTGGTATTATTCGAGATATAAGCACTTTGATGATAAGTATCCTGATGCCAATATGTTAATGCAGATGCTGATGTTAGGCTACAATGTAAGGGAGATTCCATCGGTAATGCATGCAAGAACAGATGGGGAAAGTATGCATACAGGCCTCTGGAAACAGGCATTATATATGATTAGAATGATGTTCTCAATTGTAGCTGTATGGTTGAGAGTGCTGACATTTAGAATGGATAGGAGTAGCCGTGATGAGTTCGAACGGATTGAAAAGATGCATAGAGAAATCAATAGTTAGCATAAAGGGAAAGGGATTTATCCCGGCGAAGTATGTAGAAAGCGCTGAAGAGATGATTAATCCCGAGCGTGGCTATTATCAGATTCATACTTTCAAGCTTGGAGAAGATGTCTCTGTCAAAGATAGAGAATATACACTCAATAAGACAGATACGCTGGCATTTGTATTAATTGATATAAGTGCATACAGAGACAGAGAACTGGATGAGGCGGCTATTGCCGATCTTGAGAAGATATTTGGATTCTTCAGAGACTATCGTCTCGATATGATTGTTCGTGTGGTATATGATACTGTTGGCAGATGTATGGAGACAGAACCTGAAGAGGAATCTGTAGTAACGACGCATATGAACCAGCTGGGCCCTATACTTGCGAAGTATTCAGGTGAGATATATGTATATCAGGGACTTCTTATTGGTAACTGGGGAGAGATGCATTCATCCAAGTTTCTGTCACCTGCAAGACTCAAGAGACTTGCAGATGTTCTGTTAGAGGAAGTGAAGGATACAGCATTTCTGGCTGTAAGAAGACCTGCCTATGTTAGAATTCTGTTTCCTGAGGGAGAAGATGTCAGACAGAGCAGAGTCGGACTTTTTGATGACGCAATTATGGCATCGCCTACGCATATGGGAACATTTGGCAACAAGACACAGTCCGAAGCAAGACGAGATCAGTCCTGGACTCCTGATGAGGAACTGGAATATGTGACAGAGCTTTGCGACAGAGTTCCATACGGAGGAGAAGCACTATGGACTGAAGAGAGTGATTCTCTTAGTCAGGAACGAGGTTCTCTTAAGAATATGTCAGCATACTTCCAGAAGTTACATCTGTCGTATCTTAACAGGGTTCATGATCAGAGATTTATTGACAGGCTTAAGGAACTGACATGGACAGAAAAGGATGCCTATAAGGGCCTTAACGGATATGATTACATTGGAAGGCATCTCGGATACAGACTGGTTCTTAGAGATGTAAAGTGCAGACCTCTTTCAGATGAAGGGGATATGCTTCTATGGAATATAACAGTTGAAAATGTAGGATTCTCGAGAGCATTCTTTGAGTCAGCTGCAATACTCAGAGGACTTGATGAGAATGGAAATGAAAAAGAGATAGATATCAGTGACTGGATGCAGCTTAATGCTGTTCCAGCCGGAGAGAAGCATGTGTTCAATATACATGCACCTAAGCTATACGGAGATATATATCTGTATGCAACCAAGAAGGCTACCAGGAGAGCGGTATACTTTGCTAATGTTAATATGAATGACAGTGGCAGGGAAGCAGAGTTTCTTCTTGGTACTGTTAAGTAGGATGGGTATGTAGTAGCAGATGACAGAATTGACTATAGAGAATAAGACAAGAACTGAACACTCGGCACGTAATATCACATATGCCACAATCGGTAAGGTATCTATACTGATTATGGGCTTTATCAGTAGAATTGTATTCACACATACACTTGAGCAGGCGTATGTGGGAGTGAATGGCTTGTTTTATATGATTCTGTACGCACTCTCACTGTCAGAACTTGGACTTGGAACGTCAATTTCCTTCACGCTTTATAAGCCAATAGTTGATGGAGATATCGAGAAGCAGAAGTCACTGCTGAAGTTCTATCGTGGATTCTTCTATTCTGTTGCAGCAGTGATATTCGCAGCCGGATTATGTCTGATTCCATTTATGGATGTATTCGTGGATGCTGATTCGAGAGTGGATCATCTTATCCTGATATATATGATGTACCTGGTTAACTGTGTCCTTTCGTATATTGGAATATACAAAAGGACAATTCTTGATGCTAATCAGCTGTACCACATATGGTCAATTAATACGTCGGCAGCATGTCTTGTTCAGCAGATTATTCAGATTGTGGTATTAGTAACAACACACAATTATCTGCTTTTCCTTATATGGCTGCTTGTTGCGACAGTAGTCGCCAATCTTCTTACTTCTTTTCAGGCGGACAGGCTGTATCCTTTCGTTAATGACAAGGATGTCAAGCCACTTGATAAGGATGAGAAGAAAGTAATCACAAGGGATCTTCGTGCGATAATAATACAGAAGCTTGGAGATGTTGCTGTCAATAATACAGACAATCTTCTTCTGTCGGCAATAGTCGGCATTACAACAGCAGGCATATATTACATATACTATCTGATAGTAGAATCGATAAGAGGTGTGTATGTGCAGGTTGTCCAGAGTATAACTGCAAGTGTAGGCAACCTGGGAGTCAGTGAAGATAATTCAAGAGTCAATGCAATATTTGAGTCGATATTTCTGCTTGGACACTGGGTGTATGGTGTTACAGCGGTGTGCCTGTATATAATACTTGATGAGTTTGTCGGAATGACATTTGGACAGTTATATGTATTTGGCGGATATATGACAGCACTTATCTGCGTTAACTTCTACACTATTGGCCTGTGTCAGGCTTCGTACCTGTTCAGGGACTCGTTAGGACTATTTTACTTTGATAAGTACAGATCTATTGCTGCGGTGATAGTCAACTTTGCGGCTTCGATAATACTTGGAAGAATGCTCGGTGCGGAAGGAATATTCTTAGGAACTCTGGTTAGCACATTGACTACATCGATGTGGATTGAACCGGTGATTCTATACGCTAAGAAGTTCGATAAGTCAGTCTTAACATATTTTGCCAGACTTGCCGCATATGTATTAATGACACTGTTGTCAGTATATGCTTCCATAAAGGTGTGTAATTATATAAGCAGCCCGGGCTGGATACCGATGATAGCAAGAGGGGCAGTCAGCTTTATAATTGTTAATGTCATATATCTTATATGCACATGCTGGACTCCGGAGTTTAGGCTGCTACTTGGCAAAGCTTCCGTCATACTTGATAAGATGAGGAACAGATAGCTATTGAGGAATGATGTAACTAATGAAGGATAGAGAGATTTTATTAGAAGCATTAGAATATTGTATCAGCAGCGATGCACTTATGGACACTGACAGTTACGGAGATGACGAGAGCAGTAAGAGCCGGCCGATTTTCGAGGAAAGTCCGGATATTGAACTGGCTGGTGCCTGTGGGGTAACTTCGCTATTGTATCCACTGACTATAGGTGTGACTGGCGAATGGGCAGAGGCTGTGAGGAAGAGTGCCAGAGTGAGTGCCAACAGATTCTATAGAATGCTGTATGTTGCAAGGTACTTAATTGATGGACTTAATGAACAGGGGATTGGCTGTGTACTCATTAAGGGGCCGGATACTGCGTCGAATTATCAGGTGCCTGAATACAGAAGCTTCGGTGACATAGATATTCTGCTTAGCGATGGACGTGATCTTAACAGGGCAGATGCTGTTATTCAGACTCTCAATTGTAAAAAACGCGATTCTCAGGATTCTGGTCATCATATAGAATACACATATGATGGCAGAATCAATATTGAACTTCATAGTCGTGCAATCAGGGCCATTGGCGATAAGACTATAGATGACAGAATTGATGAAATATTCCTTCTTAATGATGAGAAGGTATGTGATAAGAGCATTATTGGGGCAAGTGTAAGATGTCTCCGGCCTGCTTACAGTGGCGTATTCATGCTACTTCATATGCTTCAGCATATGCTGGCAGCGGGATTTGGGATAAAGCAGTTATGCGACTTCACTGTATTCTGGAATAATGATGATAATACTAAGGACGTGGGTAAGTACCTCGAACTTGTGGACAGACTTGGGATAAGGCATTTTTCTGATACAGTAGTCAGGGCATGCGAATTATACATGGGCTTTAAGTCCGCGACGGCCGCTGCACTTATAGCAGAGGAGACGAAGCGCGATTATGCCTCGCTTGATGCGCTGGCAGCAGAGTTACTTGATGAACTCTTTGAGGCAGAGCAGTTCGGCGCAGGAGATGGCAGCAGGATTGTATCGTCTTCATCCTCAAGGAAGAGGGATCTTCTTAGAATCTTTCATGCCCAGATGAAGGAGAACTTCCCTAAGATGTGCAGGGTATGGATACTCTGGCCTGTTCTGTGGATTGTTACATTGATAATCTTTCTTAGAAACAATCGCAGGATTAGGGGAATATCTGCAGGAGAAGTAATTAGAAATGCAAGAAAAAGAGGACATCTTGTAGAGAAGATGAAGCTCTTTGAAGTATAGATGGTTGGAGGAAAACAATGCAGTTTAATTCATTTATCTACATATTATTGTTATTACCAGTAACAGTAATACTGTATTATCTGGCTAATCTGATTAATCATAAGCTTGGCAAGATAATTATTATATTAGGCGGAATTGCATTCTATGCGTATGACGATTATAAGGGAGCACTTGTATTCTTAGCGAGTGTGCTGATTAATTATCTGTACGCGTATTTCAGACATAAGAAGGGACGAGAGTTTGGTCAGTTCCTCTACTTCCCGGTTGTTGCCAATATTGGTCTTTTACTCTGGTATAAGTATTTTGGTAACAGCATTATGACGATGTTTTCCCCAATGGGAGGATCGGGTGTAGCTGCTAAGCTTATAGCTCCAATTGGAATCAGCTTTATTACATTCCAGCAGATTGCCTATATTGTATCAGTTGACAGGGAAGATATTAAGGAATGCTCACTTATTGATTACCTCGCATTTATTACATATTTTCCTAAGGTACTTATGGGACCGCTTATGGAACCGACCGATTTCATCGAGCAGTTCAATGATAAGGATAAGAAGAAGGTTAATTTTGATAATATCGCCTATGGAGTGAAGATATTCTCATTTGGTCTTTTTAAGAAGCTTGTGTTAGCAGATGCATTCTCAAAGGGTGTAGCGTGGGGCTTCGGATTTATTGATTCGACGACCTCGCTTGACTGGCTTTTGATTATGCTGTTCTATACGCTGGAGATTTATTTTGACTTTAGTGGATATAGTGATATGGCAGTGGGATCATCGTTAATGTTTAACATTACGCTTCCAATCAACTTTGATTCACCATATAAGTCACTTAATATAAGAGACTTCTGGAAGAGATGGCATATATCTCTTACCAAGTTTTTTACCAAGTATCTGTATATTCCGATGGGAGGTAGCCGTAACGGTAAGAAGGCAACATATATTAATACCATGAGAATATTCATAATAAGTGGTATATGGCATGGAGCCAACCTTACATTTGCGTTATGGGGTGTTCTGCACGGCTTATTCATGGTATTTGACAGGATGACAGAGAAGTTCCAGGAGAAGATTTTTAAGCCTGTAAGATGGGCGCTCACATTTGTTGTGGTGAATATACTCTGGCTGTTATTTAGAGCAGACAGCATTGCCCAGTGGTATCAGATATTAGTCAGGGTGTGCAGACTTGAGAATCTGACAATAAGTACAGACCTTATTAATTCGTTCTATCTCTCAGAATTTGGATTCTTCGGAAGACTTCTTAACCTGAACCTGAGTATTGGAAATGCATTATGGGTAATTATATTCACAGTAGGCTCGATGCTTCTTTGCGTATTTACAGAGAATAATTATAAGAAGCTCAATAAGATTACTGTATTTTCACTGTTACTTGCAATTGTTGCATTTATCTGGGGCTTCCTTGGCCTTGGAAGCGAATCAACATTTGTATACTTTAACTTCTAGGAGGCTGGAATATGAAGTCGAAGCTATGGCTTGTGGGATGGTTTATTCCCGTCGTAATTGTATTAGTATTAGTAGGTATGGAGGTGTATTCTGTGGATCCATATATGCAGTATGGAAAGCCCCAGACGGATACGTACCACTATGAACTGGATAATGAGAGAAGTATGAATATCGGAATAATCAAAAATTTCGATTACGATGCAATCATCACAGGAACATCGATGTGCCAGAATTTCAAGGCATCAGAAGTTGATGAGCTCTTTGGTGTTAACAGCATTAAGACCTGTTTTGCAGGTGGCCCATATTACGAGATTAATAACAATCTTGCAATAGCACTTAGTCACAATCCTAATATCAAGCTTGTAGTAAGAGGTCTTGACTACGGAATGATGTCTGATGCAAGTGACCGTATGAGAGATGATATGGGTGAGTATCCAACTTATCTGTATGATGACAATTATCTCAATGATGTGAAGTATCTGTTCAACAGAGACGTTGTATTTGACAGAGTATATAATATGGAAGCAGAGCGAAGTTCCGCAGACTTCAAGCCCGGAATACCAAGCTTTGATGAATATGATAACTGGCAAAAGGTATTTACCTTTGGAGTTAATTCTGTACTTCCGGATGGAGCATCATTTGAGGAAATCAATCATGAGGATATCGAATTCACGGATGAGGACGCCAGATTAATCAGGGAGAATATTACGAGGAATGTTACATCACTTGCGGATGAGTATCCGGATGTGCAGTTCTATTACTTCTTCACACCATACAGCGTGGCCTGGTGGAATGACTGTAACAACTATAGAACTACAAGGAAGCTGATTGAGGGTGAGAAGCTCGCAATAGAGCTTATACTTGAAAAAGAGAATATTCATCTGTTCTCGCTGAATACATGTGCAGAGATTGTTACAGATATCAATAATTATAAGGATCTTCAGCATTATGCAGAGTGGGTCAACAGCTTAGTGCTCCTATGTATGAAGGAAGGTAAGTATCAGCTGACCAGGGATAATTATGAGGAATACCTTGAAGAAGAACTGAAGTTATATACAGAGTTTGATTATGAGAGTATAATGACACAGCCGGATTATGAGGATGACTTTGAGGGTGTGGCAGCATTATATGAGAGTCTGGGATTCACTTACGAACCATAGTGAGATTGTAGGTATTTGGTACTATGATTTATTGACAAAAACTGTCTAATATTATACAATTACAATACTAATGGAGAACTATGAGAATAATAATGATATGTGGATTATATGGGAGGTAATATTATGAGAGGATATGAGAAGCCAGTTTTCGTAGAGAATGATGAGCTTTTTGAAGGCGTATATGCTGACGAGAGCGGATATAGTGAGGAACCATCAGCAGATGTTAATGCAACATGGACTAATCACAATTCTGGATCACATTCATGTATTTCCGTTAATGCTTCTGTAGGACCTGTTAAGGGCAATTATATGAAGATTACGGTCACACTGCCAGGTTCGACAAGACTTATTACTGATTTGTCAGGTCCGTATACTAACTATGAAGTGAATGGCAATACAGTTGTAATTATTAGAGAGGGTGCATTCAATGCTGGTGAGTCATTCCAGTTTGGTATTAATCATGCTGAGTGTGATGGTACTGGTGAGGATGATCATGATATCTCAGAGCATCAGGGTTCCTTCTTTGAGACAGGTACACATCTTGGCGTATCTGATGGTATTGGAGTTTCAATCGAGGTTAGCTAATATCAGTTATAGAGGATATATGATAGCACCACTTATGTGGTGCTATTTTTGTTATGGGTATGAAGAATAAAGTAACAAAAGGCGGAATAAATAGAATATTAGATAATCTTAAGTGGATATACGGATATGGCAGACAGCATATTGTGTTGATAGTAATTTATACACTTATTGGTATGTCTGGTGCAGTTGTAGGTCTGCTGGGAAGTCTCGTATCCAAGGATCTGGTAGATATTATTACAGGTCATAAGACGGGAGAACTGCTTAAGACATTCTGCATGATGATTGGAGTTCAGCTTGGAACAGTTGCAATCAATAACATATCATCCTATGTCAGTATGAAGATTAATCTTAAGGTTGAGAATGAGATTAAGGCTGATATATATGATAAGCTTATGATTACAGACTGGGAATCGCTTAGTAAGTATCATTCCGGACAGATAATGGCCAGGTGGTCAGGCGATTCTTCTACTATATCCAATGGAATACTCAATACTTTCCCTAATGCTGTTGTGTATACATTCAGGTTTGCATCAGCATTATATATGGTGGTGAAGCATGACTGGACCTTCGCTGTATTTGCGCTTGCAAGTGTGCCACTGTCATTTGTAGTATCGAGAACTAATCTTAAGAGAATGCGCAAGGCCAATATGGGTACACTGGAGTTTTCAGCCAAGATGTCATCGTTTACCCAGGAGTCATTCTCTAATATCCAGAATGTTAAGGCATTCGATATGATTAAGCTGTACAGTGCCAGACTAAGAGAACTCCAGGAGGAGAACAACGGGATTAAGACTACATACCAGAAGGTTATGATTCTTAACTCAATTATTATGACACTTGTATCTAACGTGATTACATATGCCATCTATGGCTGGGGAATCTACCGCGTGTGGAGTGGTGATATAACATATGGAACGATGACAATGTTCTTAGCACTTTCGCAGACTCTGTCGAGCACTACGAACAGCCTTATAGGTCTTGTTCCGAGTACAGTTAACCTGACGAATGCAGCGGCGAGAATAAGAGGCATTCTCGATCTGCCTAGAGAAGATTATTCTCATACAGAAGAGGTTAGAGACTTCTACAACCTTCACCGTAAGGAAGGTGTTGGAATTGACGTAAAGAATATAGCATTTACTTATATGACAGGTACTGAAGTGTTCGCTGATGTAAGTATGCACGCTTACCCGCGCGAGATAGTGGGACTTATTGGCCCGTCTGGAGAGGGTAAGACTACGATGCTTAGATTCTTACTTGCGATTATTAACGCCAAGGAAGGCGTTGGTCATATATGTGTAGGTGACGGTAGCAACTGTGCTGATACGATGGATATAACAGCTTCCACCAGACAGCTCTTCGCATATGTTCCGCAGGGAAATTCGATGTTCCCTGGCACTATTGCTGAGAATATGCGTAACGTCAGAGAAGATGCAACTGATGAAGAGATTATTGAGGCACTTAAGATGGCTTGTGCATGGGAATTCGTATCCAGGCTGCCTGATGGAATTAATACTACAATCAGAGAGCGTGGAGCAGGATTCTCGGAAGGTCAGTCACAGAGACTGTCCATTGCCAGAGCATTGCTCAGACAGTCACCGATTCTGCTTCTTGATGAAGCAACATCAGCTCTTGATCAGGCAACCGCCAAGAGGGTGCTTGATAATATAACAGCAGATAAGCATCCAAGGACATGTATCCTTACAACACATAGAAGAGAAGTAATGGATATCTGCGACAGGACATACATAGTATCTGGCCTTCGTGTCAGGGAAGAGTCTGTTTGATTTTGCAGAAGCGGACCGTGTCAGTGCTGCCTGCATGGATTGGTAATAGCTATAGGGATGAATTGAAGAGATGGCAGACAATTATAAGCCACTAATTACGGTGGGTGTACCATATCATAATACTGAAGCATATATTGGCGCCTGTATAGAATCCATACTTGCTCAGAAGTATGAGAATATAGAAATTATCCTGGCTGATGATCATTCTACTGATGCTTCAGCACAGATTGCACATAGTTATCAGGTAAAAGATAATAGAATTAAGTGTATTACAAGCGTAGAACCAGGGCCATCAGCGGTGCGTAACAGCATACTGGGAGGCGCTACAGGAGAGTATCTTCTCTTTGTAGACAGTGATGATACTGTTGAGCCAGACATGATTGACAGGATGATAGATGTGGCGCTTTCGTGTGATGCAGATCTTGTGATGTGTGCTTACAATGCATGTAGTGCAGGGCGAAGCGGATTAAGAGAGGTAAGAGGACTTAAGCCAGGGATTTATGATGGCGGTGCCAGACTACATAAGCTGTTTCTTACAGAAGGTCGCAATTACAATCATATGTGGGGCAAGCTCTTCAGGTGCTCTGTCTTTACAGATGTACAGTTTCCGCAGGTTGCTCTGTATGAGGATATAGCAGTTCTTCCTCTGATCATTGAGAATACTCATAAGTGCATTGTAATGAACGAGGCACTATATAACTATACGCTACGCTCCGATTCGAGTTCATATGATTATGATATATGCAGACATATGGACGGCTTGCGGGTCAGAGAGGCTAATGCAGACTTTTATAGAAGGCTCTATCCAGAACTTGAAGGTGTGGCTCTTGATTCAGCAGTAGAATTTGCATTCTATCTGTGTGGAAGAATCATTAGATCAGGGATGGATTCCTACAGACAGGAGTGGAAGAATGTGACCAGAAGACTTGATGAGATGTTACCCGGGGCTCCATTGCTGGACTTGCACCTTAAGCTGGCAGCAGGGTTGTATCGAATTAACAGAAGGCTGGCAGCAGGCTGCTTTATGTGGTATTCGGAGATTAAGAACAGGACTAAGTAGCCTGGCAGAGCAGACTGAGTTAGTTGCTATGAGTTTTTGCCTAAGGCACACTTAATCAGGTGATAGGAAGTTATGATTAGAAATCCAAGATTTTCAATTGTGAATATAGGAGATAATGAATATCTTGTTCCATCAGGTCAGGAGATTGTTAATAGAAGAGGTTCTATGAGAATCGGTGGCCTGTCGCGGGTGCTGTGGGATATTCTTGAAGATGAATATACCGTGAAGGAACTCTTTCGTATCATAGAGAAGAAGTATGACGCGGTAACTGAAGATGATACGAATACAGTAGCTAACGATGTTTCATTTACAATATCAGCGTTTCTGAAGATTTCGGCCGTAACAGAGCAGCCAGTTATTGTAGGGACAAGACTGGCAGAGGCAGCAGATCTGTGGGTGGACAGAACTGATGTGGGATACAGGTGTCATTTTCCTACTTTTTCAACTATTAATGATATAGATATTATCAGTGCGAAGCAGTATGACATACAGTCGCTTGAGAAGGAATATGATTTTGAGATATTGGCAGAGTCTCCGTATGAGAGGAGGATATCAGCAAGGATTCCTTATTCATATTATGCTCTTGCCATGGGGCGTATACTGGTTCACTCTGTGTCAGTTCTGTACAGAGGCAGGCTGTGGCTTTTCTCAGCACCGTCAGGAACCGGAAAGTCAACACATGCATCGATGTGGGTGGAGTATGAAGGCACTAAGATCATCAATGGTGATCTTAATCTCATAGGTGTCGAAGAAGATGGTGTATATGCCTATGGAACACCATGGTGTGGCACAAGCGAGATATACGATCTTGAGAGATATCCCGTAGGAGGAGTAGTCTTCCTAAGACAGGGATATGATAATCATGTGGATGATATAGATGAAGAGCAGGCAATAATATCTCTTCTCAGCAGGGATGTCTCACCTATGTGGGACAACGGGCTTGTTGCAAGGAATGTCTCTATTGTTAAGGATATTGCGCCACATATTATGATGTGCAGATTATATTGCACCAGGGATAAGCAGGCGTTTGATATAATGAAGGAATACATAGACCAGTATCTTGACGGAGAGAATTGATGGAGCAGATTAATATTGAAGAACTCTTAAGAAGCGGTCAGAGTGTAAGCTTTCACCCGAAGGGACTTAGTATGTGGCCACTTTTTACCAATCCGGCTGACAGTGCTACGGTAGTTCCTGTGGAAAGGCCACCGAGGCGAGGCGATGTGTGCGTGTTCAGATCAACAGGTGGCAGGCTTGTTATTCACAGGCTGGTCAGGTGTACTGATGAAGGATTCTTCTTTGCGGGAGACCATCAGATAGCGGTAGAAGGACCTATAGAAGACAGTGCAGTCCTGGGAATCATGACAGAATTTGTCAGAAATGGTAAGCATTATACAGTACACAATCCGATATATAGATTATTAGCAGCTATATGGCTGATGCTATTGCCATACAGGTTTAAGCTGATTGATTTTGGAAGTGCTGTCATTCATTTGGGCAGAAGAAAGAAGTAAAAGTTACACTTTTTTGTGATAGATAATTATGTGATATAATGGGTTCGGCGTCAGAGGGACTGATGCATGGAGGTATGCAGATGAAGATTCAGATGTTAAGTGGCGGACTTGCCAGTCAGGTATTTCAGTACATATTCGCCAGATACGGCGAACTGTCTGATCCAAGTGGCGAGAAGTGGTATCTCGATGATTCGGATTATTTTGTAGATAATGTTCATAACGGATATGAGCTTGAGAAGGTATTCGGCATTAAGGCGAATCTTCTAAGTGAAGCATTTGACAAGGATGTATGGGCCGAGTATATCGACCTCAAGGCTAAGGGCATGAGTGTGCCTCAGATTATCCTGGATTGCGGTGAAGATATTGTGATGTACGCGGAGAACGATGATTATAAGGAGAATAATCCGTTCAATGGTAAGGTATACAGGATGCTTCCGGAAGGACCATTCTATCCTGGCATTGCAAGAATAGACGCGCCTAATGTGTACTATCATGGCAACTGGGTGGACAATAACTGGTTCAATGAGTACAAGAATATTCTTAAGAAGGAACTCACATTCCCTGAGATAACTGGTAAGCAGGCACTTTGCTTCAGGGATATGATTCGTAACACATATTCGGTTGCGGTTCATATAAGAAGAGGTGATTACCTGTCACTTGGCCTTGCGCTTGACAGCAATTACTATCATGATGCGCTTAAGAAACTCTCTGAGGAAAAAGAGAATTACACTGTGTTTGTCTTCTCAGATGATCTGTACTGGTGCAATCAGCATGCGGGAGAACTTGGACTTCACTTTGCGCCTAATGTTGAGTATGTATCAGGTAACTTTGGCAAGGAGAGCTATATGGATCTTCAGCTCATGAGTGAGTGTGATGGAATAATTATGGCTAACAGCGCATTCTCTTATCTTGCAGCAATGCTTAACGACAAGCTTGATCTGTTAGTTCATCCTATAGTTGAAGAATAGATAAGCAGAATGGAGTAGTATTTTATGAATTATGATTACCTGATCGTGGGGGCAGGTCTCTACGGTGCAGTATTTGCTTATGAGATGAATAAGCGTGGGAAGAAGTGTCTTGTCATTGACAGGCGTGATCATATCGCGGGCAATATATATTCTAAGAAGATTGCAGATATAGATGTTCACTGGTATGGTGCTCATATCTTTCATACAAGCAATAAGAAGATATGGGATTACGTGGGGCAGTTCGCTGAGTTCAATAACTTCGTTAACTCGCCAGTTGCTGTATATAAGGATGAACTCTACAATCTTCCGTTTAATATGAATACATTCAGTAAGTTATGGAACATCAGGACTCCTGAGGAGGCCAGGGCCAGAATAGCCGAGCAGATAGCAGATCTTGGAATTACTAATCCGCAGAATCTGGAAGAGCAGGCACTGTCACTTGTCGGTACTGATGTATATGAGAAGCTTATTAAGGGTTATACGGAGAAGCAGTGGGGGAGAGACTGTAAGGAACTTCCGAGCTTTATAATTAAGAGGCTGCCATTACGCTTTGTATATGACAATAACTACTTTAATGACAGATATCAGGGTATTCCAGAAGGTGGATATACAGCAATAGTGGAGAAGCTTCTTGATGGAATAGAAGTAAGGCTGTCCGTGAGTTACAAGGAACTCATGGAGAGTACATCTGATACATTTGACAGGATTCTGTATACAGGAATGATTGATGAGTATTATGATTACTGTCTTGGAGAACTTGAGTATCGTACAGTGCGTTTTGAACATGAACTGATGGAAGATACCGAGAATTACCAGGGTAATGCAGTAGTTAACTATACCGAGCGTGAGATTCCTTATACACGAATAATCGAGCATAAGCATTTCGCATTTGGCAGGCAGAAGGATACGGTTGTTACGAAGGAATATCCTGCGGCATGGTCCAGGGGAGATGAGCCGTACTATCCTGTCAATAATGACAGCAATAATGAACTGTACAGGAAGTACAGGGAGATGGCAGACAGAGAGCAGAAGGTTATCTTCGGTGGACGCCTGGGGCAGTACAGATATTACGATATGGACAAGGTTATTGAGGCTGCACTTGAGATGGTGGATAGCCAGTAATCTCCGTGACTACCAGAATGACAGAATTAGGAGAGAATGAGATATGTCTATTAAAAATGAGCGTATCATAAGACAAAATATTGATGAGAAGCTTAGTGCTGTTGGAAATCAGCATATTAATCTTATACCGATGGACGAGGTCGATGGATATCAGATTCGCCCTGGCTTCTACGAGATTAATGGAGCTACAGTTATACCAGGTGGAATCAATTTTACCATCAATTCGATGCAGGCAACTTCCTGCGAACTGTTACTCTTCAACCGTAAGGCCAAGGACCCGTTTGCTGTGATTCCATTTCCTGATAACTACAAGATAGGAAACTGTTACTCGATGATTGTATTCGGGCTTCAGGTAGATGATCTTGAATATGCATACAGAATGGATGGACCATATGATCCTAAGAAGGGACTGATTTTCGATAAGAATAATATTCTTCTTGACCCATATGCCAAGGCCGTTGCAGGACTGAGACAGTGGGGCGTGGACGAGCCTGAGAGAGCGGAATATTCGGGATACAGAGCAAGAGTGGTTAAGGACGACTTTGACTGGGAAGATTATAGACAGCCACTTACGCCGATGGAGGATCTTATTATATATGAGATGCATGTCAGAGGATTCACATGCGATAAGTCATCGGGAGTGGATTTCCCTGGAACTTTTGATGCAATCAGACAGAAGATACCATATCTTAAGGAACTTGGTGTAACTGCTGTTGAACTTATGCCTATCTTTGAGTTTGATGAGATGCATGATCACAGAGTATACAACGATAAGCATCTTATAGATTACTGGGGATACAATACAGTTAATTACTTCTCTCCTAACACAGCATACTGTTCAAAGCCTGAGTATAACAAGGAGGGTAACGAGCTTAAGAGACTTGTTAAGCTTCTTAATGAGAACGGAATTGAGGTATTCCTCGATGTAGTATTTAATCATACTGCAGAGGGTAATGAGCAGGGTCCTGTATTTTCATTCAAGGGAATTGATAATAATGTATATTACATGCTTACACCAGACGGTTACTACTATAATTTCTCTGGATGTGGTAATACTCTTAACTGTAACAATCCTATTGTTAGACAGATGATTCTTGACTGCCTCAGACACTGGGTTATTGCTTACAGAATAGACGGTTTCAGATTCGATCTGGCTTCGATTCTTGGTCGTAATGAAGATGGATCGCCAATGAGCAAGCCACCGCTTCTGGAAAGTCTTGCGTTTGATCCGATTCTTGGTAAGGTTAAGCTTATCGCAGAGGCATGGGATGCCGGCGGCATGTATCAGGTAGGAAGCTTCCCTTCATGGAACCGATGGGTTGAGTGGAACGGAAGATATCGTGATGATGTCAGAGCTTTCCTTAAGGGTGATAATCATATGGAGCAGATTGCTGCGAACAGAATATCCGGTTCACCAGATATCTACAGCCCTGATACAAGAGGTCACTTTGCATCTGTTAACTTCATCACATGTCATGACGGATTCACACTTCATGATCTGTATACATACAACTATAAGCACAATGAAGCCAATGGATGGAATAATACAGATGGCGCGAATGACAACTACAGCTGGAACTGTGGTGTTGAGGGTGAGACAGACGACGAGGCTGTTAATACACTTAGAAGAAGGCTTGTTAAGAATGCCTGCGTAACTCTGATGTTAAGCCGTGGTATTCCAATGTTCTTAGCTGGTGATGAGTTTGGTAATACACAGTTTGGTAATAATAACGGATACTGCCAGGATAATGAGATATCATGGTTAGACTGGAGTCTCCTTGATAAGAATCAGGAGCTGTTCTCATTCTTCCAGTATATGATCTGGTACAGAAAGCATCATAGAGTAATAAGAATAGATACAGAGAAGTGTTCGATGGGATACCCTTGTATCAGTCAGCACGGACTTCAGCCGTTCTGGACGGACTATAATGGTAATCATCATTATGTAGGAATAATGTATGCTGGAAAGCATCACAGGAATGGCGAGGATGAGATAATCTACCTTGCAATTAACGCTCACTGGGAGCCACAGGTGGTTACACTTCCACAGGCACCTGAAGGATATAAGTTCTATGTTATGATTGATACCTTCAGAGAAGACAGCGTGGTTCAGGATATGGTGGAGGTTCATGGCTCAATTATGATTAATCCACGAAGCGTTATGGTCTTCGAGACATTTAAGCTTTTGGAAGAGTAAAGGGGCGGATGTAAGATATTGCTGTAAATGTGTGAATTGTCGAACTTTTGCGAATATGAAAAAAACTGTTGACGGCCTTGACTAGTTAGTGATATGGTGAATCTGTAATACTAGGCTACGTGTATTATGCCCATACAATGGATTGTATGAATTCTTATCACGGAAGAAAGGAGGGGCAGGATATGGCCAATTCGTTAGTTCTCAATACGATTTATAATCAGTATCTAACTCAATATGCGCCTAATAAGAGCGATACGCGTTATGACACACATAAGCGTAGCGAGCTTAAGGGTATCACGAATTCCATGGCGCGTGTCAACAAGGATGCTCCTCTTTACAAGATAGATTCATCCCCAGAAGCAAGAGAATATATTATTGGTATCAAGGAAGAGTCAAGACTGCTTCAGAATACTATAGCTTCCGTTATGGGCAATGCTGAGAATACCAGACTGGATGGCAAGATTGCATACTCAAGCAATGAGAATATTGCCGCTGCAAAGTATGTCGGTTCTCAGGAGCCACAGGAGTACATAGAGAGTGAAGACGGTGAGGAAGGAAGCGTTCTCAGAAGAGAAGCAGAGGTTCCTTCGTTCGAGATAGAGGTTCAGTCGCTTGCATCAGGACAGGTCAATATAGGAAAGTTCCTTCCTAAGGATCAGCTGGGTATTGCACCAGGAGATTATACTTTCGATCTTACAGTTAATGGACAGGGATATGAGTTCCAGTATGCTATCAGACCGGATGATAACAACTTCGAAGTTCAGAGCAGACTGAGCAGACTTATCAATAATTCCAACATTCATCTTAAGTCTACTGTTGAAGAAGATGAAAGCGGCAATTCAAGCCTGAGGATTGAATCCACGCAGGTGGGTGTTCACTTTGGCGAGAATAGCAGGGTATTTGATATTGCTGATAATTCCGGAGAGGGTTCAGGATCAGTTGGATATCTTGGAATTGATTATGTCGCAAGAGAGGCAGGCAATGCTCACTTTACGGTCAATGGTATTGAGACATCTGCTTCATCTAATACATTCATATTAGAGAAGAATTATGAGATAACACTTACTGGTGTAAGTCCTGAAGAGGGTATCGGTACTACAATTGGAGTTAAGCCGGATACGGAAGCCGCAATGGATAATATCAGTAATCTCATCGGTGGATATAATCAGTTCGTTAAGACAATGAACGAGTACAGAGATGTACAGACAAGGAGCAATGGCCTTCTGGGTGAGGTCAGAGGTATTGCTGGTCTCTATCAGGCTGGAATGAGCAGGATGGGAATCACGATAGCCGATGATGGAACCATGGAGATTGACAGAGACAGACTTAATTCTTCTATTATAGAAGGAGATTCATCAGATGCCATCTCATCTCTTAGAGATTTCTCTGGAGCAATGATGAGAAAGGCAAAGCAGGTATCGCTTAATCCTGTATCATATGTTGACAAGACTGTCGTCGAATATAAGAATCCGGGCAAGACTTTCTTAAGTCCTTATGTGGCAAGTGCATATGCCGGAATGATGTTTAATTCATATTGCTAATGGAATGCAGGGTGGACAATTGTTCGCCCTGTAATCAGGTTAGCCTGTATATAAATAGAAAGAACGTAAGAATCATTAGATTTTTCCATAAAAATGTGTTGACGAGGCCTGATTGTTATGCTATATTGATTTGGCGAGGCGTAAGGTCTTTTTTTTATGCCAAAATTTGCGTGAGACGCTTGGAGGTGGAAATATGCGTACAAAGATTACATTAGCATGTACAGAGTGCAAGCAGCGTAACTATAATACAACTAAGGAAAAGAAGCTTCATCCAGACCGTATGGAGACAAAGAAGTATTGTAGATTCTGTAAGGCTCATACTTTACATAAGGAGACTAAGTAATTAGTCGGTTGTTCGATTAAAAAGGAGTTAGCAATGGGAAATTCCACATCAAATGAGAACAAGCCAAGTTTTTTTGACGGTGTTAAGGCAGAGTTCAAGAAGATCTCTTGGCCTGGCAGAGAACAGCTCACCAAGCAGTCAATTGCTGTGATAGTAGTTACAATTATAGTAGGTCTTGTAATCACATTACTGGATACAGGACTTCAGTATGGTGTAAATCTGTTATCAATGTAATTTAGACGAGAAGGTGGATTAATATGTCAGAGACAAATTGGTATGTTGCTCATACATATTCTGGATATGAGAATAAGGTAAAGGCCGATCTTGATAAGACAATAGCCAACAGAGGACTTGAAGATCAGATCCTTGAGGTAAGAGTTCCTATGCAGGATGTCGTTGAAGTTAAGAACGGTACACGTAAGACGGTACAGAAGAAGATGTTCCCAGGATACGTGCTCATCAACATGATTATGAATGATGAGACATGGTATGTGGTAAGGAACACAAGAGGCGTTACTGGATTTGTAGGACCAGGAAGTAAGCCAGTACCACTTACCGAAGCAGAGATGAAGCCACTTGGTATCAAGACAGAGAATGTAACAATCGACTTTGTTGAAGGCGATGTTATCGTTGTTGTTGCAGGTGCCTGGAAGGATACAGTTGGAGCTGTTCAGAAGATCGATTATGGTAAGCAGACAGCTACAATTAATGTAGAGCTGTTCGGTAGAGAGACACCAGTTGAGATTAGCTTCGAGGAAGTTCGTAAGCTCAACTAGTTTTGGCGGGTAACCGCAGTTAATTTTGGAGCGATACAGGGGAGACCCTGTTTAGCAAAAGTGGAAGGGCACCTATAACCCGGACCACAATATATTATTATAGGAGGAGCCAATCATGGCAAAGAAAGTAGAAGGATACATTAAGTTACAGATCCCTGCTGGTAAGGCTACACCAGCACCACCTGTTGGACCAGCACTTGGTCAGCATGGTGTTAATATCGTTGAGTTCACAAAGCAGTTCAACGCTATTACAGCCGACAAGGGTGATTTGATCATCCCTGTAGTTATTACAGTATACGCAGACAGAAGCTTCAGTTTCGTAACTAAGACTCCACCAGCTGCTGTATTACTTAAGAAGGCTTGCAATATTAAGTCAGGTTCAGGTGTTCCTAACAAGACTAAGGTTGCAAAGATCTCAAAGGATAAGATTCGTGAGATCGCAGAGCTTAAGATGCCAGATCTTAACGCAGCATCTATCGAGGCTGCTATGAGCATGATCGCTGGTACAGCTCGTAGTATGGGTATTACAGTAGAGGACTAATTTAGGAGGAGAGCAGATATGAAGCACGGTAAGAAGTATAGCGAAGCTGCTAAATTAGTAGATCGCGCAGTACAGTATGAGCCTGCAGAGGCTATCAGCGTTGTTAAGAAGACAGCAAGCGCTAAGTTTGATGAGACAGTTGAATTACATATCCGTACAGGTTGTGATGGACGTCACGCAGATCAGCAGATCCGTGGTGCCGTAGTACTTCCTAACGGTACAGGTAAGACAGTTAGAGTATTAGTATTCGCTAAGGGTGCTAAGCTTGATGAGGCTCAGGCAGCTGGAGCTGATTTCGTAGGTGGTGAGGAGCTCATCCCTAAGATTCAGAACGACGGTTGGTTCGAGTTCGATGTAGTTGTTGCTACACCAGATATGATGGGTGTTGTTGGTCGTCTTGGTAAGGTTTTAGGACCTAAGGGACTTATGCCAAACCCTAAGGCTGGTACAGTAACAATGGATGTTACAAAGGCTGTTCAGGATATTAAGGCTGGTAAGATTGAGTACCGTCTTGATAAGGCTAACATCATTCATGTTCCTGTTGGTAAGGCATCATTCCCTGAGGAGAAGCTTCAGGAGAACTTCGATGCACTTATGGCAGCAGTTATGAAGGCTAAGCCAGCAGCACTTAAGGGCCAGTACTTAAAGAGCATCACTCTTGCATGTACAATGGGACCTGGCGTAAAGGTATCTACAGCAAAGTTCTAATCTAAGATACTTTAGCAGAATATGAAGAGAATGCACCGAGGATGCTTGCATCCTTCGGTGCTTTTTTTATTCGACGAAGTCGTTATCTGCGCCTGAGCAGATAGCTGTTGTAGAATCTGAGTGCATACACCGCGCCAGCCTCTGGCTGTCGCAGGACCTGGCAGAGAGCGAAAAATGCAATATATGCCCTAAATCAAGTAAAGTGGCAAGGTATATTTCCGGATATACCTATATGTATCTGAAAATAGTACCGCCAATGTACCGCACAGTACTTTTCTGCTATAATACTTATATGAGCAGACATCATTATAAGAGAAGAGGAGCACTTTTATTTGTGGAAGTACTCGCGCTTGTGCTTGTGGTAGGACTTGGGCTTCTTTTCTTCTATGCAGAAAGCAAAGGCAAAGTTCATATTCAGGATAAGGAAGACAACTCTTCTAAGGTTGCGATTGAGATATTTGATATAGAAGAGATTAAGGGAAGTAACGTCAATGAAGAGGCTGTGGATCACAATGCGGATGTTCCGACAAGCCGGTATGGTGAGTTACTTGCCGATGTGGATTATTGTAGAGATAATCATGTGTACTCTAAGGAGACAATGTCGCCAGATGAGGTTAATCTTCTGTTTGCCGGCGATGTGGGGCTGGCAGAAGGTTATGCTATATATGAATCACTTAAGCAGAGAGGCGGCGAGATTACTGCGGCCTTTAACCAGGAGACACTGGATGTCATGCGTAACGCTGACATATTTATGGTCAACAATGAATTTACATATACAACCCGCGGTGTTCCAACACAGGATAAGCAGTATACATTCAGGACCAATCCTGACAATGTGAGATATCTTTTTGATATGGGTGTTGACATCGTTTCGCTGGCCAATAATCATGTGTACGACTATGGCGAGCAGTCACTGATAGATACAATTGATACACTGGAAAAAGTTGAGATGCCTTACGTTGGCGCAGGAATGAATATTGATGAGGCAGTCAAGCCAACCTATTTTATTGCCAATGATATGAGGATAGCAATTGTGTCAGCGACACAGATAGAGAGGCAGGACAATCCGGATACCAGGGGCGCAACGCAGGACAGTCCCGGAACTTTCCGATGCTGGTACAATGACAGGGTGCTGGAAGTTATTAGTGAAGCCAGAGACTGTAGCGATTATGTAATTGCTTACATCCACTGGGGAACAGAACTTCAGGAACAGACGGACTGGGCACAGGATGAGCTCGCTCCTAAGCTTGCGGAAGCAGGAGCAGATCTGATTATTGGTGATCATCCCCATATATTGCAGCGACTTGATTATATAGGTAATGTTCCTGTCATATACAGTCTTGGCAATTACTGGTTTAATAGTAAGCTTCTTGATACTGGAATGCTTGGCGTTACTCTTAATACTGATGGAACGGTAAAAAGAGTGCGATTTTTACCTGCTGTCCAGTCAGATTGCAGGACAAATATCGCGAACGCAGGAGACTGGGAACGAATTATTGGATATATGCAGTCGATATCGCCCAGGGTGAGTATTGATTCCGAAGGAATAATAACAAAAAGAGAGTAATAATTGTCGAATTAAGTGTTGACAATGCATTGACACTCGTGGTAAGATACCACTTGTGCCGAAGACAGTAGGTAGAGATTGTATCTCTGTAATGCGTGAAGCCCCTACCGAGGAATGGATTTATCTTAGTTTGATATACCCTTCTGTCTTTGTGGACAGAAGGGTTTCTTATTTTTGATATACTTCTATTCGGCAAAAATCTAATAGGAGGAGACAAAATGGCAAAGGTTGAGATCAAGAAGCCTATAGTTGAAGAGATTTCTGCATCTATTAAGGAAGCACAGTCAGTAGTACTTGTTGACTACCGTGGACTTACAGTTGAGCAGGATACAAAGCTTCGTAGAGAGTTACGTGAAGCTGGCGTTAACTATAAGGTTTACAAGAACACAATGATGAACTTTGCATTCAAGGGCACTGACTTCGAGTCACTTGCTCCTTACCTTGAGGGACCAAGCGCTGTAGCAATTTCTACTACAGATGCAACAGCTCCAGCAAGAGTACTTGCAAAGTTTGCTAAGACAGCTGAAGCACTTGAGATTAAGGCTGGTGTAGTAGAAGGAACACTTTACGATGCTGATGGTATGAAGGCAATCGCTTCTATACCTTCTCGTGAGGAACTTCTTTCTAAGTTACTTGGAAGCATCCAGTCACCAATCGCAAACTTCGCACGTTGCATGAATCAGTTGGCAGAGAAAGGTGGCGCTTCAGAGGCAGCACCAGCAGCTGAGGAAGCACCAGTAGCTGAAGCAGCACCAGCAGAGGAAGCAGCACCAGTTGAGGAAGCACCTGCAGCAGCAGAGGCACCAGCTGAGGAAGCAGCACCAGCAGCTGAGGAAGCACCAGCAGCAGAGGCAGAAGCACCTGCAGCAGAATAAGATTATTCGACGTCAGATGACGTAATTTGAGATTTCGAAAGGAGATTAATTATCATGGCAAAGTTATCAACACAGGATATTATTGATGCTATCAAGGAGTTAACAGTATTAGAGCTTAACGATCTCGTTAAGGCTTGTGAGGAAGAGTTCGGCGTATCTGCAGCAGCAGGCGTTGTTATGGGAGCACCAGGTGCAGCAGGCGGTGACGCAGCAGGCGCTGAGAAGGATGAGTTCGATGTAGAGCTTACAGAAGTTGGTCCTAACAAGGTTAAGGTTATCAAGGTTGTTCGTGAGGCAACTGGTCTTGGACTTAAGGAAGCTAAGGATCTCGTAGATGCAGCTCCTAAGATGCTTAAGGAAGGCGCAGCTAAGGCTGAGGCTGAGGACATCAAGGCTAAGCTTGAGGCAGAGGGTGCTAAGGTTACTCTTAAGTAATTACCTTGTCATTAAGTTAAATACTATGATGATTAGATACCATGGATGTTTTTCATCCATGGTATTTTTTTGTAGAAAAAACTTCTTGACTTGCATAATGCATTTGGTGTATAGTGGATGGTGCACTATTGTGGTGTGGTATGCGACAAAGTATGTGCAGAAATATATAGAACGGGGTGAATGTCAATGGAAAAGAACAGAATACGACCTACCTATGGTGGCAAACAGGTACGTATGAGTTATTCACGACAGAAGGAAGTTTTGGAGATGCCTAATCTGATTGAGGTTCAGAAGGACTCTTATCAGTGGTTTCTCGATGAAGGACTTAGAGAAGTCTTCGCCGATATATCTCCAATAGCAGACTATAGCGGACATCTCAGCTTAGAGTTTGTTGACTTCGAGTTGTGCAGAGATGATGTAAAGTATTCTATTGAGAAGTGCAAGGAGCGTGATGCAACTTACGCTGCTCCACTTAAGGTGAAGGTACGTCTCTATAACAAGGAGAAGGAAGAGATTAGTGAGCATGAGATATTCATGGGCGATCTTCCACTTATGACAGAGACAGGTACTTTTGTTATCAATGGTGCTGAAAGAGTAATTGTAAGCCAGTTAGTTCGTTCACCCGGCATATATTATGCTATTTCACACGATAAAATTGGTAAGGAGTTATTCTCATGTACAGTTATTCCTAACAGAGGTGCATGGTTAGAGTATGAGACAGATGCTAACGATGTATTCTATGTACGTGTTGATAGAACCAGAAAGGTTCCAATCACTGTATTAGTACGTGCACTTGGAGTTGGAACTAACGATGAGATTAGAGAACTCTTTGGTGATGAGCCTAAGATTGAGGCAAGTTTTACTAAGGATACAGCTACTAATTATCAGGAAGGTCTTCTTGAATTATATAAGAAGATTCGTCCGGGTGAGCCTTTAAGCGTAGAGAGCGCTGAGAGTCTTATTACAGCTATGTTCTTTGATCCAAGAAGATATGACCTTGCCAAGGTTGGACGTTATAAGTTCAATAAGAAGCTTATGCTTCGTAACCGTATTCGTCATCAGATTCTTGCAGAGGATGTTGTTGATGTTAATACAGGCGAGATTATCGCTGAGAAGGGTACAAAGGTTACACCAGAGATTGCTGATGCTATTCAGAATGCTGCTGTTCCTTTTGTATGGATCCAGACAGAAGAGAAGAACGTTAAGGTTCTTTCTAATATGATGGTTGATATCACAAGCTTTGTTGATTGTGATGTTGATGCACTTGGTGTTACTGAACTTGTATATTATCCTGTTCTTGCACAGATTATTCAGGATCATGGTTCAGACCCAGAAGAGCTTGCTGAGGCTATTCAGAAGAATATTCATGAACTTATTCCAAAGCACATTACTAAGGAAGATATCCTCGCATCTATCAACTACAATATTCATCTTGAGTATGGTATTGGTAAGGACGATGATATCGATCACCTCGGTAACAGACGTATCCGTGCGGTTGGTGAACTTCTTCAGAACCAGTATCGTATTGGTCTTAGCAGACTTGAGAGAGTAGTACGTGAGCGTATGACTACTCATGATACAGAGGATGTATCTCCACAGGCACTTATTAATATCAAGCCTGTACAGGCAGCTGTTAAGGAGTTCTTCGGTTCTTCTCAGTTGTCACAGTTTATGGATCAGAACAATCCTCTTGGTGAGCTTACACATAAGAGACGTCTTTCTGCACTTGGTCCTGGTGGTCTTTCAAGAGATCGTGCCGGATTCGAGGTTCGAGACGTTCACTATTCTCACTACGGAAGAATGTGTCCTATCGAGACTCCTGAAGGTCCCAACATCGGACTTATTAACTCACTGGCATCATATGCACGTATTAATGAGTACGGATTCGTTGAGGCTCCTTATCGAAAGATTGATCATTCAGATCCCGAGAACCCGGTTGTTACAGATGAAGTTATCTATATGACTGCCGATGAAGAGGATAATTACCATGTAGCTCAGGCTAATGAACAGCTTGATGAAAAGGGCCACTTTGTCAGAAAGGTTGTAGCCGGTCGTTACAGAGAAGAGACTTCTGAATATCCCAAGG
>JAZUGT010000038.1:0-5728 GCA_045641365.1 Lachnospiraceae bacterium
GGTGATTCATATGACGCTTATGATGAAAATGGAAATGAAATCACGCAGACAGCAACTTTTCGCTGTGTTACAGCTAGTATTGCAAAAGCAAAAGTAAGCATATCTCCTCAGAGTTATTCTGGAAAAGAAATTAGATTGCTAAAGTCAGATTTAAGTGTGACCCTCGGAAACAAACTTCTTTCAGAGGATGATTTTGAAATAGTTTCATGCACAAATAATCGAAATAAAGGTAATGCCACAGTAACAATAAGAGGTATAGGATACTATGGCGGAACAAAGAAAGCTACACTTAAGATATCATCAAAAACAATAACGAAATAATAATATTTCCCGGCAGTAGATTATATTGCCGGGAAATTTATTGCCTTTAGGCGGCTTTGGGGCTATTATTAAATAGGTGTATTTTTGTTAGCAAGGAGAACAGATATGTTAGGTAAGGAAATCGAGATAAGATGGCATGGCCGAGGCGGTCAGGGTGCCAAGACAGCAGCGTTACTACTCGCTGATGTCTGTTTTAAGACGGGAGCATATGTACAGGGCTTTCCTGAGTATGGTCCAGAGAGAATGGGTGCGCCAATTACAGCATTCAATAGAATAAGTAAGAATGAGATAAGAGTACATTCCAACATCTACACACCAGACCTGGTTGTAGTTGTTGATGAATCTCTGCTTTCTTCAGTTGATGTCACTTCAGGACTTAAGGAAGATGGAGCAATTATAATCAATACTCCAAAGTCAGCAGAGGAGATAGCAGGCTCGCTTAACGGATATAGTGGAAAGATATATACAGTTGATGCAAGAAAGATCTCAGTAGAAGCATTAGGTAAGTATTTCCCTAATTCACCAATGCTTGCAGCAGCAGTTGCAGTAAGCAAGGTAATGGACAAAGAAGAGTTCATTGGTGAGATGAGAGCTTCTTATGAGCATAAGTTTGCTAAGAAACCAGAAGTAATTGAGGGCAATATGAAGGCTCTTACAATGACTTTTGATGCTCTCGAGCAGTATCTATAGTAGAAGTTGAGTGAGGGATAAAGATGAGAACAGATGTAACTAAGATTAATGAGCAGTCACCATGTGAAGACCTTACAGAAGGATTGATGATATTCGCAGGTGGTACTTCAAAGTTGTTTAAGACTGGTGAGTGGAGAACCAACACACCAATATTTGATAGCGAAAAGTGTAAGCAGTGTCTTCTTTGTGCTCCAGTATGTCCAGACGGATGTATTCCAGTTAAGGATTCAAAGAGAGCTGATTTTGATTATGACCACTGTAAGGGATGTGGCATATGTGTTAAGGCATGTCCTTTTGGTGCGATTGAGATGGTAGAAGGACAGGAACCAGTAAAGTAAAAAGGAGACAGTAAAATGGCAAAAAGAGATCGTATGTCAGGTAACGAAGCAGTTGCCTACGCTATAAAGCAGGTTAATCCTGATGTTATGCCGGCGTTTCCTATTACGCCGTCAACAGAGATACCACAGATGGTGTCAACATATATTGCAAATGGAGAGATAGACACAGAATTTATTCCAGTTGAAAGTGAGCATTCATCAATGAGTGCTGCAATCGGTGCCGAAGCCGCTGGCGCAAGAAGTCTTACAGCCACTTCTTCATGTGGACTTGCCCTCATGTGGGAGGAGCTTCTACTTGCAGCATCTAATCGTATGCCTTTAGTTCTTGCACTTGTTAATAGAACTCTTTCAGGTCCAATTAATATCAACTGCGATCATTCAGATGCGATGGGAGCAAGAGATACAGGCTGGATTCAGATATTTGCAGAGAGTAATCAGGAAGCCTATGACAACTTCATTCAGGCATATCCTATTGCAGAGGATGAGAGAGTTCATCTTCCTGTAATGATCTGTCAGGATGGTTTTATTACAAGTCACGCTGTAATGAATATTGAACTTCTTGAAGATAAAGAGGTTCAGGACTTTGTCGGAACATATCAGCCAGAAGAGTATCTGCTTAATCCGGGAAATCCAATGGCACTTGGACCATACTCAGTAAGTAACTATGCTATGGAAGCCAGAAGAAATCAGGAGCTTGCCATGGAGGCTTCTAAGGAAGTTATTATTGAGGTTGCCAAGAAGTTCAAGCAGCTAAGTGGACGTGGCTTTGAGCTTTTCGAAGAATATAGAACAGAAGATGCAGATTATATAATGATTATCATGGGCTCTGCGGCAGGAACTGCAAAGCAGGCTGTAGATGATCTTAGAGAGAAGGGAATTAAGGCTGGTGTCCTTAAGCTTAGAGTATTCAGACCTTTCCCTGCAGAAGAGATTGCTGAGGCAGTTAAGAACTGTAAGGCTGTTGCAATTATGGATAGAACAGAGAGTTACAACGGTCACGGCGGTCCTCTTGCAAGTGAAGTACTTGCGGGTCTCTATAGAAGTAAGGTAATGGTAGAGACAATGAGTTATACATATGGTCTTGCAGGAAGAGACTTTATGGTTGAGACAGTCTATGGAATATTTGATGAATTAATTGATATAGTTGACAATGGCGCTTCATACGAGCAGCACAGATATGTAGGATTAAGGAGTAAGAATAATGAGTAGTTATAATCTTAAAGAAGTAATGAATAAGCCAGAACGTCTTGCTCCAGGACACCGTATGTGTGCAGGATGTGGCGCAACAATTGGTGTAAGAGCCGTTCTTAGAGCTCTTCATGAAGGGGATTATGCAGTAATTGGTAATGCAACAGGATGTCTTGAGGTATCTTCTTTCATGTATCCATATACTGCATGGGAAGACAGTTATATCCACAATGCTTTTGAGAATGCCGGAGCAACATTAAGTGGTGTAGAGACAGCTTATAAGGCACTTAAGAAGAGAGGAAGAATTCCTGAGGATGCCAATTATAAGTTTATTACATTCGGTGGAGATGGTGGTACATATGATATTGGTTTCCAGTCACTCTCTGGCGCAATGGAAAGAGGCCATGATATGGTCTATGTATGTTATGACAATGGTGCATATATGAATACAGGAATACAGAGATCTTCAGCAACACCTAGATTTGCTGATACGACAACAACTCCTGTAGGAAGTGAGTCTGATGGTAAGCTTCAGAGCAGAAAGGATCTCGCCAGCATTATTGCAGATCATGATGTTGCATATGTAGCACAGACAACATTTACACGAGACTTCAAGGATATACATCTTAAGTCTGAGAAGGCAATATATACTAAGGGAGCCAGCTTCCTTAATATCTTAACTCCTTGTCCAAGAGGCTGGAGATATGAGATGGACGATATAATGAAGATTACTCAGCTGGCAATTGATACATGTTACTGGCCACTTTTCGAAGTGGACAATGGAAAGTGGACACTTACATATGAGCCAAAGAAGAAGCTTCCTATCGAAGACTTCCTTCGTGCCCAGGGCAGATTTAAGCATCTGTTTAAGCCTGGCAATGAGGATCTCATCGTTCAATTCCAGGAAGAAGTTGACAGACGTTACGAGGAACTGCAGTATAAGTGTGCCAGATAGGAGGTCGCTATGGATAACAGACTATTTAACAATGGTAATATTATTTCCTGGCTTCAGTATTTTTCCGATAATACAGAAGTGGACTTGGAGCATGTTAAGATTCTTGATATTACAAGAAAGAACAAGAATATTATTCCAGCCGTAGAGGCGCACAGATGTGTACTTGTATTTACAGAGGCTGGACATCCAGACATCTTCTATCGTATGTATAATGCGGGTCTGGGAGAATGTGATGTAATATATAACGAAGGAAGTGAGCCATCTGGTGAGATCAAGCAGGATAAGGTTGCTGATATGATTGACAGAGGAATCAATGCATCTGCAGGAATGCTTATTCTTAATCCTAATGCCAGAAGTACTGTTAAGTTTGGTATGGATAACAGCGCTCTTGCAAAGGGAACTGTAAAGTACGTTGGTTCAGAGATTAGAGCGATTATCTTATCAAAGATGCAGATTGAAGAGGGCAAGAATATCTGTACAATTTCCAGTGAGTCTATTGCTGTTGAAGCTGCAATCTTAGATGGTGAAGGAACTGTAGTGGCTGTAGAGTACAATTCAGGTGACAGAAGAGCGCTTGAGGACAACGTTGAACAGTTCGGACTTAACAATGTAAGAATTATTGATCACATTGATGAAGAGACAATGAAGGATCAGCCAGTTCCAGATGTTACAATGCTTGTTGCTTCAGCAAGTATGGAGCAGGAGATGAAGTATCTTCTTTCAATCAATCCAAATATGGAATTTGTTATATATACGCTTGACTTTGTTGTTGCAGCATCAATGCCAAAGCTTTGTAAAGATATGGGATTCTCAGATCCAGAGATTATTCAGGTATCAGTATCCAAACTCACAAGTCGTCATACTTATGATAATCAGCCAGCACCATGGATTATTACATGTAAGGGTGGCGAATAATATAATAAGTAGTAGATACACTGTCAGTTACGCATAAGAGATTAATGAGGGCGCAATATGGAATATAGAAGAGACAGAAGTGGCGAACAGATTTCCCAGCTGGGATATGGATGTATGAGATTTACCAAGAAGGGTAACTCCATTGATTTCGAGAAGGCAGAGTCTGAGGTGATGTATGCAATAGAGAATGGCGTTAATTATTTCGATACTGCATATATATATCCAGGAAGTGAGGAGTGTCTTGGTAAGATTCTTGAGAAGAATGGAATCCGTGAAAAAGTGCGGATTGCAACAAAGCTTCCACAGTATATGATGAGAAACGCCGCAGCAATCGACAAGACTTTTGAAGAGGAGCTTAAGCGACTCAGAACAAGTTATGTGGATTACTATCTTATGCACATGTTCACAGATATTAAGGAATGGGAGAACATCAAGGCTCTTGGTATTGAGGACTGGATTGCAAAGCATAAAGCTGATGGAAGTGTTAGAAACATCGGTTTTTCATATCATGGTGATACAGATATGTTCCTTAAGATACTCGATGCGTATGATTGGGACTTCTGCCAGATACAGTATAATTATCTGGATGAGAACAGTCAGGCTGGAAGACGTGGACTTCAGGCAGCAGCAGCAAAAGGAATTCCCGTGGTAATTATGGAGCCACTCAGAGGCGGTAAGTTAGTTAATATGCTTCCTGAGGGAGCTAAGAAGGCTATTGCCGACAGTGGCAGAGGATATAGTGCTGCCGAGTGGGGACTAAGATGGCTCTGGAATCAGCCAGAGGTAACATGTGTACTCTCAGGAATGAATTCGCTTGAGATGGTAGAAGAGAATATACGCGTTGCATCTGATGCCAAAGCAGGTAGCTTTACAGATGAAGATTTTGCAGTAATAGAGGAAGTAAAGCGCTGTATCAAGGAAAAGGAAAAAGTTGGTTGTACTGCCTGCAGATACTGCATGCCATGTCCAAAGGGTGTCGATATACCAGGCAATTTCTACTATTATAATATGACCTGTATAGAAGGCAAAAATTCTGCGAGATTTGAGTTTGCGCAGAATATGGGACTTCGCGAAGAGCCGGGATTTGCAAGCCAGTGTATTAACTGTGGAAAGTGTGAGCAGCACTGTCCGCAGCACCTTCCAATCAGAGAGAAGCTTAAGGAGGCGGACAAGACACTGAGACCTCTTCCATTTAAGATCGGAATAGATATTGTAAGAAGATTTATGGTACATAAGTAACATAGAGATTAAGCAATTATTGACAAAAAGGGTTTTAACTCCTATAATTTCAATGTTGCTTTAACAAGTTGAAGTAATAGTG
>JAZUGT010000039.1:0-22184 GCA_045641365.1 Lachnospiraceae bacterium
CAGAAAGTCTGTTTGTTGAAGCATTTGCAGGAGAAAAGGGAAGCCCAACAGGCGGACTAGAGGCTGTAGAGATACCATCAACAGTAAAGACAATAGGAACAAGTGCATTCAAGGATGCGCAGAATCTAAGGACAGTTGAACTGCCATCAAGTGTAGAGACAATTAAGAACTCGGCGTTTGAAGGCTGTATATCGCTTAGTACTGCTAGACTTAATGAGGGTCTTAAGCAGATTGATGGTAATGCATTTAAGAATTGTACAGGTCTTGAGAAGATAGGATTAACTAATCCGAATGATAGTGGTAAGGATGCGATAACAGCTGGACAGGTTATTATTCCAAGTACTGTTAACAAGGCTGGATCTTATATCTTTATGGGGGATACGCTTCTTACCAAGGTGAGATTTGCTGAAGCTAAGCCAGGCGAGAAGTCAATTGTACCATCCAATATAATCAATAGTGCGACATCCATAACAAGCGCAGTGCTCGGTTCATCTGTTGATGAGATCGAAGATAATGGTCTGTTTGTTCATAACAGTAATTCGCATCTTAGTACTATCTCTCTTAACGAGGGACTTACCAAGATTAACCTAAGGGCATTTGGATCAAATAATAACACAGTGATTACAACTGTAGGTGTTGACGGTGAGGCAGAGTCTGGGACATTCATGGTACCAAGTACACTCACATCTGCCGGTGTAACACTTAGTAATGGAGTGTACACTTCTCAGTCAACAGCGAGTGCAATTTCAAAGCTTAAGTCAATTAATAAGCTTAAGTTCATGGATGCATCAGAAGGCAAGACAAGCATAGTTCCAGCTAATCTTGCAAGCATGGCAGATAATATTGATACTATCGAATGGTCTGATTCGCTTGTAGAGATTGGATCAACAGCATTTAATAAGTGTGGACTTAGTGGTGAAATCACACTTCCGGATAATATTCAGAAGATTGGTGCATATGCTTTCGCTAATAACAATACAGCCATCACAGGTATTAACTGGGCAGATAAGATTGAGTCGGTTGATAATACAATGTTCAGCGGAACAACAGCAATCAACAAGATCGGTGTAAGGGAGAACGAATCGGTAGGAAGTGTTGTTATTCCAGCTGCACTTAATGAGGTTGTACTCACTGATACTAATAAAACTGGTCCATTTAACGCACTTTCTGGCATTAACTCCATGATATTCAGTAATGCAACAGGGGAAGGTGCAACAAGTGTGGTTCCGGCATATATTGCCAATAAGGCTACTAATATCACGACTGTTACGTTTGCTGACAGCAATGTATCAATAGGTGAGTATGCATTTGCAGGAAGTGAACTTACAGGTGAGGTTACTCTTACTGACAATATTGCAAATATCGGAAAGTATAGCTTTAATAAGTGTGAAGCTGTTACATCGTTCAAGCTTCCAGCAGGCCTTAAGAAGATAGAGCAGTATGCATTCGCAGAATGTTCCAGAATATCGGCTATAGATATTCCGGCAGGAACAGAGACAATAGAACAGCATGTGTTTAGAGATGATATCATGCTTGACAGTGTACTCTGGGGCGAGGGACTTGTTAGTATCGATAGCACTATGTTCAGTACTTCTAATTACGACAGCCATAGCAATGTATCAAGCATTGGTATTGGTGAGGATGTAGAAGAGGGAACAGTAGTAATTCCTAGTACACTAACCACTATTACATATCAGGGAAGTACATCTGGTTACAGATACAGCCCATTTAGCGAGCTTGATAATATTAATAAGATTAAGTTTGCGGAAGCAACTATTGAGGAGGGACTTGATCCAGTAGGTGAAGAGTCCGGAGAGGAAGTACTTCCTTCATCAGTAGTTCCTTCATATATTGCATATAATGCTGATAATATTGAGAGTGTTGAATTTGCCACAACTATTACAGAGATTGGTGAATATGCATTCTATAGCAGTGGTCTTACAGGCGATGTTGTAATTCCTTCAAGAGTTGAAGTAATAGGTGATTATGCTTTCTATGGTCTTGATAATGTTGAGTCAATAACAGTAAGAGATCAGGTGCTTCGTATTGGTGAGAATGCATTCTCAGGAATTGCATATGATACACTATTTAGAGTATTTAAGAATTCGTTTGCACACAGATTTCTTGCTAACAAGGGATTCAAGAACTTTGAGTATCTTCCAATAACAGTTAGGGATATTATTGTTGACAGTAATATCAAGCTGCATGCGGGAGAGATTTCAACACTTACATATGAAACTGTTCCAGGTGAAGCACTTGCTGATCGTGAGATATGGGAAAGTGCTGATCCTACGATTGCATCGCTTGATGGAATTGACGGTCAGAAGATAGCAATCGTTAAGGGACTTAAGAAAGGTAATACTACATTCACAATCAAGGTGGATGGAATTATCAGAACAACAGAAGTAGAAGTTGATGATGCTATTACACTTGACTATGGATACGAAGTTGAGTCAGTAGAGAAGACTGAGGCAGTATCTGCTTCATGGGGCAAGCCTATAGCTGCTCTTGCAACTGATCCGGAGAGAGAAGGATACATATTCCTTGGATGGTATACAAAGCCTAATGGTGAAGGTAATGTATATACATCTGCTACAGCACTTACGTCAGATGTATGGACACTGTATGGACACTGGCAGGTTGCAGAAGCAGGCAAGATGAGCATAGCTCCGATAGGTAGTTATACATTTACCGGTAAGAAGATAGTTCCTGTTATTACTGTATATGACGGCGATAAGAAGCTTACACTTGGTAAAGACTATAAGATTAAGAAGTACGAAAATAATATTAACGCAGGTGAAGCTACAGTTATAATTGCTGGTATGGGCAATTACTCAGGAACTGTAACAGGTACATTTACAATTGACAGAAAGGCTATAGACTCGAATGATATTGTAGCGGCAGATATTGTACGTATCGCAAATAACACAGTTCAGAAGCCTAATCCAGTAGTTAAGTTTGGCACCATCCAGCTTAAGAAGAACACAGATTATACATTGGAATATGTAGATGATGAGACACTTGACTATAAGACACCTGGTTTGTACACAATTAAGGTCAATGGTTTTGGCAACTATGTGGGAACACGTGATGTTAAGCTTACTATCGCTGAAGGAAAGCTTATCACCAAGATGGCATTTGGCAAGGTTGCTAACCAGAAGTATGACAATTGTAATGAAGTGACACCTTCAATAACAATTAAGAATGGAAAGAAGCCACTTGTACAGGGAAGAGATTATATTCTTGGATACAAGAATAATACTCAGATTGGTACGGCTACGATGGTGATTACTGGTCGAGGTGATTACTATGGATCTAAGGAAGTAACATTTAAGATTACTGGTACCAACATCGCTACTGTGAAGGTTGACGAGAGCAAGCTTATAGATGCTACATTCAAGACAGTTAATAAGAAGAATGTTCTTCAGCCATATATATATTCTGGATTGGCTATCGAACCTGCAGGTCTGGTTGGAAATGCTGATGATGTGGAAGATGGTCTTCTGTACATACCTGCAACAAGAAAGGTATCACAGGTGAATCTTGTTAAGGGCGAAGATTATACAGTGTCTTATGTTAAGAATATCAATAAGGGTAAGGCAACAATTGTATTTACTGGAATTAATGGTTACTCTGGAAGTCTTAAGAAGACATTTACTATTGCACCATACAATGTAACCAATCAGGACCTTGTTGAAGTGGAGGTTGCCGATACAGAAGTATTCATCAAGGGTGGAGCAAGACCAGAACTTTCTGTTAAATATGATGGCAATGAGTTGACGGAGGGTGTCGATTATACAGTAGCGCTTACCAATAACAAGACGGTATATACTGATGAGACATTTGAGACACCTAAGGCACCAAGAATAGTAATTACTGGTAAGGGCAATTTTGCTGGTAAGCTGTATGATGGCAACTTTACAATTACACAGGCTGCACTTGGCAGAACATTAGTATCATGTACTGATAAGGTTGCGAAAGCAGGAGTAGCTGGTTTCAATTCAACAGCAGTAGTTGTTACTGATATCAATGGAAAAAAACTTACAGTTAACAAGGACTATAAGTTTGGCGAGTTTACTTATAGAGATGCAACAACTGTAACACAGAAGAACGTTAAAGAACCAATAGAGAGAGCGCTTGGTGAGAAGGTCAATGCCAAGGATATCGTCCCAGCAGGAACAATAATTGATGTTCAAATTGTTGGTGGAGACAACTTGTGCTACGATGGATACAGTATGGGAGCCTTCTATGTTGGTAAGAAATCAATTGGAGGTGTCAGTCCACTTGCAATCAAGATGAACTACACTGGAGAGGAAATAAGGCTTACAACTCTATCTGAGGATCTTCCAGTTGCTGAACTTGAGAATGCAATAAGAATCAAGGAAGCAGGAGTGTGGAAGACACTTGTCTATGGAACTGATTATATAATTCTTCAGGATAGTTATACGAAGAATACTAATAAGGGTACTGCGTCAGTAACCATTGAGGGTATCGGTGATTACTGTGGTACCAAGAAAATTAACTTCTCAATTATTGCAAAGTCGGTTAGTGAATAAAAGTCAGGAGGGAGTCTCATATGAGACTCCCTTTTTAACTGAGATTACAATCTCCTCTTGCATATCACATGTAATGATAGTATAATCACTTTTGTTGAATACTTCAGGGCAGGGTGCAATTCCCGACCGGTAGTGATGGTGGGCAACCACATGAGTCTACGAGCTGTTAAGATAATGGCAGATATGGTGTGAATCCATAACCGACAGTACAGTCTGGATGAAAGAGGAGGATACAATCATGAATACTGATCTATTTAATTCTATTGCAGAGAACGTAGTGTTCGTTCTCGAGTTTCTTGGCATTGTTGTTGCCATATTCCTTATTGCATATTTTTTAGAGAAGATTGCAAAGAAGAAGAGCGGTGATACTGAGAGAGTTCTCAGCACTAAGAAGATTGTTGTTATTGGTATGTTTTCAGCTATTTCAACAGTTCTTTTCTTATTTGATTTTCCATTACCATTTGCTCCATCATTCTATCAGCTGGACTTCTCTGAGATTCCTGCACTTATTGCCGGATTTGCATATGGACCAGTTGCAGGTGTGATGATTGAGTTTATCAAGATTATTCTTAAGCTTGTGATTAAAGGAACATCAACTGCATTTGTTGGAGAACTTGCTAACTTTGTAGTTGGATCAGCACTTATTCTGCCAGCAACAATAATCTATTCATTCAAGAAGAATAAGAAGACAGCACTTATTGCATGCGTAGCGGGAACATTATTCCTGACATTTGTTGGTAGCGTATTTAATGCTGTATATCTGCTTCCTGCATTCTGTAAGCTCTATGGTATGGAGATGGATGCAATCATTGGAATGTCAGCTGCAGTTAATGGTAATATTACAAGCGTATGGACATTGGTATTATTTGCAGTTGTTCCTTTCAACCTTATTAAGGGCGTTGCAGACAGCCTTGTGACAATGCTTGTATATAAGCACCTGAGCAGATTAATGAAGTAACATATAGTGATTAGTATACTGAAGTATTTATGCGGAGAGCAGCGCTCTCCGCTTTTTTATTTTTCAAAGCCTGTACAGACACAATATATTGTTGTTAATCACGCAAAAATGCACTTATTTTGTTGCAAAGAATAGCGGATGAAGCGTATAATAGATGTGATATTGTGCTATAAGTATGTCCCAATGGGATTTATATGAAAGGGATAACTCTGATGGAGTACGAATTTGATGTCAAGATGACAGTGTCTGCATTATATGATTACAATATGCATCATACATATTCAGGGAGTTCTGGAATTGTCGGAACTGCTGTGGGGGCACTTTTTATAATACTTTTTGCGGCGTATATGCAGCCATATTATCTTATCGCAGGAATTGTAATTATTGCATATACACCTATTACTCTGTACCTGAGTTCAAGTAAGCAGGTTAAGCTCAATCCAATGTTCCGCAATCCTATTCATTACAGGATGAATGATACAGGCGTTACGGTCTCTCAGGGTGGAGAAGAACTGACTGTTGAGTGGGATCAGATGCTTAAGGCACAGTCGACTAATCAGAGCATTCTGCTATATACAGGTAAGAAGAGCGCGTGGATATTTCCTAAGAAGGACCTGGGTGAGCACAGATATGAGGTGATTGAGATTATATCCACACACATGGAGCCTGCGAAAGTACGAATTAAGCAGTAGATAACTGTTGGAGGAACTATGAAGATACTCGGTATTGACAGTTCAGGACTGGTGGCATCCGTTGCCATTGTTGAGGACGATAGTGTAATTGCAGAATATAATGTTAACAATAAGAAGACCCATTCCGAGACACTTCTTCCTATGCTTGATGAGCTAAAGAAGATGGTCGGACTTGATATGTCTACTATTGATGCTATAGCAGTTGCAGCAGGACCAGGTTCGTTCACAGGACTTAGAATAGGCGGGGCGATGGTTAAGGGTCTTGCAGAGGCACTTAATAAGCCAGTTGTCGCTATTCCGACTGTTGATGGACTGGCATATAACATGTATGGTGCTCAGACTCTTGTATGTCCCGTAATGGATGCAAGACGTATGCAGACATATACAGGAATCTACGAGTTCAACAGATTTAAGGATATATATAATATGAATTGCCTTATGGAGCAGAAGGCAATGGCTATAGAGGAACTGATAGAAGTACTTAACGGAATGGGGCGAGAAGTCGTATTCCTTGGGGATGGTGTGCCTGTATTCTATGAGGCTCTTGAGAAGGGACTTAAGGTTACACATACATATGCACCTGCGTTTATGAACAGGCAGCGTGCAGCAGCGATTGCAGCGCTGGCTATGGAATATGTGGCAGAGGGACGTATGTCAGAGGCGGCCGATTTTGCTCCGGAATACCTTAGACTGTCGCAGGCAGAGAGGGAAGCGGCTGAGAAGAATAATTAGGTGGTAAGATAAGTGATAGAAGTATGTTTGCTTGGAACAGGTGGCATGATGCCACTTCCATATAGATGGCTTACATCGATGATGCTCAGATATAATGGCTCGAGCATTCTTGTAGATTGTGGTGAGGGTACACAGGTGGCCCTTAAGGAAAAAGGATGGAGCCCTAAGCCTATTGATGTTATGTGCTTCACACATTTCCATGCGGATCATATATCCGGACTTCCGGGGATGTTACTTACGATGGGCAATGCCGAGAGAACAGAGCCACTATTAATTGTAGGACCTAAGGGCGTAGAGCGAGTTGTTGAGTCATTAAGGGTAATAGCAAGAGATATTCCCTTTGAGATTAAGTATAAGGAACTGACTGGTAACGAGGAAGAGTTCGAGGTCTGCGGACTCAGGGTGAAGGCATACAAGGTGTGCCATAATGTGACCTGTTACGGATATGCCTTTGAACTGGACAGGGCAGGAAGGTTTGATGCAGAACGTGCCAGGGCAGCTGGGATAGATGTTCAGTACTGGAATCGCCTTCAGAAGGGTGAGACAATTGAAGTATCAGAGGACAGGATATTTACACCTGATATGGTACTTGGACCAGCAAGACGAGGCATAAAGCTCGCCTACTGTACTGATACAAGGCCAACTGGTGCAATCACAAGGAATGCGGCAGGGGCAGATCTCTTCATATGTGAAGGCATGTATGGGGAGCCCGATAAGCTTGATAAGGCCAAGGAGCACAAGCATATGACCTTCTATGAGGCTGCGCAGATTGCCAGGGAGGCAGATGTTAAAGAGATGTGGCTTACTCACTACAGTCCGTCTTTGCCGAATCCCAAGGCATTTACTAATGATGTGAGAGCGGTTTTTGAGAATACAGTCGTTGCCAAGGATGGTAGAACTGTAGATTTGATGTTTGACGAAGAGTAACGTTTGGAGACGTTAGATTAGATATTTGATAAAGTTGATTTTTTAAGAAAGGAGGTAGCCTGCAAAATGAAGAATTTTAAGGGGACAAAGGGTTTCATAATAGCGCTTGTACTTGTACTAATCATAGTAGGCTACTATTATTACCTTTCTAATAGACAGGCTAAGGTTAAGAGAGAGGAGAACGTACAGTTATCTGCAGCAGATGAACTGTTGCTAACTAACTTCGAAGTCAACTATCCGCCAACCCCTAAGGAAGTGGTTAAGAAGTATCTTGACTTCACCAAGGTGCTACATGATCCATCGCTGTCGGAGGAAGACGTTGAGAAGCTTGCCCTTAAGATTCAGGTCCTGTATGATAATGAACTTGTTGCTAACAAGTCAGAAGAGGATTATATTAAGGACCTTAAGAGCGAATTAAAGACATTTGCAGACAATGACTATTCAATAGTCAATTATTATACATCCAGCAGTACAGAAGTTGAGTTCTTTACAGTGGATGGATATGACTGTGCCTCGTTATATGGCACATATAATATTAGAACATCTTCGGGAACGAAGATACTTACTAATATCTTCATTCTTCGACGTGATGACGGAGGAAGATGGAAGATATATGGATGGCAGGAGGTAACTGACGATGCCAACAACTGATGTGGTTAATATATTGGCAATAGAGTCATCCTGTGATGAAACAGCAGCATCTGTTGTACGTAATGGAAGAGAAGTCCTCTCTAATATTATATCTTCACAGATTGATATACATACACTGTATGGTGGCGTTGTTCCTGAGATTGCTTCCAGAAAGCATATGGAGAGAATCGACAGGGTTGTTAAGCAGGCGCTTACAGAAGCATCCATGACATGGGACGATATTACAGCGATAGCTGTTACATATGGGCCAGGACTTGTCGGGGCTTTGTTAGTTGGTGTATCTTATGCCAAGTCACTTGCATGGGCACTTAATAAGCCACTTGTTGGTGTACATCATATAGAAGGGCATATATGTGCCAATTATATTGAGAATAAGGAACTTGAACCTCCATTCATGTGTCTCGTTGTATCGGGAGGTCATTCCCATCTTGTGAATGTAACAGACTATGGCAAGTATGAGATTCTTGGAAGGACTCGCGATGATGCCGCAGGTGAGGCATTTGATAAGGTCGCAAGGGTAATCGGTCTTGGATATCCTGGGGGTCCTAAGATTGATAAGGTGAGTTATGATGGTAATCCGGCTGCAATAGATTTCCCTAGGGCAAAGATTGCTGACAATGAATATGATTTCTCATTTTCCGGACTAAAGTCAGCAGTGCTTAATTATCTTAACCAGCTGCAGATGCGTGGAGAGGAGTACAATCAGGCGGATGTGGCAGCATCCTTCCAGCAGGCGGTTGTTGATGTGCTTGTAGGACATAGTATGCAGGCTGTAACAACATATGATGTTAGGAAGTTTGCTATTGCCGGCGGTGTTGCATCTAATTCACATCTTAGAGCTGCGCTTGAGGAGGCGTGTGCTGCAAAGGGTGTAGGGTTCTACAGACCATCACCAATATTCTGCACAGACAATGCTGCAATGATTGGCGTGGCTGGCTATTATGAGTATATGGCTGGGGTAAGATCCGGATGGAATCTTAATGCAGTACCAAGCCTTAAGCTTGGAGAACGATAATGATAATTCGTAAGCTACAACTTGAAGATATAGATGAGGTGTGTGTTATGGAGGAAGAAGCATTTTCCATGCCATGGCACAGGGAATCCTTTATTGATATGATTAACAATCCAGATGCATTGTATCTTGCGGCTGTTGACACGTGTGTCAGCGATGATGCAGACGGCGAAAACACTGAGAAAACGGTGGTTTTGGGATGCGCGGGTGTCATAAGTGTCATTGGTGAGGGTGATATCTGTAATATAGTTGTTCGCGCTGACCGACGTGGTCAAGGGATAGGGAAAAGCCTTGTAACTGAATTAATTAGACGGGGCGAGGAAGAATATGGTATCAAAGCGTATACGCTTGAAGTACGAGAAAGCAATGCGGCAGCTATACATCTGTACGAGAGTCTTGGATTCGTAAGTGCAGGAAAAAGACCAGGCTTCTATGATAAGCCCAAGGAAGATGCCCTGATAATGTGGAGAAGATAGTGAAGGTAATTGACAGTTATAGTACAGAAGATACATTCAGACTTGGAAGTGAGATCGGTCAGGCAGCTAAGCCAGGAGATGTGTATACGCTTATTGGCGATCTTGGTGTAGGTAAGACTGTGTTCACCCAGGGGCTTGCAAAGGGCTTGGGGATTGATGATGTAGTTAATAGCCCGACTTTTACCATTGTACAGGTATATGAGGATGGAAGACTTCCATTCTATCACTTTGATGTATATCGAATCGGAGACAGCGAGGAGATGTACGAGATTGGTTATGAAGAATACGTGTATGGGGACGGAGTCAGTCTCATTGAATGGGCTAATATTATTGATGATATTCTGCCTTCTCATTATACGAATATTCTTATAGAAAAGGACCTCGAGAAGGGTTTTGATTACAGAAGAATTACTGTTGAGGAACGTTAGTATACTATGAAGAATGTTGCAATCATGCTTGCTGCAGGCAGCGGTAAGCGAATGAACAGTGAGGTTAAGAAACAGTATATTGAGATAGATGATAAGCCGTTAATGTACTACGCACTGGCGACATTTGAGGCATCAGATATTATTACAGATGTAATTCTTGTTGTGAGTGAGGGTGACGAAGAGTACTGTAACGAGAGTATTGTTAAAAAGTACGGATTTGATAAGGTTCGCGCTATCTGCAGAGGTGGTAAGGAAAGATATCATTCAGTTATGGCGGGGCTTGACGAGATTGCCAGAGCTGGCGGTTGTGATTACGTATATATCCACGATGGAGCCAGGCCGTTCGTAGATGAACCGATGCTATGCAGATTAGACGAGGAAGTAAGGCGATGTGAGGCCTGTATAGCCGGAGTCAAGAGCAAGGATACGGTCAAGATTGCCGGTGGAACAGATTATGTGGTATCAACACCTAATCGAAATACTGTATGGATTGTACAGACACCGCAGGTATTTACATATTCATTAATAAAGGAAGCTTATGATATTCTTCGTGATGAAGAATGCGGACTGCCCTGTCAGGGAATAACTGTGACAGACGACGCGATGGTAGTCGAGACATGGACGAAGCACAGGGTTAAGCTGGTAGAAGGAAGTTATACAAATATTAAGATTACAACGCCAGAAGATATTGGAATGGCGAAGGTGATTCTGGATAGTAGGAAGGAATAGGAATGGGATTATCATTAATGCTCTTATTATTGGGAGTTATTTTGACAGCAGTTTCAAGCTGGTATGTATATGTGCAGTTTGCTAAGTATAAGCTGGTCCGCAATAAAAGTGAGATTTCAGGTTCAGAGGCAGCTCAGATGATACTCGAGCAGAATGGTGTCGAGGGTGTAACTATAGAACGCATTAAGGGAAATCTGACAGATAAGTATGATTCTAAGAGTAAGACTCTGTATCTGTCAGATACGGTATATAATGTCAGATCAATTGGGGCTGTAGCAGTCGCAGCACATGAGTGTGGCCACGCGTTGCAGCATGAGTTCGGTTATGAGCCATTAAGGTTTAGAGCAATGCTTTTTCCATATGCCAATATCGGTTCACGTTATGGCATATTAATAGTTGCAATAGGAGTAATGCTTGAGGAGTATTACAGGATACCTGTAGTGGCGAATCTGCATATTACCCAGATTGGTATACTGATATTTGCTTTAGCTGTATTGTTTCATTTTATTACACTTCCGGTTGAGTTTGACGCTTCCAATAGGGCATTAGTTATGCTTCGAACATCCGGGATACTTGAAGAAGATGAGATACATGGGGCAATATCGGTTCTCAGGGCAGCGGCATTTACATACGTGGCATCTGCTGCAACAGCACTATTTGAACTGCTTCGACTTGTAATTCGTACTGGTGGCAGCAGGCGATAATGAAAGGATACCAGATGGATTATTCAAATCGAACTTCACGAAATAGATCAACAAGAATTAAGATTGGTGAGACAATTATTGGTCTGTTGGATCGAAAGGCGCTTTCTGATATCAAGATATCTGCAATTGCCGATGGTGCTGGTGTTTCAAGAATGACATTTTATCACTATTATGAGACCAAAGAGGCAGCACTTGTTGATTATCTGTCAGAGATTATTCTCTCATATGTTAATGAGCTTAATGGAAAAGGGACAGATTTTGAGAGGAATTCAGCTGAACATCTTGAGTTTACGTTGCAGTTCTTCGCTGAGCATGGCGCGTTTCTGCTTAAATTGGAGAAGGTTGGCTGTTATGGAATACTTATGGATGGGGTAAATCAGTTTCTGGATATCAACTATAAGGATGAATTCGGTGATTCAATATACAATCTGTACTTCTATGCAGGAGCACTTCTTAATGTGTTTATGAAGTGGCTTAAAGGTGGCAAGAAGGAATCGGCCAGAGAGATTGCAGATATGATACTAAGTAATTCACGTGGAATAATAAAAGGGTAGACATTTTTGTCTACCCTTTTTGATATCAGTTGCATATATCCTTTAATTATTCAACAACGGTATAGTTAATTGGAGTTGCCTCGCCGAACTTCTTATACAGATCAGGAAGTACTGTTGAATCATCTTCGGCTATCTCAGTCTCATCACCAAAGAGCTGATTGCTGTTTCTGATATATCCACCGTATGTGGCGTTACCCTGCTCATCAAAGGTCTCATATGCATATACCTTAGCCATAATAGCAGTAGTCTCTTCTGAGATGCAGGAAACTTCGACTTCGTGATTACCACCTGAATAGATGTAGCCATCCTTATCAAGTGAGATAGGATATGCAGTACCACTACTGTACACGTTTCCAATGTTCTTAACTTCGCCATCTACATTGCGATATATGCTTCCCTCGATTGATGCCATATTGCCATCAAGGTTATTATATGCACTTTCAGCAATAACAAGAAGATCCTCATCAAGTCCATATACTCTGATGGTTGCATAAGCATTGCCCTTATCGAGTCCGGCAATAATCTCATCGAAAGAGGAGAAGACATCCTTCTGTAACTTATCCTCTAAGAAGTTAGATGCCATAAATCCTGTATACTCTTCCTCAACTGGAGAATATATCTGCATAGCAATCGCTGATATATCAAAGCCATCGAGATCTGCAGCGCTTGTCGAAAGGCTGTACATGGCGCCTTCCTCCTTATCAAACCACTGACACAGGTCAATAGTCTCGCCATCACCAATTGCTCTCTTGCAGATACCTTCGCATTCGCCAATTGGTGTATCCATCTCAACGTCCCACTCATAATACAGACCAGAGATATCCTCAAATGCTGATGTACTCTTAACTCTGTATACATATGAAAGAACTGGCTCGCCATAATCAAAAGTCATCTCAGCAAGCTTGTCAGATTCATCAAGCTGAATATTAACATTAGTAGCACCTGATGGATCAAACATCCAGATTCCAAGAGCATCATAGATGCCGTTGTAATCAGTAGTAACCCACGGATTACCTGTTGCTTCTGCAGGCTCTGCTGCTTCTTCTGTCTGCGCTTCAGTATTGTCCTGTGTGGCAGGAGCAGCTGTCTTACCACAGCCACACATAACTAATGCTGATGCAATTAATAGTACAAATAGTCTTTTTCTCATAATAATTTCTCCTTTGAAATATTATTCTGCGTCGAATACCTGCTTGTCAAAGGCACCCTGCTGCTTGGAAACAATTGTAGTACAAACAGCATCGCCTGTGATATTAACAGCAGTTCTAAGCATATCCAGGATACGGTCAATACCCATAATAAGTGCAATTCCTTCTGTAGGAAGACCTACTGAATTCAGTACCATAGTAAGAGTCACAAGACCAACACTAGGTACACCGGCAGTACCGATGGAAGCTATTGTAGCTGTAGCTACAACAGTGGCAAGCTGAGTTGGCGTCAGATGAATACCATAAGCCTGTGCAATAAAGATAACTGCAACACCCTGCATGATTGATGTTCCGTCCATGTTGATTGTTGCGCCAAGCGGAATAGTAAAGGATGAAATCTGCTTAGACACGCCCATTTTTTTGGACAATGTATCAATGGACATTGGAATGGTTGCATTCGATGTTGAAGTCGAGAATGCAAATGCCATTACAGGGAAAAACTTCTTAATGAACTTAAGCGGATTGAGTCTTGTAAATACGAAGAGCAGTACCTGGTATATTACAAAGCACTGAAGTGCAAGTGCAAGAATAACGCTTATCATATACTTAAGCATTGGAAGGAAAGCTTCCAGACCAATTCCGGCAAAAGTCTTGGCAATAAGACAGAACACACCGATAGGCGCGACCTTCATTACAGCCATTGTCATCTCCATCATAAGGTCATTGAACTGGCTAAAGAAATTAGATACAGTTGATGCCTTATTACCCATCTTGGCAAGTAGTATACCAACAAATAATGCAAATACAATTATTGGAAGCATATCTCCGCCAGAAAGTGATGTGAAGATATTCTTAGGAATAATATTAAGTATGGTATCCGCAAATGATACAGGCTCCATGGTTGCGACCTCGGCAGTCTCAAGGTTAGCATTCTCCATGCCAAGGCCTGGATTGATAACAGAGGCAACACTAAGTGCAAGACATACAGCAAGGGCAGTTGTGCACAGATAGAAGATAATAGTCTTCACACCTACCTTACCAAGAGTCTTGGTATCTCCAATTGCCATACTTCCACATACGAGAGAGCAGAATACAAGTGGTACTACGAGCATCTGCATAAGTCTTATAAAGCCTGTTCCCAGTACATAGAAAATACCATTAACAATAATCGTATCTCTTACATAACTGGCTGGTACTGCGTAGTGTATGATGACACCGGCGATTGCACCAGCAATAAGTGCTATGAATATCTTAGTAGTTAATCCAATCTTCTTTGTCTTATTCTCAGTCACTATTCAAGTCCTCCTGTCTCGTTGATATAATTGGAAAGTGTCTCCTCCCAATCTGCCGGACATGGAAGTCCTGTAATTCTAAGCATCATGTTGTCGAGAACTGAGTACTTCTGTGGAGCATCGTCTCTGACTTTAATCTCAAGCTTATCTGATAAGCTCTTTAACTCAAGAATCTTTCTGGCAAATTCTTCACGTGTGCAACATCCACCACTGCATACTGCATGATATATACCATAGTGATCACCATCAATGAAGATCTTGATAATCTTGGCAAGTTCGGCAGCAGAAGTAGGAACTGCGCACGCATTATCCTTAAGTTCAAGCACCTTGATATTGTCATCATTAGCCGCTGCGATAACCTCATCCATGAAGTCCTTGCCAATACCATATACCCAGGAACTACGAATAATTACGTATCTTGTCATAAGCTCCTTAACGAAGCATTCACCAGCATACTTTGACTTACCGTAGATATCTGCCGGAGCAACTTCATCAAATTCATTGTATGGCTCGTCTGATGGCTTGGAGAATACATCATCTGTCGAAAGCTGAATGAGCTTGGACTGATTTCTCTCTGCAGCCTGAGCAAGATTACGAGCACCAACGGCATTAACCTTGTATGCCATATCGATATCTTCCTTGTCCGACAGCGTAGCTGACTTTCCGTGATAACCTGCGCAGTTGATAACGACGTCAGGTCTGTTAATTGCCATAAATTTTGAAACTTCTTCCTGATTAGAGATATCTAATTCGTCGATATCTGTCTCAAATAACTCATACTGAGTCATGTCAAGCAACTTGATAAGTGCCTGTCCAATCCTTCCCTGTGAACCCACTATCCAAATCTTTATCATCTTAAAACCCCCAATTCTTATCTGGCCATGCTATAGCTTGGTAATCACATTAACTGCTAAAATGATGAGAACAATAATGACTATAGGACGTATAATCTTTGAACTGTTATTCATAACAAGTCCTGCGCCAATGTATCCACCAATCATATTGCATACTGCGGCCGCTATACCTAATGTTATCATAACTTGGCCATTAAGTAAAAAGACAGTTAGCGAAGTGACATTCGTAGTAAGATTAATTACCTTGGCCTGAGCATTAGCAACCTTCATACCCATATTTGCAGCGACTGTAAAGGCAATAATAAGAAAGGTCCCAGTACCGGGGCCATAGAAGCCATCATACATCCCTATGATAAGTGCACTAAGTATGGTTGTTATAAAAGTCTGTCGATTAAGTTCAATGTCTTCACGACCATTATCCTTGAAAATCTTCTTATTAAGAACAACAAAGGCAACGACCGGTAGTAGTATGAGCAGAACGATGCTTAGGATGCGTTCCGATATTCTTATAGAAAGATTAGCACCAATATACGAGCCTGCTACGGCACTAATTACTGCTGGTATTGCAAGTGCAAAGTTGACAAGACCATTCTTGATAAAGCGACCTGTTGCCAGGGCAGTTCCGCAAGCGGAAGAGAGCTTATTGGTAGCTATGGCATTGTGGGTTGGTACGCCTGCAAGCATATAAGCCGGTAGTGAAATGAGTCCACCACCACCGCCGATTGCATCAACGAATCCAGCAAGCCCTACAAGAGGACATACAATTAAAAATGTAATAACATTAATCTCCATTGGAATGCTCCTTATATATGGTGCGAGTAGTGTGCAAGAACCATTGTCACACTACAGGCGATAAAGACATAATATCATACTCATCATGGAATACAAATTGGTTTTATAATTATTCTCAAAAGCATTGAAAAATGATTTCAGAGTGATAAAATAAACATTAAGGGGAAAAAGGAAAGCGAGGCGTAATCATATGAGAAGGAACGATAGAAGGGGGGAGTATATTATACTTGCCTTTTTTTTATTGGTTTTTTTGTGTGGGGCTATTAAGAACAGCGTATTTGCAGTAGAGACAACTGATAAGATTGTAAAGGTTGGATACTACGAGAATGAAAACTTTCAGGAAGGCGCATCTGAGGGGGCTGTGAAGTCTGGATATTCGTACGAATACCTCCAGAAGATTGCAACCTATAATGGTTGGAGATATGAATACATATATGGTTCATGGGAAGACATTTATGAGGCTTTTGTTAACGGAGATGTTGATCTCCTGGCGGGTCTTGGATATTCAGAGGAGCGTCTGGATATTATGAATTATCCCAATTTTCCAATGGGATATGAGAGTTACTATCTATTCATTCGTGGAGATGATTCGACAATTACGGTTGACTCTTCAACTATGAATGGCAAGAAAATTGGTACGATTTCCGGGTTGTTGGAGAAGTCGGTTCATGAATGGCTGGCAAAGAACAACGTGGATGCCGAGGTGGTTGTCTACAATGATGTGAGTGACAGAGATCAGGCACTTGAGGATGGGGAAATTGATGCCTTCATAGGTGAGAGTGCATCGGTAGGCACCAGAGATAATATGGTTCCTCTTCTCAAGATTAAAAATGTAGATATGTATGTCTGCGTAGCGAAGGAAAGGTTGGATCTGCTGCAGGAGTTGAATATTGCTCAGGAGTATCTTGATAGCAAAGAACCATATTACCTGAATGATTTGTCTAAAGAATATTTTGGTCAAAATGCCGTTAGCCTTCAGGTGTCACCTGAAGAAGAACAGTGGCTTGAGTCGCATGATTATACAGTTGTGGTTGGTTATATGGATAACTTCCTGCCATACTGTGGAACAGACGAAAATGGAAATGCAACGGGAATTATGGTGGACATAATTAATGAAGCTTTTTCCAATATTAAGTCTGCAAAGCCAATAAAATTTGAATATCGTCCATATCAAAGCACTGATGAGATGATTCAGGCGACACATTCTCATGATATAGAAGTAATGTTCCCAATATCCAATGATATTTATTTTTTGGAGCAGAACAATCTGTATCATACTGCCGATGTTATTACATCAGCGATGAATCTGATCTATTTAAATGATCCGGCTGAAGCTGAGACAGGAACTCTTGCTATCAATGAGAAGAACCAGATTCAGTATAATTATGTGGCTAACTACTTCCCTGATAATGAGGTAATATACTTTGATACAGTGGAAGAGTGTCTGGATGCAGTTGTTGAAGGAAGGGCGAGTGGAGCAATACTTAGTGGACTGAGAGCGAGTAATCTGCTTAAACAGGACTATTACTCTGATTTGTCATATATGGAATTGCCATATAATACTGTAAAATGCTTCGGAGTAAGTACGCGCCACAAGGGAATCCTGCCTTTGTTTAACCAGGCACTGAACTCTACAGAAGAAAACAGTGCGGTAAAGTATACGTTTAAGCATATAGATACATCAGAAGACTATAGTATTGCAGAGTTTATTAGAAGGCATAAGACGCAGGTAGCATTCGTCATTATGCTTTTAGTTATAGCTACGGTTATTGTTATTGCAAATGACAGAGTGAAGACTCAAAAGCGTAATCTTTATTATGAGTTTGCATATAAGGATGGCCTGACAAAGCTGTTAAACCGACGTGCATATGAAGAGGAACTTGAAAAACTTAATCGTTCCATTCCTGATAATATAATATGTGTATCGATGGACCTTACTGGTCTTAAGAGGGTAAATGATAACTATGGACACGCGGCTGGTGATGAATTGATTAGTGAAGCAGGCAGGCTGATTACTGAGACATTTGGCAAGTACGGTAAGATATTCCGAACTGGTGGTGATGAGTATTATGGGCTGCTGCAGGCTGACATCTCTGAGTATGAAGAGGCATTGAAAAAGCTTGATGAATTGAGCGAAGAATGGCGTGGAGAATACAGTAATAGCATGAAGGTGGCTGTAGGTGCTGCTTCACTTAAGGATGTAGAAGGCAAGGATATAATGGAAATCTGTAAGTCCGCTGACAAGCGTATGTACCAGGCAAAATCAGAATGGTATGAGCGTACCGGAATAAATAGAAGAGTGAATTAGAATACATGAATAATCCACGGCTTAATATGAGCCGTGGATTTTATAATCTAAAATCAAGTGAATTTTTGGGTTAATTCTTTTTTTTAATGCTAAGATACCCTTTAACAATCAAAAATGACATCACAATATAAAGGGCACCAATAGATAAGGATACAGCAGGCTCAAGATTAAAGCCAAGGCTGTAAGAAAGAATATTGCTTGTCCAACCGACCAGTAACCACTGAACAATGTATATTGTATTCAGGTGCTTTCCGGCAAAGGCAGCAAGAGACTCCAACCTTGCGTATTCTCGCCTGCAGAATAAAAAGTGAACGATAGAAATCTCAACAATGATGGTCAGCATACTGAAGAATGTTTTTAAGAAGTCCTGATTATAGAAGACATCTTTGGCTAAGCCATATACGTACTGAACATTATACCCATTGATATGTAGTGATACTGCGTAGACGGTTAGCAGAGTACCACAGATTATAAGTAGTGCTTTGTAGGTTGCGTCTTTATCAATAACATGTCTTAAGTAGGTTGCAAGCAGGATACCAAAGCAAGGATAAATAAACCATTGAAGTAGTGGGAAACACATATTTTCACTTTTATAGAAAAGTCCCAAAACATACATTAAATTCGTGTCAACAGGGCAATTGGTTGCTAAATAGAAGCCAATCAACTGCATAATTAGCGCAATACAATTAAATACCAGCACAGGTATATTCAATTGCATAAGTAATGCAATCAGTATAAATGAAAGTCCGGCAAATTGGAGGATATCTCCGGTTAACAGGTCGAATAAGAATTCATCGATATCAAATGCTCCGTGTGTACATGCAAAAAGAGCATATGGCAGGGCATCTCTGAAAAAATTTAAAATATATCCAAGTATGAATATATGTATTCCTCTTTTGAGGAAGTCCTTTGGAGTACAATGCTTTGAATATGGTATTCCAATTCCCATTGCTGTCATAAACATAGGTGCAGCCAAAGGCCCGGCGCAGAATTGCAAAAGATTGTGAAATATCCCCTTAGGTAATATCTCGAGATTAATGTTGGTGCATTCTTCCCACATATGAATAAGCACCATAGCAGTGATTGCAATAAGCTTGATATAATCAAATTCTTTTTGTCTTCCAATATTGGTTGGATTTTCTGATAGTAATAACTTCATATTTTGATACCTTATAGATAAAGTAGAATATAATATAAATAGTGTATATTTTTGCGATAGAAAAATAATACAGGAAATGTCACACTTCTGCAACGATTGTTCTATTATACTTAGTTCATAGATAAAGCAAAGAAAAATTTTAAGATAAGATATTAGGAGGAGAAGAACGATGATTAAGAAGAGTATTATTTTAGGCCTTACTGCTACAGCTGTTATTTCGATTGGTATTTTGTCAGCTTGCGGAAATGTGGCAGTCACAGAACAGAAGAATGAAAGTGAAAAAACTGTGGAGACTGAGAACGCAGACGAAACAGACGCAGTGATAACAGAGGAAACATCATTTGGACTTAAGGATTATGAGGGCCTTTACTGCATGACAGTAACTGAAGAAATCGAAGATTATGAGGTGACATACACATATGGATATCTGCTTAATGGAGATGGAACAGGTATAAGTTATGGACAGGATGAAATTGACTTCACATGGAATGAGACAGAGATACATTTCGCGGATAGAACGGAGTCATTTATTATGGAGCCGGGAAAGCTTACAGTTGAGAATATGGAATACACTAAAGTTGAAGGAAACTTCATTACTCCCAATCCCTGTGATGTAGATGTAGATAATGTTGAAGATGGGAATTACTTTGTATATATAGATGAAGGCGGAATTGAAGAGAATGATGGAAAGACTACAATTTGTGCTGAAATATATACAGAGGACACATACGACATCGTTGACATTAATCGTATGGCCGTAGGTGATGTTATATATATTAAGGGCAGTCTGTTACCTGTAAATTCAATTGAAGAGACAGATTCAGGAATTATTAATATTAATGGCGGTGTTGAGAATTGCGGCAGTGCACTGAGAGCACTTGATGAATCTAACTGTTATATATATGCAGGTATGGACATGGATGTCAGCTATACTCGCCAGGGAGTGACAAGTATTGCTGTTAGCGACAATGTCAAGTTCATTGATAACCGTGATCCGGCAGAAGAAAAGGTATACACAGGAAGCGATGCTATTGCAGCATTAAAGGAGATCGTTAAGGAATATCCATTAACCTGCTATGATGGCAAGATCGCGGTAGAGAACAGCGAAATCGTAGAGATAAATAGAATGTATAGACCATAGCCTACTTTGGGGACGGTTCTTTTGTCACGAGGAGTGTCCCTCTGTCTTGGGGACGGTTCTTTTGTCACGAGGAGTGTCCCTTTGTCTTGGGGACGGTTCTTTTGTCACGAGGAGTGTCCCCTGAGGTGACCCCAAAAACTTGTACTTGATAGGGAAGTGTTATGATGCACTTCCCCATCAGTTATTTTAAGAATTAGAGAGTCTATATTCAACAGGACTCATCCATCCTAAACGCTCTTTAATTCGTTCTTCGTTGTAATACTTAATAAACTTTATTATTTCACGCTTTAAGGCTTCAAAGCTATGATAGGTCCTGCCATAGTAGATTTCCTGCTTGAGAAGACCAAAGAAGTTTTCCATTACGGAATTATCATAGCAGTTGCCTTTACGTGACATACTTTGAAAAATACGTGCATTCTTAAGGGTCATAGAATAAGACTTCATATGATAAGCCCAGCCTCTGTCACTATGAAAGGTGCGTCTGTATGGGCAATCATTTGTTACTTCAACCGCCTTGTTTAGTGCAGTCATAACGCCAGCTGCAGAAGGTGTTTTGGTAATACTAAAGCTGATTATCTCCTGATTAAACATATCAAGGAACGGATCAAGATAAAGCTTGTGTATTGTAAATCTGCCTTTGTTATCTATCTCATAGTATTTAAACTCAGAAGTATCAGTAGTGATTTTCTGGTGTGGAATACAGGTGTTAAATCTACGGTTTATTCTGTTTGGTGAGGCTTTGCCAATACCCTTGTAAGAATTATATTTACGGCTTAAACGGCTAAATGAGGTTACCTGAATGCCTAATGCTTTTGTTAGTCTGTGAACCTTTTTGATGTTGATTATAATGCCATTCTTGCGCATGTAGCCATAGATTCTTCGATAGCCATAGTTCTTATGCGCTTTATGGATGGACATAATGATAGTCTTAAGTTCTTCATCAGGATCGGGATCATCAGCGTGTTTTTGCCAGTACATATATGTTGATTTAGGGAAATCAACAGCTTTGAGGATGTCAGATAATTTATAAGATCCTCGGAGACTACTAATAATCCTCGCTATTTCTTCGGG
>JAZUGT010000040.1:0-24299 GCA_045641365.1 Lachnospiraceae bacterium
TATAGCTTCAACAATAAGAAGGGTAAAGCAACTGTTACGGTGACTGCTAACCCAGGAGGTAATTTTACTGGATCAATTTCTACAACATTTATGATTAAATAATATTTGTAAATGCAAAAAAAGCGACTCGTATGAGTCGCTTTTTTAACGCCCAAGCCACAGGGTCCCGTATTTTGACTCCTAGCTATCGGCTAGGTGGGCGACCGCAATCTGACTTCTGCCTTCCACTGACAATGGCGGCCTGACATCTGCCAGACAATATAGGAATCCCGTTCAAAGTAAATGTAGGTTCAAAACATCAGGCTTACCTGTACCTCAGGGTAATTTAATTATAAATGCTAAATTAATGACTTGCAATAGTAGTTCTATGGATAGAAGATTATAATTAAAAGATAGATAAAGAAAACATGTTATATAGACATTGTTATTCAAAAAAAGTACAATATATATACTATGACTAAGAAAATATATAAGATATTTTATGAATTTGGAAATCAGTTAAAAAGAGATAATATTGCAGCATATGCATCAAGTACAGCATTTTTCTTCTTTCTGTCTATTGCGCCGATGCTCCTTGTAGCATGCTCAATTGTTCCGTTTACACCAATAACAGAAGAACAGCTTACTGTTGCAGTTGCCAAAGTAATGCCTGATGCACTGGATCTGATTGCAGTCAGATTCGTTGAGCAGATGTACAGGCAGGCAGGAACAATCCTTCCTATTGCTGTTATAATTGCCTTATGGTCTGCTGGCAAGGGGATGATGGGCCTGCAGATGGGACTTAATGTTGCGCATGGAGTTGTTGAGACCAGAAACTTTGTTATTATCAGATTACAGGCGAGCTTTTATACAATAGTAACCTTAATTGCATTGTTGTTATCACTTGCTTTATCAATGCTTGGAGAGACAGTTCTTAATATAGTTTCGGGATATGCGCCGCACATGGCTGATGTAGTGGCATTTTTCGTTCATTACAGATTTGTCCTGGGCTGGGTTGTACTGACTGTTGTATTCACCTTGATATATACATTTTTGCCAAATATCAAGCTTAAGCTTAAGTATCAGATTCCTGGTGCTGCACTTGCAGCTATTGGATGGAGTATATATTCTTTTGGATTTGCCATATACGTAGATAACTTTGACGGGATGAGCGCATATGGCAGTCTATCTACAATCATTATTATTATGATGTGGCTGTATCTGAGTATGTATCTGCTACTTATTGGAGCCAATCTTAACAGGTACTTTAAGCCGGTTATCGAGGTGCTATGGAGACGGTAATATGAAAGGAGAATGGGAATGAAGAAGATGACTAGGAGAATTCTTGCTGGACTAATCTGTATATGCATGGTAGTGCCATCGTTATCAGTTCAGTCTCTCGCAGCTGAGAATTCGTATTATTCTGATTACGAGGAGGAAGCCTGGAGTGTTTCTGACATTTCGCAGGAACAGGAGACCTCTGCCAGTGAGGCGGCAACTGATGAAAGCGTCGAGACTACAGAATTATCAACTGAAGACGTAGTGGAATCAGAAGTGGCAACTATAACAGAGGAGAACCTGGAGGCTGCAATCAGTGAAGAGGAATCACAGGAGATTATACCTGTCACTGGAACTGATCCATATGATCCATCGGCCCTTGTAATTGAGAATGGCGTTCTTAAGAAGTTTACTGCTACAATGTATTCAGGTGTTGTAGTGATTCCTTCTAATGTTGTTGAGATTGGAGAGCATGCCTTTACAAACTGCAATGGAATTACTGAGATTGAATTCGAAGATGGAAGTTCCGCTCTTAAGAAAGTTGGTAATCATGCTTTTTTTGGCTGTAGTAATCTGACTACAATAATTCTTCCAGACAGCGTTGAGACAATCGGTAATAATGCTTTCGGTGACTGTAATAATCTTAGTAACTTTAATATTCCAAAAGGTGTAACAAGTATTGGAGATTATGCATATGCCCGCAATACGCATGGAGAAAAAATTATTCTACCTGAAGGACTTGTAAGAATAGGAGACTGTGCTTTTTCTTCTGTCAACTTTGGCGGCAATAATTATGATCTTATAATTCCATCTACAGTTAACAGTGTAGGTTATCGTGCTTTCGATAATATCTCAGGAGTAAGGAATATAGAGATTAGAGATAGTGAAGACAATCCTATCGAATTCACACGGAAGTCTGAAAGCAGAGACGAAGACGATCTTAGATGTGGAATGTTCGCTAATGCTACCATTTCTGGTAAGGTTACACTTCCTGACCGTATGACAGTAATACCTCGTGATATGTTCAATATGTTTAATTATAATGACAAACTTGCCGTCAATGAGTTTGTGTTTGGTAGTAATGTGGATAAAATTGAAGATGGCGCTTTTCAGTGCGTTGGGAATATCAATAATTTTGCTCTCCCAGAAGGACTGACTTCAATTGGAGCACATGCATTTGATAGATGTTCGTTTGTTGGTGAATTAAGTCTGCCAGATGGCCTTGAATATATTGGTGACAATGCTTTTAACTGTGCTGTATTTACAAGCGATGGTCAGGATCTTGTATTCCCGGCTGGCCTTGAATATATTGGTTCTGAATCATTCTTCAGATGTGAGAATGTTAATAAGGTAACATTTGCCGATAAAAGTGGGGCAACTGAGGGAACACTTGTGATTTCCCGTAATGCTTTCCATACTTCAAATATCAAAGAAGTAGAACTTGGTAATACAATTTCTGCGATTGATGATGAAGCGTTTGGTATGTGTAGTTATCTAGAAAAGGTTACTTTTGCAGGAACTGATTCTAATCTTACTTCAATTGGTAAAATGGCTTTTGTTGCACTGTATAATGATGAAGGATTCTCCGAACTGACATTAGTCGGATTTGATTCGCAGACCAAGCTGTCAATAATTGATGAATATGCATTCCAATATCGTGTACTTAATTCCTTTACGGGATTTCCAACGAGTCTTAAAACAATTGGCAAGGGAGCATATTATAGTGCTTGCTTTGGACCCAATGAGGATGGAGATGCATACACACTTGTTATACCATCTTCAATTACCAGTATAGGTGATGAAGTATTTACGATTGCCAAGAATATTGAAAGTATTATTTTTGAAGATGGATCTGATGAACTCAGTCTCGGATTAAGCTGCTTTAAGTGTATTGACGGATTGAGCGAAATAAGTCTGGGCAATCGTATCAAGACAATTCCAGACAGTGCTTTTGAAGAGAATCGTTCTTTAACATCAATAGTTATACCAGGTACTGTTGAGTCATTGAAGCCATACTGTTTTGGTAACATGAGATTAACTGATATTACCTTATCAGATGGTATTGTCGAAATAGATGATCCATTTGGTATGACTGATATATGTGATGGAGATGGCAATCCGATTGAACTTACGATTCCATATACAGTCGACCTATTCTATATGAGTTATACAAGAGGTATGAAGAAGGTTGTCTTTGCAGATGGCGACAACTATACGAAGTTGGGTTTAGCTGGTAATGAGCATTGGAATCTGTTCTATGAATGTAGTGATCTTGAAGAAATAGTTCTCCCTAAGAGAATTAATGTAATAGATGAGTGGTTTAGACAACTTCCATCACTTAAGAAGTTATACATTCCTAATGTGAACTTCGTTTATAATTTCAAAAAGGTTTTTAGTGAGGACTCAGAGGCTGTAATATATGGAACCAAGGGAACAAAGGCTGAGCAGCTTGCAAAGGATCATAATCTTCAGTTTGTTGAATGGCCTGAAAAAGCCCCTGGTCATGATCCTGTAGTAACGGAATATACTGTTACTTTTGATGCCTGTGGTGGTTCGATGCATTATGAGCCAACAATTAAGGTTCAGAAGAATAAGCTAATAAGCAAGCCTGATGACCCATATATGTTTGGATTTAAGTTTGTCGGCTGGTATAAGGATGCCGGATACAGGACACCATGGGATTTTGCAAGCGATAAGGTGACATCTGATATAACTTTGTATGCAAAGTGGCAGCAATCAAACTACAGGATTATATATAATTCCAATGCTTCAAGAATTGCACCAAAGGTTACAGGTACGGTTGCACCAACTACAGTTATGTATCTTGCACAGCCAGGTACTGTTAAGCTTCCGGCTGCAAAGTATACCGCAGCAGGCTGCGAGCAGATTGGCTGGAGTATCTGTCCGACAGATGTAACTGAGACATCAGAGGAGCTGTTATTACCAGGCGCTGATATTAGTGGAGTATTTGATAATTATGCTGATTCCAATAATAACCAGGTGGTTCTCTATGCTGTATGGAAGTATACAGAGTATAATGTAATCTTTGAAGGAAACTTCCAGGATGCACCAAGTTATAACAGAACATGTAAGACTTCTGAATTGGTGCTGATGAATTCTTTCTGGAATACTCCGGAAGTCAGACCTGGTTATACAATGACGGGATATAATCTGTTTCCTAATGGTAAGGGAACAGCCTATGCCAGTGATATGGCATATAATCTGTTTAGTAAGGCTAAGGATGGTGAGGTCACTGTATATGCACAGTGGAAGCGCAATAATTACAATGTAAGTTACAATCTTAACGGTGGTAAGAATGCCGTGGGTAATGTTAAGAAGTATAACATTGACACAAGCCTTATTACTCTTGCGCCAGCAACAGGTAAAACAGGATATACTTTTGAAGGCTGGTATTCGGATCCTGGATTTGATCCAGCTACAAGAGTAACAACAATTGCCGGCGGTGAGACTGGCAACGTGACTCTGTATGCAAACTGGACACCAGTTACATATAATATCAAGTTCCATAGCAATACAGAGAATGATAAGACAACTGATGCATCAGTTGATTATGGCGTTCTTGTATCATCAACATCTGATTATACTGAAATGGTAGAGTCAGCCGATTTTGCAGTTGCTGGTAAGCCAATAGTAAGCTGGAACACCAAGGCTAATGGCAAGGGTAAGAACTATACACTGGCTAAGCTTAAGAACCTTAAAAATGTGGGCGGTCAGCAGATAGAGCTCTATGCTGTCAGAAAGGTAGCCAATTATAAGATTACTTATGTGCTTAACGGTGGAAAGAATGCGCGTGGCAATATTACGAAGTACAATGTAAACACGCCTGAAAAGGAGCTTCTTGCACCAAGCAGAGCCGGAACTGTATTTGAAGGCTGGTTTGATAATGCTGATTTTGATGGAGTTTCTGTATCTACAGTGGCAGGCTCAAGGGTAGGTGATGTTACGCTCTATGCGAAGTGGGGCGAGGGCATTAATTATACACTTAAGCTTGATATGAATACAGATAAGTACACTGATACGGTGGTAGAGGATAAGGCACTTCATTTTATTGATACAGTAGATCTGGGAGAGATAACTGACAGTATTGTTATTAAGTCAGAAGAGCCTGACTATTATAGTAGTAAGGTAAGAATTACCGGATGGAATACCAAGGCCAACGGCAAGGGTAAGAAGTATCAGGCGGATGCTGTTGTATCAGGTCTTACGACTCAGGAGGGCGCAGCTGTTACATTATATGCTCAGTGGGGGCCAGCAATTAACGACGTAACATATATTAACAGGGTATATGATGGCGAAGACTTTGTGGAGCTGACTAGTATGGCAGCTGATGTGTTTGCTGCTGATATAACTAATAACAATCCGGTTACATATGTATATAAGAAGGGGCTTACATTTAAAAAAGCAAGTAAGCCTGGATATGTATTCTGCGGATATTATGATGCTTCCGGAACTAATAAACTGTCTGGAATATCTGCTTCTGTGAGTGGTGATATTACAGTATATGCTGACTGGAAGGAAGCTACATATAATGTAAAGTATAATCCAAATGGTGGAAAAGGAACTGCCTTTGTTGAGAAGAACATCTCATATAATGATATAAGAAGCATAACAGGATCCTTTGGATTTAAGAAAGCTGGTTATAAGTTTGTTGGCTTTAATACAAAGGCTAATGGAAGGGGAACTCTTTATACAGTGGACGGACCCGAATCAGTGTTCAGCAGACTTACAGGCAAGAATAATGTGACGGTTAATCTATATGCGACATGGGTGAAGCTGCCAAAGGCGTTTCCGCCTGCTGTTTTATCTGGAATTGATGAGACAGACGGAAGCTTCTATGTGGAAGCAACTGAGATAGAATCGTTACTGCCTGATGGTACGGAGATTAAGCTTGCAGACAGCTACGAGTTCAGAATATCGCCGACGCCAACTATGAATTGGTTTTCTAGTTCTGAATATGGTAGTAATAGGATGACGATGACTGTTGAGGAACTGGCAAGCAATGGCTTTACCAATGGCAGTTCAATGTATGTTACTGTTCGTCCAATTTATCATTGTCCGGCTAATGGTGTTATCTACGGTGACTGGAGCAATATTACAAAGTGCGAGGTTATAATGCCAGATTAAGTATGCTGAGTGGTTGCACTGTGTGTATGAGTGTTCCAATACCCTTGACACGATACTATATTAAGCGTATTATACATATAGCCTAATAATAAAAGCATTGAAGGCGTTATGAGCATCTGATACGGTGTTCATAGAGTAGTTATACATACTCGTTGAGAGAGAGGGGGTCATCGGCTGTAAGCCCGCTTACGATAAGATGTATATACGAATTTCCCGCCGGAGCTGCACTGGTGAAGCCTTAAGGGTGTGTAGTCAGTGACGTGAGACGCGTTAAGTCATAATTAAGTGCCTGTATTACAGGAATAAGGGTGGTACCGCGGAAGATTTTTCGTCCCTATAGCGTTTTCGCTATAGGGACTTTTTATTTTACAATGGAGGTTTATGATGAAAGAGAAGTTAGAGCAGATTAAGAAGGAAGCTATGGCTCAGATTGAGCGTTCTGAGGCTTTGGAAGCCCTTAACGAAGTTAAGGTTAATTTCCTTGGCAAGAAGGGTGAGCTCACAGCTGTATTTAAGAGCATGAAGGATGTTTCACCTGAAGACAGACCTAAGGTTGGTCAGCTTGTTAACGAGACGAGAGCTGAGATTGAGAAGGTATTGGAAGAGGCGCAGAAGAAGATGGAGAGTCTTGTAAGAGAGGCTCAGATGAAGGCAGAGGTTATTGATGTTACACTTCCTGCCAAGCGCAATAGTGTAGGTCATCGTCATCCTAATATTACAACTCAGGAAGAAGTTCAGAATATCTTTATCGGTATGGGATATGAGGTTGTAGAAGGACCAGAGATAGAGACTGATTATTATAATTTTGAGGCTCTTAATATTCCTGCTGATCACCCTGCAAAGGATGAGCAGGATACATTCTATATTAATGGTGATTTCCTTCTTCGTACACAGACATCTGGTACACAGGTTCATGTTATGGAGCAGGGTAAGCTTCCGATTAGAATGATTGCACCAGGAAGAGTATTCAGATCGGATGAGGTTGATGCAACTCACTCACCTTCGTTCCATCAGATAGAGGGTCTTGTTATTGACAAGCATATCACTTTTGCAGACCTTAAGGGTACGCTTGCTGAGTTCGCCAAGGAACTTTTTGGCGATGATATCAGAGTAAGATTCAGACCTCATCACTTTAACTTTACAGAGCCATCTGCTGAGATGGATGTAAGCTGCTTTAAGTGTGGCGGTTCGGGCTGCCGTTTTTGTAAGGGTACAGGCTGGATTGAGATATTAGGATGTGGACTTGTTCATCCTAATGTTCTTAGAATGAGCAACATTGATCCAGAGGAATACAGTGGATTTGCATTTGGTATTGGACTTGAGAGAATTGCACTTCTTAAGTATGAGATTGATGATATGAGACTTCTCTATGAGAATGATGTCAGATTCCTTAAGCAGTTCTAGATTATATAGGTGATAAGAAAGGTTGAGATAGAATATGAACACAGCACTTAGTTGGATTAAAGCATATGTACCAGAGCTTGAATGTACTCCTCAGGAGTATCTTGATGCACTTACTCTTTCTGGTACAAAAGTTGAGACATTTGAATGTCTTGATAAGAATCTTAAGAATATTGTTGTAGGTAAGATCATTAAGGTTGAGCAGCATCCGGATGCAGACAAGCTTATTGTATGTCAGGTAGATGTTGGCACTGAGGTGCTTCAGATTGTTACTGGCGCAAAGAATGTCGGTGAGGGAGATGTTATTCCTGTAGTATTGGATGGCGGTAAGGTCGCTGGTGGTCATGATGGCAGCCCACTTCCAGAGGACGGAATCGTAATTAAGAGCGGTAAGTTAAGAGGTGTTGACAGCTGCGGTATGATGTGCGGTATCGAGGAACTTGGAAGCAGCAGAGATTATTATCCAGAGGCACCTGAAGATGGTGTATATGTATTCGTCAATGATGATGTTAAGCCTGGAGATGACGCCATTAAGGCATTGGGTCTTGATGATACAGTTTTTGAGTATGAGATAACATCTAACAGAGTAGACTGCTACAGTGTACTTGGAATTGCAAGAGAGGCAGCTGCGACATTCAATAAGCCGTTCGTTGCACCTGATGTTAAGGTTAAGGGCAATAACGAAGATGTTAATGATTATGTAAGCGTTGAAGTTAAGGATGCTGATCTGTGCAGCAGATATACAGCTCGAGTTGTTAAGAATATTAAGATTGGTCCTAGTCCAAAGTGGATGCAGAGAAGACTTAGCGCAAGTGGAATCAGACCAATTAACAATATTGTAGATATTACTAACTATGTTATGGAAGAGTATGGTCAGCCAATGCATGCGTTCGATCTTGATACTGTTGCAGGACATAAGATTGTCGTTAAGCGTGCTAATGACGGAGAGAAGTTTGTTACTCTTGATGGACAGGAGAGAGTTTTAGATTCCGAGATGCTTATGATATGTGACGCTGAGAAAGCCATCGGTGTTGCTGGTATCATGGGTGGTGAGAACAGTAAGATTACAGATAATGTAACAACAATGCTCTTTGAGGCAGCAACATTTAATGGTGCCAATATCAGAAAGTCAGCTAAGAGACTCGGTCTTAGAACAGATGCATCAGGAAAGTTTGAGAAGGGACTGGATCCTCGCAATGCACTTGATGCAATTAATCGTGCATGCCAGCTTGTTGAAGAGCTTGGCTGTGGTGAAGTAGTTGGCGGTGTGGTAGATGTATGTGCACCTCTTAAGCCACTTCGTCAGATTGAGTTCAGACCAGTTAGAATCAATGAGCTTCTTGGTACTGATGTGGATGAGAATACAATGCTTGAGATCTTTGACAGACTTGAACTTGAATATGATAAGGCTTCCAATATGCTTACAATTCCATCATTCCGTCAGGATCTTGAGAGTATTGCTGATCTTGCAGAAGAAGTTGCACGATTCTATGGATATGACAAGATTCCATCTACACTTCCTAGTGGAGAGGCAACAACTGGTAAGATTAGCTTTAAGCAGCGCATAGAAGCTAAGGCTAGAGAAGTTGCAGAGTACTGTGGATTTTCACAGGGTATGTGCTATTCGTTTGAGAGTCCTAAGGTATTTGATAAGCTTCTGATTCCTTCAGATGATGTACTTAGAAATGCAATTACAATTAGCAACCCACTTGGCGAAGACTTCTCAATTATGAGAACAATCTCACTGCATGGTATGCTTACAAGCCTTTCGACTAATTACAATAGACGTAATAAGGACGTAAGACTTTATGAACTTGCTAATATCTATGTTCCAAAGAGTCTTCCATTAACTGAGCTCCCTGATGAGAGAATGCAGTTTACTCTTGGATTCTATGGAGATGGCGATTTCTTCACAATGAAGGGTGTTATTGAAGAGTTCTTTGACAGCATTGGAATGCAGGAGAAGGTTGTCTATGATCCTAAGTCAGGTAAGCCATTCCTTCACCCAGGCAGACAGGCTGCAATTGTATATAAGGGTGTAGTATGTGGATACCTTGGAGAGGTTCATCCTGAGGTTGCTGACAATTATGATATCGGAACTAAGGCTTATGTGGCAGTACTTGATATGCCTAATATTGTTCCACTTGCAACATTTGCTAGAAAGTATGAGGGAGTTGCCAAGTATCCGGCAGTTAGCAGAGATATCTCTATGGTTGTTCCAAAGGAAGTTTTAGTTGGTGATATTGAGACTATGATTGCACAGCGTGGCGGTAAGATTCTTGAGTCATATTCACTTTTTGATATATATGAAGGTGAGCAGATTAAGGAAGGTTTCAAGTCAGTTGCTTACAATATTACATTCAGAGCTAACGACAGAACTCTTGATGAAAATGATGTTACATCAGCCATGAAGAAGATTCTTAATGGTCTTGAAGGACTTGGTATTGAACTTAGACAGTAGTTGGAGGCTTGTATGAATTCTAAGAATGTTTGGGAAGACGCAACTCAGAAGAAGATTAAGGCGATTGATGAGTTTTCCAAGGGATATATTGACTTTTTGAGCAACGTAAAGACAGAAAGAGAATGCTGTGATATAGCTGTTAATATGCTTGAAGCAGCTGGATATAAGGAACTTGGCAGACTTATGCAGGCAGGCACAAAGCTTAAGGCTGGTGATAAGGTATATGCCACACAGATGAATAAGTCAGTTGTTGCTTTCTGCATTGGAACAGAAGATATTGAGACAGGACTTAATATTCTTGGTGCACATATAGACAGTCCAAGAATGGATGTTAAGCAGAATCCACTCTATGAGACAGAGAATATTGCTTATCTTGATACGCATTACTATGGTGGTGTTAAGAAGTATCAGTGGGTTACAATTCCACTTGCCATACATGGTGTTGTTGTTAAGACTGATGGAACTACAGTTGAGATTAATATTGGTGAAGATGAAGATGATCCGGTATTTTTCGTATCTGATCTTTTGATTCATCTTGCTGCTGATCAGATGGAGAAGAAGGCCAGCAAGGTTATTGAAGGCGAAGCCCTGGATGTTGTTATAGGTAATATGCCACTTAAGGCAGCTAAGGATGAGGACAAGAAGGACGCAGTTAAGAAGAATATTCTTAAGCTTCTTAAGTCTCAGTATGATATAGAAGAGGATGATTTTGCATCTGCAGAACTCGAAGTTGTTCCTGCCGGTAAGGCGAGGGAGGCTGGCTTTGACAGAAGTATGATTCTTGGATATGGTCATGATGACAGAGTCTGCGCTTATCCGTCACTTATGGCTTTGCTTGATACGGATGCACCAAGACGTACAACCTGTTGCATTCTTGTTGATAAGGAAGAGATAGGCAGTGTCGGTGCTACAGGCATGCAGTCAAAGTTCTTTGCTAATGCTGTAGCAGAAATTATTAATCTTATTAAGGGTAACTACAATGATCTCATGCTTAGAAGATGTATGGCTAACTCATACATGTTAAGCTCAGATGTTAATGCAGGTTATGATCCTTCATATCCGGATAAGTTTGATAAGAAGAATGCTTCAATGATTGGTAATGGAATGGTATTTAGCAAGTTTACCGGATCAAGAGGTAAGTCTGGTTCCAATGATGCCAATGCTGAGTATATAGCAGCACTCAGGAAGATTCTTGATGAGGATAAGGTTGTATACCAGACTGCTGAGCTTGGTAAGGTCGATATAGGCGGAGGCGGAACAATAGCATATATTCTTGCACTTTATGGAATGAATGTTATTGACTGTGGTGTCGCTGTACTTAATATGCATGCGCCATGGGAAGCTATCAGCAAGGCTGATCTTTATGAGACATATTTGGGCTATAAGACTTTCTTAGCTAAGATTGGATAGATATGAAGACTAGCGATTTTTATTTTGAATTACCTCAGGAGCTTATTGCTCAGGATCCTCTTGAGGACAGGAGTTCGTCAAGGTTGCTTGTTCTTGATAAGAAGACAGGTGACGTAGAACATCACATTTTTAAGGAAATAACGGACTTCCTCAATCCAGGTGACTGTCTTGTTCTTAACAATACAAGAGTTATTCCTGCCAGACTTCTTGGAGTCAAGGAGGATACGGGTGCTGCTGTTGAGGTATTCTTACTTAAGAGATTGTCTGATAATACATGGGAGACACTCGTAAGGCCAGGAAAGAAGCTAAGACCTGGTGCAAGAGTATCCTTTGGCGATGGACTCCTTAAGGCGGAGATTACAGGAATTCGTGAAGAAGGCAACAGGGAAGTTAGATTTGAGTTTGACGGTATATTTGAAGAGATTCTGGATGAACTCGGTCAGATGCCACTTCCTCCATATATAACTCATGCTCTCAAGGAAAAAAACAGATATCAGACTGTATATGCAAAGTATGACGGAAGTGCTGCTGCACCGACCGCCGGATTGCATTTTACTAATGAACTGCTCAAAGAGATAGAGGATAAGGGAGTCGATATCGCGTATGTAACATTGCATGTAGGACTTGGAACATTCAGACCTGTCAAGGTTGATGATGTGACCAGTCACCATATGCATTCAGAGAGTTATATGATTGATGAGATAGCGGCGTCTAAGATTAATGCTGCCAAGGAACGTGGAGGCAGGGTTATCTGCGTTGGAACGACCAGCTGCAGGACAATCGAGAGTGCTGCCGATGAGAACGGCAGGCTGAGCGCATGTAGTGGAGATACAGAGATTTTTATTTATCCCGGATACAGGTTCAGGGTGCTTGATGCTCTTATTACCAACTTTCATCTTCCAGAGTCAACTCTTGTGATGCTTGTGTCAGCTCTTGCCGGTAAGGATAATGTGCTTGGGGCATATGATATTGCAATTAAGGAGAGATACAGATTTTTCTCTTTTGGTGATGCAATGTTTATACGATAGACAAAAAATATTAAATCTAATATAATTACTAATATGTATTGGTAGCTTATATTGGCTATGGGAGGATTAATATGTCAGAAAAGAGAAAAGCAGAGAGAACAGAACTTTCATCAAGACTTATACTTAAGCAGCTTAATGGCGAATCAGATATTCAGGAAGTTGCAATAGAGATTACAGATGTATCCAAGTCTGGTGTAGGATTTGAGTGTACAGAGAAGCTTGAGATTGGTGCTGTATATGAAGGCTTTCTTACAATCTGGACTAAGGAAGTAATTCATTCTTTCTTAGAGATTGTTCGTATTGTTAAGGATGATAATTCATATTCTTATGGTGCAATTTTTATTGGTATGCCAGAGATGGATTCTCAGAGAATTGAGATATATCAGACAGTCAATAATAATGTTAAGTAGTGAGGTGACTGATAGCTGACACAGTTGTGTCAGGGACAATATCAGCTTAGTTTTTATGAAATGTTTGATACTTGCAGGAGGAAGAGGCGACAGAATGTGGCCTCTTTCTCGTAAAAACTATCCAAAACAATTCATACAGATAAGAAATAACCATTCCATATTTCAGGAGACTGTAGCCAGAAATATGGCTTTTTGTGATGAATTCATAATTTCAACCAGTTTTGAGTATGAGTCTATAATTGAGAATCAGATGAAGGCTTTTAAGGGACTCACATACAGGTGTATTTATGAGGAGACGGGGCGTAATACTTCGGCTCCTATTGTTCTGTCATCATTGTCTCTACCTGATTCAGAGATTCTATTCGTAGTTTCTTCGGATCATCTTATTAGCGGTGAAGAGTATAAGAATGATGTTCTGAGCGGACAGAGTCTTGCAAGACAGGGATTCCTGGTTGCTTTTGGTGCTGCAATGAATTCTGTGGATACAAGATTTGGCTGTATTGGATTCGAAGGAGACAATATAGTTAATTTCACAGGTAAGCCTGATGCAGACACTGTTACAGAGTATCTTACTTCAGGCAATTACTGTTATAATACTGGAATGTTCATGTTCAGAGTTGGTGATTTCCTTAATGAATTCGCAAGCTTTGTTCCTGATATGTATGAACAGTGTAAGAAAGCATATCTTCATCGTGATTCGCAGGGCAATAAGACTTATTACAGTCTTGAGTCAATGGAAGGTATTGACAGCCTTTCGATTGAGGCGACATCCTTTGAGAATACCAAGAAGGGTAAGGTTATTCATGTCGGCTTTGACTGGAGAGACATAGGAAGTCTTGATGATCTTATAGATATTGATCTTCAGAGAGAGTTTGAAGAGCAGTTAATTTCCAATAAGTGCGAGAATACAACGGTTATCAATCGATGTGATGACAGACTTGTATTAGTTAACCATCTTAAGGATATTCTTGTTGTTAATACTCCCGATGCAACGTACATTGGGCGTAAGGGGGACAGTAATGATCTTAAGGAGATTATTCTTCAGTCCCAGAGTCTGTGGGGATACTTTAATAAGAGCAGACTGTTCTACAGAGTCTGGGGAGAGTCAGAGATTCTTGAAGAGAATCCGACAACAGGATATCAGGTTCGTAAGATTTCGGTTCTGCCAGGTAAGACTATATCATCACATTCACATTCAGAGAGAAGTGAAGTGTGGACAATAGTATCTGGAACGGGACTTGCAATTATAGGTGGCAATGAGATGCCGCTTTCATGCGGCGATAGTGTTCGTGTTGGTGTTCACGTTGCACATCAGGTTTCATGTACAAGTGAAGAGCCACTTGTTTTTATAGAGACTGCAACTGGAATGAATATTGATTCAGAAGACTTCGTAACAGTTCCATCATATATGCCTTCTGATGCAGAGCTTGGATATGAGCTTGAGCCATTTGTTAAGCTTTCACCGGCGTATAAGGACTATCTGTGGGGTGGAACAAGGCTTAGAGAACAGTTCGATAAGCGCTGTGATTATGATGTCATTGCTGAGTCCTGGGAGATGTCAGCACATCCGGATGGCCAGAGTATTGTTGCTTCAGGCAGGTACAGAGGTCTTACCTTTGGTGAGTATCTTAAGAAGATTGGACCTGAGAATCTTGGCTGGAAGTTTCAGAATATGAGAGCATTCCCGCTGTTAATTAAGCTTATTGACGCGCGTGATAATCTGTCCATACAGGTTCATCCTGATGATGAGTATGCGCTTGTTCATGAGAATGAATATGGTAAGAGCGAGCTTTGGCATATCATTGATGCTGAACCGGGAGCATATATATATGTTGGTTTTGTCAGGGATGTAACTCGTGAGGAAGTGCTTAGTGGTATTGAGGATGGTAGTATTACCGAGCTTCTTAACAAGGTTATGGTTAAGCCAGGGGAGGATTACTTCATTCCTGCAGGCACGGTACATGCAATTGGTAAGGGTGTTCTGGTCTGTGAAGTTCAGCAGAATTCCAATAGTACCTATCGACTGTATGATTATGAACGAACAGATAAGTATGGCAATAAGAGAGAGCTTGATATAGAGAAGGCATTGGATGTTCTTGACTATAGCAGGTATAAGGGCAACGTCAGCTGTAAGTATTTTGAGTGTGAACATATTGTAGTAGAAGATTCATATCTTCTTGATACCAATGAGGAATCGTTCTATGCAGTAGTTGTTCTTGACGGATGCGGGTCTATATCTGCTGAGGAAGACTCGATAGATGTTGCCAAGGGGGACTGTGTATTCATCCCGCGAAGGAAGAATAAGATTAAGGTATGTGGTAAGTTAGAATTATTTGCTGCCAGAATATAGAGTCAGGTGTGAGTCGCATCTGACTCTTTATTATTGATCTAAAATGTCACAAAATTCTGAAAATAAGATAAATACCATAATATTTACTAAAAATATTGTAAATGTACTGAAAATTCTGTAAAATATTACCATGAGTGGTTCAAAGAGCCGCATACTTGCATAGGAGGTTACAGAATATGAACGTTTACACAACTGATAAGATTCGTAATGTAGTATTACTTGGTCATGGTGGAGCTGGTAAGACAAGTCTTGTTGAATCAATGGCATATCTTGCCGGACTTACTTCAAGAATGGGCAAGGTAGCTGATGGCAATACATTGAGTGACTTTGGTAAGGAAGAACAGAAGAGAAAGTTCTCTATCTCTACATCTGTTGTTCCTATAGAATGGGATGGCGTTAAGATTAACCTTCTTGATGCACCGGGATACTTTGATTTTTGCGGTGAGGCAGAAGAGGCAGCAAGTGCTGCTGATGCAGCTATTATCGTTGTTAATGGTAAGGCTGGAATAGAGGTTGGTACAAGTAAGGCATGGGAACTCTGCGACAAGTATAAGCTTCCAAGGATGATATTTGTTACAGATATGGATATAGATAATGCTTCATTTCGTCAGGTTGTTGAAGATATGACTGAGAAGTATGGCAAGAAGATGGCTCCGTTCCATCTGCCTATCAGAGAGAATGAGAAGTTTGTTGGTTATATCAATGTAATTTCTGAACAGGGATACAGATGGGAAGGCAAGGAAGTTGTTGAGTGCGATATTCCTGACTACAGCAGAGCTAATCTTGATCTCTGTAAGGAGACACTCATGGAAGCAGTAGCTGAGACAAGCGAAGATTTCATGGAGAGATATTTTGGCGGTGAGACATTCTCTGAGGCTGAGATAAGAGCTGCACTAAGGACTAATATTAATGATGGAACAATTGTTCCAATGTCTATGGGCTCCAGCGTTCTCTGTCAGGGTGTATATACATTGCTTGACGATATTGTTAAGTACTTCCCAAGCCCTGAGAACAGAACTGTTGCCGGTGTCAACCTTAAGACTAATGAGATTTTTGAAGCCAATTATGACTTCTCTAAGGCTAAGTCAGCATATATCTGGAAGACTATAGTTGATCCATTTATTGGAAAATACAGTCTGGTTAAGGTTTATTCAGGCGTTATTAAGTCGGATGATGTGCTTTATAACAAGGACAAGGATGTTGATGAGAAGATATCCAAGCTGTATGTATTGCAGGGCAATAAGCCAATAGAAGTATCAGAGCTTCATGCTGGTGATATTGGAGCAATTGCCAAGCTTACAGCTGCCAGAACAGGTAATACACTTTCAACCAAGGCTAATACAATTCAGTATGGTAAGGTTGATCTTCCGGTTCCATACACATACAGAAGATACAAGGCTGTTAATAAGGCAGATATTGATAAGATTAGTCAGTCACTTCAGAAGATTATGCATGAAGATCAGACTATTAAGAATGTCAATGATGCTGAGAATAAGCAGTTACTTTTATATGGTATGAGCGAACAGCATCTGGATATTGTTGTTGACAGACTTCTCAATGAATACAAGGTTCAGATTGAACTGTCTGATCCTAAGGTTGCATACAGAGAGACTGTTAAGAAGAAGTCAGATGTAGAGTATAAGTACAAGAAGCAGTCAGGTGGTCATGGTCAGTATGGTCATGTCAAGATGACATTTGAGCCTAGTGGAGATATTGAGACTCCATATGTATTTGAGCAGATTGTTGTTGGTGGAGCTGTTCCTAAGAACTTCTTCCCTGCAGTTGAGAAGGGCCTTACAGAAAGTGTTGTAAGAGGACCATTAGCTGCATATCCGGTAGTTGGAATTAAGGCAGTTTTATATGATGGATCATATCATCCTGTAGATTCTTCTGAACAGGCATTTAAGATGGCAACAATACAGGCATTCAAGAAGGGAATTATGGAAGCAACACCAGTTCTTTTGGAGCCTATTATGAGTCTTAAGGTAACAGTGCCAGATAAGTTTACTGGTGATGTTATGGGTGATCTCAATAAGAGAAGAGGCCGTGTTCTTGGAATGAATCCTATCGGAGATGGTAAGCAGACAATAGAAGCAGAAGTTCCAATGAGTACAATTTTTAACTATTGTACTGATTTAAGATCTATGACAGGTGGAAGTGGAGAGTATTCATATGAATTTGTAAGATATGAACAGTGTCCATCTGATGTACAGGAGAAGGAAGTAGCTGCAAGAGCAGCCAAGGTTGCTGAGAATAATATTGATGAATAGAATATTATGGTTGTAGAAGCAGGAGGACTCTTTACGAGTCCTTCTGTGCGTTTTTGATTAAAATATGTTATACTACATAAGTTGTGATGTTTATTATGAGGAATTGAGGGAATATGTTACATTTACTTGATCATCCGTTTGTTACTTTGGCAGGAATTATAGTTGCATTTTTTGCTACCATCTGTGGTCTTATATTATTAAAGGATAAGCTTCCACATGATCAGGGAAGAGCATTTGCAGTTGATGGCACGCTTTCCAAGGGAAAGGCAAGAGGTGCTGGTATAATCTTTGTAATAGTCTATTTTCTGACGTCTGTATTGTTTGGTGAGATTTCTGTTCAGTGGATGGTATATCAGGTTGTAATTGTACTTACCATGCTCACAGGATACTTTGATGATGCGTCAGATAAGCCATGGAATGAATATCTTAAAGGTTTTCTTGATTTAATACTGGCGATTGTTGTCAGTGTGACTTATTTATATTTTAACGGTAATGTGCTTAATCTTGGAATGTGGTGGGATTATTCTGTTACAGTTCCTTATTTTGTATATGGTCTTTTGATTGTTATTCTTGTATGGGTCTCAATTAATGTTACTAACTGTTCGGATGGCGTAGATGGACTTAGTGCAACTCTTTCTATTGTGACTTTAGGCTCGTTCCTTTTTATAATTAAGGAGGAGTCGGGAATTAACGATTCAGGTTATAATATTATACTGTTCATAATTGTTCTGGCTGCATACTTATGGTTTAATGCCAATCCAAGTACTATGCTTATGGGGGATGCAGGAAGCCGTGCAATGGGAATGCTTATTGCAATTATTGCTTTACTTAGTGGACGTCCTGTTGTATATATTCCATTTGCAATTGTACTTATTCTTGATGGTGGTCTTGGACTTGTTAAGGTGGCTTTACTTAGATTTCTTAAGATTAGGATTCTTAAAAATACAAGATGTCCATTGCATGATCATGCACGTAAGGTTCTTGGCTGGTCGAATACACAGGTGTGCTACAGATTCACTGTTATTCAGGTCTTCGTTAGTATGATGATAATATGGATGTTCTGGATGTTGGGCTAGGTGTAAGGTGAAAGAGAATAAGGGAAACCTCGGTGTGCTTTTAGTAATCTTTGCCGGCTGTAGCTGGGGGCTGATAAGCATATTCATAAGACAATTTGACAGAGTTAATATGGATACCTGGGATATTATGTTCTATAGATCCTGGGTTTCTGTTTTGTTACTGCTTATATACTTTGCAATTAAGGATATTGGGCTATTAAGAATTGAATTAAGGGATTTATGGATGTTTGTTGGAACGGGTATATTTTCACTGACTTTTTTTAGCTATTGCTATTTTAAGTCAATTGTTGCACTTGGAACATCAGTTGCAGTTGTTCTGTTATATACTTCACCAATTTTCATACTGTTAATGAGTGTTGTGATATTTAAGGAGAGAATTACTGTTCGAAAGCTACTCGCTGTGGCCTTTACTTTTGCGGGATGCATTCTGGTTGCAGGAATAGTTCCGGGTTCAACTGGGCGCATTACAGTAGGTGGTCTTTTACTTGGATTAGGTGCTGGCTTTGGATATGCGTTATATTCGATCTTTGCGGGATTTGCAATGAAGAAGTACTCATCCATAACGATTAATTTCTATACATTTTTATTTTCAGGTATTGCGGTTGCATTAATAAGAAACCCAATTGATACAATTTCAAGGACGGGAACAGATATGATTCCATGGATTATCGGTATATCATTTGTCTGTACAGTCTTTCCGTATCTTACCTATACGGCTGGTATGAAGATGACCGAAGTCAGTAAGGCTGCTGTGCTTGTAACAGTGGAACCGCTTGTTGGTGCACTTATCGGTATACTGGCGTGGAAGGAAGATGCCAGTCCGGCTAAATTAACAGGAATTGTTTTTATATTGTCAGCTGTTGTTATTCTTGCAATTAAGGATAAGGCTGAAGCATCCTGATAAGTATGAGTAATTGAGTTTTATATGCTTGATTATTATTATGTTTGAACATATAATAAATAGTTGTGTTCGTAAGTATATTTATTTTTATATAAAGGAGTTAGATGAGATGGCAGAACCATATAATCATAGTGAAGTAGAGAAGAAATGGCAGGAGTACTGGGAGAAGAATCATACATTCAAGACTGATGTATGGGATTTTTCCAAGCCTAAGTATTATGTTCTTGATATGTTCCCATATCCATCTGGAGTAGGTCTTCATGCAGGACATCCGGAAGGCTATACAGCGACTGATATTATGTCGCGTATGAAGCGTATGCAGGGATATAATGTTCTTCATCCAATGGGATATGACAGCTTTGGTCTTCCAGCTGAGCAGTATGCTGTTACAACTGGTAATCATCCTAATGGATTTACAGAGGAGAATATTAAGACTTTCTCAAAGCAGCTTAAGGAACTTGGTTTTGATTATGACTGGGATAAGATGGTTGCAACATCAGATCCTAGCTTCTACAAGTGGACACAGTGGATATTTAAGAAGCTTTATGAGGAGGGATATGCCAAGTATACAGATATGCCAGTTAACTGGTGTGAAGAACTTGGTACAGTTCTTTCCAATGATGAAGTTGTTGATGGCAAGTCAGAGAGAGGTGGATATCCAGTTATTCGTAAGAATATGAAGCAGTGGGTTATTGAGCAGCCTGCTTTTGCTGAGAAGCTTCTTGAAGGTCTTGAGGAGATTGACTGGCCTGAGTCGACTAAGGAGATTCAGCGTAACTGGATTGGAAAGTCAACTGGTGTAGAGGTTGAATTTGAAATTATCGGTGGTGGTAAGTTCTCTATCTTTACTACATGTATAGAGACAATATATGGTATTACATTTATGGTTCTTGCTCCAGACGGAGATATTGTTAAGAATCTTATGCCTAGAATAGAGAATAAGGAAGAAGTCCAGGCATATATCGATGAGACCATTAAGAAGAATGATATGGACAGAACTGAGCTTAATAAGGGTAAGACAGGTTGCGAGCTTAAGGGTGTAACCTGTATCAATCCTATTAATGGCAAGGAAGTAAGAATGTTCATTGGTGATTTCGTTCTTGCCAGCTACGGTACAGGTGCAGTTATGGCTGTTCCAAGTCATGATCAGAGAGATTTTGAGTATGCTATCGCTCACAATATTGATATGATTCAGGTAATTGAAGGCCGTGATGTCAGTGAGTGTGCATTTGAGAAGCATGATTACCTTGGTAAGGGATATAAGTTGATTAACTCAGAAGAGTTTGACGGATTAACAGTTGAGGAAGCTAAGGAAGCAATAACTGTTAAGCTTGAGAAGATGGGTGTTGCCAAGAGGACTGTCAATTATCATTTCAGAGACTGGATCTTTGCTCGTCAGCGTTATTGGGGTGAGCCTGTTCCTGTTGTTCATGGAGAGGATGGTAATATTCATGTTCTTCCAGATTCTGAACTTCCACTTATTTTACCTGAACTTGAGGATTATAAGGGTAAGAACGGAAAGGCACCGCTTGAGAATGCGACAGAATGGAAGCAGTATGACAGCAATGGTATTAAGGGTGTAAGAGAGACGTCTACAATGCCAGGTAGTGCTGGAAGCAGCTGGTATTATTTCAGATATATTGATCCTAAGAATGAGGATGAATTTGCCAATCAGGAGCTTATTAAGCACTGGATGCCGGTTGATCTGTATATTGGCGGACCTGAGCATGCAGTTGGTCATCTGATGTACAGTAGAATCTGGAACAGATTCTTATATGATCAGGGTCTTTCGCCTGTTAAGGAGCCATTTGCCAAGCTTGTTCACCAGGGTATGATTCTTGGTGAGAATGGTATTAAGATGGGTAAGAGATTCCCTGAGTTTGTTGTTAATCCTTCTGACGTAGTAAGAGAGTACGGTGCTGATACACTAAGACTTTATGAGATGTTCATGGGACCACTTGAAGTATCAAAGCCTTGGAGTTCTCAGGGTGTAGAGGGTGCCAGAAGATTCATCAACCGTGTATGGAACTTCTTTACTGTAGAAGAGAATCTTAATGATGATAAGAGAGAGGTTCTTACCAAGATTTATAATCAGACAGTTAAGAAGGTAAGTGGCGACTTTGAGAAGCTTGCATTCAATACTGCGATTTCGCAGATGATGATTTTTGTTAATGCACTTTATAAGGAAGGCTCATGTCCTAGAGACTTTGCAGAAGGCTTCATCAAGATGTTGAGCTGTATTACTCCTCATATTGGTGAAGAGATATGGAACAGACTTGGTCATAGTGATACTATTGCATTTGAATCATGGCCTGTATTTGATGAGAACGCAATCAAGGAAGATGTTATTGAGATTGGTGTTCAGGTTAACGGTAAGGTTAAGGGAGTTGTAGAGCTTGGCGTTAACGAAGATAAGGACAGCGCTCTTGCAAAGGCTAAGGCTGTTGAGGGAGTTGCACACTTTATCGAAGGCAAGACAGTTGTTAAGGAGATATATGTTCCTGGCAAGATTGTTAATATTGTTGTAAAGTAATAAGATGTATCGGGGCGATGGTATTCATGACCATCGCCTTTGCTTGTTATGGCAATTAGACGTTTACATTACTGAACTCTATTATGTTTACAATGCATAATATAAGGCTGTATAATTATTTATTATGGATGAATTAAGGATTAGAGGACGTGTCTTCCGTACCAAGGGCGATTATGCTGCGGGATGGAGAGATGATAAAAAGATAGAGAAGCTTGAACAGAAGTATAACTTGTCATCACATGAGGATGTTGAAGCACTTATAAGAGAGCTTGAAAGTGGACGTATTAGCTTTGAGACTCTTGTTGGTGAAGACTATTATGATGAGATGGTAGTACTTGAGCGGGATTTGAAGAGACGCGATGAAGAGGCAGCATCTGCCAGGAATAGTCGTTTTTGGGGAAGGAACAATAGAAGGTCTAAGGATGCAACTGATAACAGTGGCGTTAATCGTATAGATAAGAAGCCTGGGGCTGTTAAAAATAAAGGCAGTAATGGTGAAGTAACTGGTGGACTGGATAGTTATGATGCTGATATGCAGAATCAGATTATTCAGGAACTTAAGCGGGCACAGCTTAGAAGAAGACTTCTTATGATTGTACTGGGACTGTGTGTGCTTGGCAGTGTCGGTTATCTTGGATTCTATTTCTTTTTGTTCGAGAAGAACGATGCGGAGTATTCTTCGCTTGCAGAACTCAAGGTTGAAGATGCTGGTGGTACAGTTGTGATAAATTATGAGGAGGCTAAGGATAAGCCACCGATACTTAAGAAGTATGAGCAGCTGTATCAGAAGAACAGGAAGTTAGTTGGCTGGATTACTATAAAGGGGTGTGGCATAGATTATCCTGTTATGCAGACCAATAATAATGAGTACTATCTTGATCATAATTTTAATCAGGAGTATGACAAGAATGGTTCTATTTTCATGGATATGAACTGTGATGCTGCGTTTCCGGATGATAATACCATATTATACGGGCATCATATGAAGTCTGGAAAGATGTTTGGTAATCTGAATTATTACTCTAAGCAGGATTTCTGGGCGAAGAATCCGACGTTTACTTTTGATACAATATATGAGACGGGTGAATATGCAGTTATGTATGTTTTCAGGTCTCGAATATATTCTGAGGAAGAGGTAGTATTTAAGTATTATCAGTTTATTGGTGCATCAGGAGAAGATGAGTTCTATTCCAATATGGATGAGATGGCTTCAATTTCGTTATATGATACTGGGGTAGTGCCAGAATATGGGGATAAGCTGGTTACACTTTCTACATGTGATTCATCTGAGACGGATGGCAGATTTGTTGTAGTTGCGAAGAAGATCAATTAATAATTTTACGATGGGGGGCTCATGGCAAGTAAGTCACATAATGCTGAAAGTAATATAGGGAAAAAAGTTCGCAGAGTTCTGTTTCTGCTACTATGTCTTATTCTGTTAGTTGCAATGATTACTGCTGTTCTTACAATGTATAGGATATCGACTAATTATACGGTGGGTGTCAGTAACGAACAGTTGGATAAGGTAGGTATTGAACTTGATAGTGCTTTTAATAGTGCTGAGATTATAGGGGAGTCAGTAATAGAGGCTTCAGCTGTATTGACGCTTAATGATAAGTTCGATTCTGATTTGGTCAAGGAATTTGTTGATAATTGTAAGGCATATTATGGTACCAGAGACTGTATTAGAGTATATGCGTTATCAAGTGGATTTGCAGTTTCAAGTGATGATAATCTAACGATTGATGTTAGCAGAGTAGGGATGATTGACTGGTATGCTCGTGCGAAGAGTTCAGCAGACAGAAGATTTGTTGATATTGCATATTCTGATGAACTGACAGGCGAGAGGTGTATGATTTATGCAGGTGCTTTAGAGCAGTCGGATGTTGTAATTGCTCTGGAGTTTGATATTTCTAAGATAGGAAGCTCCATTGATGAAATTACAAAGAATGGCGGAAGTGACATAATTATTGCTAACGCAGATGGCGATATTATATCTTTTGATAATATGGCTGATTACTTCGGGAAGAGTCTTTATAAGGAACTTCCGCAATATG